>PMJO01000324.1:0-130 GCA_003158455.1 Myxococcales bacterium | reverse complement strand
GGCGATGCAGCGAATGACGGCACTGTGCGAACAGATCTCGGAACGGCGGCGCAAGGCCGCGCGGGTTTTGGGCCGGCGCATGGACGAGACGTTGCGCGATCTGGGTTTGGCCGGGGCGCGGGTGCCCATT
>PMJO01000066.1 GCA_003158455.1 Myxococcales bacterium | reverse complement strand
GAGGCCTGCGTGCCGCCGGAGGCCGAGGTCCCGCCTTTACTGGTGGCTCCGCCAGTGCCGGTCTGGCCACTCGAAGTGCTATTGCACCCGCAAGCGAGGATGAGAACCCCGGCCGTCAAGAGACCCAAGGAGAGGTACCTAGTCTTCGAGGCTTTGTACATGATTCACCGCTCTGGCAGTGCGGACCGGACTCTCCAGGAACGTGGTTCCACGGGAGAAACGGCGCCGACAAGCTCCATAGGATTCGTATGTCTGTTTCCCAGACACCCCATCTTGAGGTGCTCAGAATGCTCCCTATAGTTGCACGAAACCCCAAGGGCGCTCAGAAATTCGGTTTTCCGGCAATCTCTTTTCCGTGGCGGTCCGGTTGGCGCGCGATGCCGAACAACCCGGCGCATCCGCGCATCTGACGCAGGATGCGCTGGCTTGGGCGACTCACGTCGGATGTTTCTCCCGCATGGCAATCCCAGCGGGTGTCCGCGCGGGCCGAGAGTCGAATTGCCAAGTTTTTGGCCGAGATTCAGTCCAATTCGGTCTATAGGCGAAGCGACGCTCGCGCCCAGGCTCGAACTGCGAATAGTGCCTGCCAGCTGTCCCGTCCCTGTTGAAGTGCCGGGGACAATGGCGCTAGTCTTGCTCAACCGGTGTTTCAGCCTCGAACATGCTCCCGTCTTTTGCTGCTTGCCGCGATGCTCGGCGGCGCTTGCAGCCCATCTCTGGAGCCCATCGCGGTTGCACCGGACTGCCCGGGGAATCCGTTTCGTGGCCCGGAGCAGTTCGCGAACGAGCCGGCCGACCGGATGCTGACGGATTTCGAAGCGGATGGTACCGACAACGCGGATGGGGGTACCACCGATTGTACCGAGAAGTTGGACAAGATCGGCGGTCGTGATGGCTACTGGGGTCGAGCTCGAGACCTAACTTCGCAGAGTGTGACCATGCAGGCGTCAATGGCGTGCGCAGCGCGGGGAAAGTGCGCAGGCCACTTTGCGACGAGCACGCCAACGAGCTGGGGCAATAACTGGACCGCCTATCTCCGGTCTGGGGCTGGCCCGTACGATACTAGCGCGTATGGTGGCATTTCTTTCTGGGCGGCTTTTGGCGCGAACAATGGCCCCAGCTTTGCGGTTCCGTTCGGCATTGTGACGACGGACACCGCACCAAGCAGCCAGGTGTGCGGCACGAATTGCGGCGACGACTACATGAAGGGCGTGCCGCTCACTCACGATTGGCAACGCTACGATCTGCGCTTTCAGGACTTGGCTCAGGGAGGCTGGGGAGCCGTGCAGACTCCTCTGCGCCGCGACCAAGTCGTGGGCTTCATAGTCTGGACGAAACAGCAGTGCGATATCTGGATCGACGACCTCCGCTTCGAACCGTAGCTAGAGCACCGAACGGTTTGCCTCCCGTCAGAGTTGACATGGGAACCCGCAACGGGTTCCCAACCCCTCCCGCGATGGGGCTGCGGCGGGCAAAGCCCGCCTCCGCCCACGCGACAACAATCGCGCATTTGCGTCGCGTCCCTTCGTTGCTCGTCGGNNCTCGCGCCTCGGGCCGCTCGCAACGGCGCAATTTCACTCGGTCCGTCAAACCGCTCGGTGCTCTAGCGCCAGTCGACCTCGCCAAACAGGGCCGCGGCGAACAGAGGCACCCCCCAGTCGCCGGCGGCGTTGCCGGCGAATCGAATGTGAACTCGGCTAGCAGTTGTCCCGGCAAGCCCGCTGATACCTAGCCCCAGCCAGCCCGCAGGCTTCCAGCCTAGGCTGACTCGCAGGTAGCCAAGCCCGGTGTATGCGCTCGATGAAGTGCCCACCAACTGCGCGCGTCCCTGCTGGCTCGGGTACCCGGTCGCCAGCACGGCCGCGAACCCCGCCCCCAGCCCTGTGGTCAGGAAAAGGCGCGGGCGCTCGGACCCAAAACGTGTCAGGAGCTCGCCGCCCACGACAAACGCACCAACGTCGGCCGTGCCTTCCGGCCCGCTCAATGTACCGCGATAGAAGGGAGCGCTGAGATCGAGAGCAACGCCGAAATGGCGGCCCCACAGGTGCTGGAACGAAAGCCATGCCTGCCAAGCTGCGCTGGCACCTCCGGCTCCGTAGAGAAAGCCAACGCCAGCTTGTACCCCGCCTTCGCCCGACGACCGCGCAGGAGCGGCCTGGACGACGATCACCGGCGGTGGAGGAACCAGATTTGCCGACGCGGGCGGCTTGTCGCTCTGAGAAAAGAAACTCGTGCGCAGAAGCTCGGCGGCCTGCAGGGCGATCAAATTCTGGTCGGGCCCTCCCGGCGTCTCGTCGACGATCATCTGCCGCAGCAGCGAACGCCCAGAGGTCTCGTCCGCCATCCACACCTCCACCCCTTTGCGGGAGGGGAGCATGCGAATGGCCGCAATCGCGTGCTCCGCGCGCGCAGCCGTTTCGATCGGGCCCACCGGGGCGCGCGTGACAACGTCCAGGCCGAGCGACGCAATCTCGGCTTTGATCCGACCTATGAAAGGATCGCCGGGCTTGTCCACCAGCAACAGGACGCGACGATGCTCGCGCGTCTGCAAAGGCTGCGACTGCACGCTCGCGGGCAGGACTCCGACCCACGCCGCGAAGAAAACCGCAGGCAAACACCTCCGGCTGCTCTGCCGGAGCCGTGAAAGCGGGGGAAGATGCCTCACCTCAAAAGAATGCCTCGCGCTTCAGAAGAGTAGGGCCCTTCCGGGAACCGGCGCAAGTACTGCTGTGCACTCGTGCGCGCGGCCGTACGGTCGCCGGAGCGCAGCCTGGCTTCCATCAGGCGGCCGAAAGAATCGCCCATGAGCGGGCCACTGGGCTGTTCTCGCAAGTAGGTTTCGAACCAGTCTGCTGCCTCGGCATACGCGTGCTGCTTTTCGAAAGCAACGCGTCCCAGCGTGAACGCCGCCGTCGCGGCATCCATCGTGCCAGGAAAGCGTTGTCGCAGTACACGCAGAGTAGCGGCCGCACGCCTGCCCGCTCCGAAAAGACGGCTGGCGTCGGCCAGCGCGAGCAGTTCCTTCGCGCTTGCAATCTGGCAAACCCGTTCGAAATTGGCGCGCTCCGCGGCGCGCAGCCCCTCTGACAGCCGTCCTGCCGAAAGCAGCTCTCGCCAGGCGTCTTCCGGCGCTGCCTTGCTCGGCGGCGCAAGATCTCGCTCCCGGGCAAGCGGTGCTTCCATCGCGGGTGGGCTGCCTGTCCACGGCTGCGGCGCCTCGTGGGGTGAGCAGGATAGTTCAATCCTCTCCCCGGCGGAGATCGTCGTGGGCGTTTTCTGACAGCCGCCCGACACCACGACTTGGCCCTCCGCCGTCGACAAGCTGAAGGATTGGTCGCTGGCAGAGAACGCCATGCTGAATCTCGTGCCGTTGACGGTCACGCGATAGGGACCGGCCTCGAAGTCCCATCTCGTCTTGGCAGACCTGCGATGAGCGATGGTGGCGTCGACGACGCCGTCCTCGACCAGCACGCGGGCAGCGCCCGTCGCGAGCGAAAGCACGCGCAGCCGGCCGCCCGCGTGGAGCAGAAGTGTGCTCCCCTCGGAAAAATGGAGTGACGTGGCCCTGCCATCAGCAGCCTCGATTGCATCGCCTAGCTGCCCCGGGCGAGCCTCGCCGACCTGGAAGGTCACCGGGCGCATCCAGATCCACAATCCCGCCGTGCCTGCGGCGAATGATGCGGCAAAGAGCAACGGTAGCCAGCGGCGGCTTCCGGGCCGCAACGAACGACGGTAGCTCGGGACTGCGTTACGGCGCTCGACCTCCTCAAGAAAGGCGATCCGCCCGCGACGAAGCTCGTCGCTCGCGTGCACATCCGCCGCGAGAATCTCACGAACGTGGGTACCGATATTCTCTAAGCTTTCTTGTTTGTGTTCCATCTCGTCCCATCCTCCAACCACTGCGTAAGCGCTGGTTCCCGACGAGCGGCTTCCGGGAAGCGCTTCTCGGCGCGAGCCAGTCGCCGCTTAAGCGTGGCCAGCGATGTTTCACAAGCCTCGGCGGCCTCAGCCAGGGTCATTCCGTGGATGTAGCGAAGAACAAAGGCCATTCTCTGCTCGACTGGCATTCGGTCGAGGACCGCGTAGAGCTGGCGCAAAGCCCGCCGAGCGTCCGACGAAGGCTGCTCGAGCTGCCACGATCTTGTCCGCTCGGGGGAGAAGACCCGCAGCCGACTTCGCCGAGCCCGCAGGCGAATTTGCGCGCGAGCCACGAAGACCGCGATGGAGGTCAGCCAGCTGCCCATCCGATCGACGTCGCGGAGTGTGCCTATCTGATTCAGCGCCCGGATGAAGACCTCCTGTAGTAGATCGGGGAGGTCGTCATCGGGGCCCAGGGTCGAACGAAGCACCAGACGCACATGCCCAGCATGTCGATCGTAGAACGCCGCTGCCGCGCCCGGATGCCCGGTTCGCAGCGCTTCTACCAGCGCCGCGTCATCTCCTACGAATGTTAGCGGCGTGAGCATGGCGCGTTCTTGCAGCTCTCTATTCTCTACTCGCTCGGTAGTGTCCGCCAGTGCCTGACAACGGCTCAGCTCTTGAGCGCCGCGACAGATGTGGCGAGGCGAGAGGCGGTGTGAGCCATTTCTGAGGCTTGCGGACACCAAACTGGGCAGGAAACCAGTGGTTGTTCCTTCACTAGGGGTGAACCATGAACCAAGCGACTTGGCGTGACCAAGTCACGCTCCGCCGCGCCGGTTTGGGGTCAGAGCCCGTAGGTATTCGGATTGAGCAGCAGCTTCCAGAAGCGTTCGGTCGCTACGGCACCTGCGCTCTGGCGTACTAGCCACGCTGACCCGTTCGGATCGTCTGCGAGAGCGGGACCGGCGGTTGCCCCGGCGTCGACTGCCTCGGCGGACACACGCTCGACTTCAACCACGAAGCCCGGAAGCGCCGCCGCCAGTACCGAGACCTGATCGGCAGCTTGCGGCATGCTCCAAATGTTCGGTTGCTTCGACGCGATCCAGTCCCCGAATTGGTTGGCGGGCAGCTCGGACAGCCGCGAAGCGGGGACGTCGGCAAGCTGGTCGTAGAACGCGCTGACCTGAACGTAGCGAAAGCGGGCCGTGACGATGGCGTCGGCCCACGGGTCCATCTTTCCGTTCGGATCGCCCATCTCGCCGCCGGATGCGGACGGCGTGCCCAGCGCCGACACGACGACCACCCGGTCCTTAACCGTGTGATCGATGAGATAGGCGTCCGCGACGTCGGTCAGGCGCCCGCCCGTCGCCACCACGATCGGCCGATCGGGAAGGCTGAGGCTGCTGGACACGTTGACTATGAGCAGCGCGCCGGCAGAGCGGTTCGCGGACGTTGCATCGATGTCGCCGCTCGCCGGCCGCTGAAGCGTGGGACCGGTACTCGTGATCGGGTCCGGAATATTCTGCATCCCGCTCGCCCGCGCTGCCGCGACCATGTCCTGCCAGCCAGTCATGTTCCCGTTGAGATCGGGCCACGCCGTGCTGTTGCCGACGACGATCCCGGCAAGCGTCAGGCCCCCGCCGTTGGCGAGCAACATAGCGTATTCCCCTTGCCAGTTCCCGTAGGGCTCGTCGTTGAAGAGTACGACTGGGTTGCGTGCGTCGACAGGAAGCGGACGGTTCGAGCCAACGTCGAGCTTTTGTTCGCAACCCGTGGCGACGAGGGCGAGCATGGTCACCGCAGCGCAGAGCACGGCGCCCAGCGCGCGCTTGCACGGATCTGCATACCCACGACAATTCACGATCCCGATCATACATGTCTCGTTCGCAATCGGCACGGTTGGGTTGTCCGTCAGGTTGCAACGGTGCGGCGCTATTGGGCTTGTCATCTGCGTGCATCTCCAACACATAATGGGGACATGTCACTAGGGGTATTGACCCTGGGGGCTGCGGCGACCCTGGCCGCAGTCGCATGGGGCCCGGATGCGCCTTCCGCAGGAGGGCTCTCGTTCGAGGTGGTCCGTGGACCAGGCGCAGAGTCGTGTCCGGATGAAGAGGCGCTGAGGGCGCGGGCTGCAAGCCACCTGGCGCATCCGTTCGGCTCGCCCGGTGCCCCAGTTGCCGATAGGGTGAGCATCGAGATCGTGCGAAGCGAGCGCGGCTACCTGGCTACGGTGTCTGCCTTGGGGTTCGAGGGAGGAACCCGGCGGCTGGTAGACACAGGCGAGGACTGTGCCGGGCTGGCGGAGGCGCTGACGCTCATGCTTTCCTTGATTGCGGACGGCCGTCCACTTCCCGCCGCGAAGCCGCCGATGTTGCCCGAGCCTGCCCGACCTAGTCGTCCCTGGGAACTGGGAGCTGGCGCGCTGGGCGCAACCGGGATTCTGGGGGCGCCCTCGCTGGGGATCACCCTGGACGTGACATGGCACCCCTGGCCACGGATCGCCTCGGGCATCACCGCCCTTTGGATGCCCAGCCGTGGTATTCAGAGAGGCCCAGGCCAATCCCAGGTTTCGCTGGTGGCCGGCCTGGCCAGTGTCTGCTGGGGAATTCTGCCGTTTGGCGGGCGCAGCTTCCCAGCCCTGTGTGGGCTGATGGGGGCCGGCGCCCTGCATGGCGAGTCCACCGGCTACCTTGATGCGCGCTCGCTCTGGCGTCCGTGGCTGACGGCAGGGGCCTCAGTATCCCTCGGAATCCGCCTGCATCGCCGTCTGACCTTGGCCCTTGACGCCGGCCGCTTGTTTTCATTGCGCGACGAGCAGTTTACCATTGGTGGACTGGGCCAAATCTACCAGTCAGGCGATCCAGGCTGGACGGGGACGGCCGAAATCTTGCTGCGAATTCCGTGAGAATCGCACTGTTTCAGACCCGCTCATTCAGTTGATTCAGATCCATGGACTTCCGCGTTTTCTATAGCCAGCACGTGGCGCTGGTCTGGCGCACACTGTTCCGGCTTGGCATTGCCAAGCCGGACCTGCCTGATGCCGTGCAAGAGGTCTTCATGGTCGCCTTTCGCAAGCTTCCCGAATTCCAGGGCCGGTCCAAGCCCAGCACCTGGCTGGTGGGAATCTGCTATCGCGTCGCCAGCGATCGCCGCCGGCTCGCGTATGTGCGCAGAGAGATCGGCGACCATCCAGCGGTGCTCGCCCAAGGCGACACCAAGCCAGGACCGGAACAGATTGCCGAGCAGCGCGAGAGGATTGAGCTACTGGACGAGCTGCTGTCCGAGCTCCGGCCGGAACAGCGGGAGGTGTTCGTGATGTTCGAACTGGAGGAGCTTTCCGGCAAAGAAATCGCCGCCATCGTCGAAGCGCCAATCAAGACCGTGTTCTCGCGCCTGCGCTTGGCCCGCGAGGCATTCACGGTTGCCCTGACGACGCGGCAACGGGCCACCAGCCAAACCATGCGCTCGGCACGGGCTCCAACCCTGGCGCCCAGAGGACAAACATCATGAAAGATCCCACACGCTGGCGCGATCCAAGTGCAGGAGCCGACCCCCAGGTGCGCGCGCTTCTGCTCAATGATCGGGCGCCTCTTCCTTCGAGTGCCGAGGTGGATCGCATCTGGTCCGGCCTAGCCAGCGGCCTTCATATTGCTCCTGGCCCGACCGCGGCAGCGCAGGCCGGTCAAGTTGCGGTTGCCGCCGCCGCGGGGAAAGGGGCGCTGGGCGCCAAGCTCACGCTGGCCATCGTGCTAGTGGCCGGTGCCGGAGCGGGTGTCGGGTTGCACAGCCTTTCTTCGCACAACGCCCGGGAAGCGGAGCCCAGAGGAAAAACGACCCAGATGAAGCCGTCCGAGGCTTCGCCACCCGCAGACAGGATGGCGGTGGCGCCATCGCCCAAGTCGGCGGCCTTGCCAACCGCGCCGGCTGCGCAGGAGATCCGACCTCGCCCGGAGAAGGTCGCGCTTGCAAAGTCCGTCGCCCTCGCATCGCAGCCGGCAGCACCGGCGTTCGCCATCCCAGCGGCCGAGGAGTTGCAGCCGAGCGCGCGAGTGCAGGCGGACTTTGCCCGACGGCACTCACCGCGGGAGTTGGAAAGAACCCTTCCAGAGATTCGTCCGCAAGCGGCCTCGGACTCCGAGGCGCCTTCGGTGCCGGAGATTCGCCCTCAGGCGACCGCGCCCTCCCAGGCGCCCGCAGTTTCCGTCAACGAGCTGCTGGACGAAAGCCGCCGGCTGGACCGTGTGCGCACGGCCCTGCGCGCTCATCATCCCGATACTGCACTTCAGTTACTCAAGTTTGGCGCACCAGCAAGCAGCCCGCTCGCGCAAGAGAGAGAGGCGCTGACCATTGAAGCACAGGCAGCCAAGCCGAGTCTTCGGGCTGCCGCGACCGAGCGCGCCCGCGCCTTCATGCGTGCCTACCCGCAAAGCCCCTATCGGGCGCGCATCAGGGCCATCATCTTCGAGAGCGAGTGAGAATTCATGACCTCTTCCCCCACTAAGTCCAGCACGATGAACACAAGAACATGGTTATTCGGATCCTTCTTGGCGCCTTCGTTTGCGCTCTGTCTCATGGCGGGTTGCTCGGGCGGCACCAACCAGCTTGGCCGCGTGCCGGACGGCGGCGGTGGCCAGCAGGCACTTGACGCCAACCCAGCCGTCGATTTGCCCAGCGCGCCGGATGGCACAGGTGGCAGTGGCGGCGTAGGCGCTAGCGGCGGCACGACCGGAAGCAGTTCCGCCACGACGGCGGGCGGCTCTACCGGAGCCGGCGGATCCACGCGGCTCGGCGGCACGACCGGATCTGGAGGCAGCACGGTCATCGGCGGGTCCACCGGTGCTGGCGGGACCACGCAGATCGGCGGTGCCACGGGCGCCGGCGGCAGCACGGCGGCTGGCGGCAGCACACGAACAGGCGGCAGTACAGTCGCAGGCGGCAATACAGCAGCAGGCGGTAGCACAGCAGCAGGCGGCAGCACAAGCGCCGGCGGCAGCACAGGAACTGGCGGCACTCCCGCGACGGGAGGGGTCGGTGGCGGGGGCGGTTATGACGGGGGTGTTTTTCCCGCCTGTACCTACGCTGACACCCCGGGCACGGCAACCATTCGGACGATTCAGACGCCGCCCAGCAGCGAATACAACTGCCCCAACAACGCCAAGAAGGTCATCTTTGACTTCGTGCCCGACGATCCCAATGCTGTCTCCGCGCAAGACCAGAAC
>PMJO01000189.1 GCA_003158455.1 Myxococcales bacterium | reverse complement strand
GAAGCGAGCGGGGTGGGGGTGGCGGGTGGGGGGCCGAAGGGCAGAGCGAACCCTCTCAGGGTTCCCATATCAGCGGATGGATCGCTGAGCCATAGGGGTACGCCTCTCAGTTCGGATCAGAACAGGCTCATGATCGCCTGGGCACACGTCTTCGCCAGAAGGGATATGCCAGAAATCCCCAGAAGCAGGTACGAAACCCGCTTGAAATTCAAATCAGACATCCGCCGGTAGATGGCCAGGCCACTCAGGGTCCCCGGCACTACCGCGGGCAAGCTCAAGGCCAGGAGCAACCAGAACTGACCGCTCAGGTAGGATGGATGCAGCAATGCAATTAGGCCCAACGAGTAGATCTGCGACATGATGATGTACGGCTGCACGATGGCGCGATGCTGCGCCTTCGGCAAACCGCGCAACCCCGTCCACACGACGACCGCCGCCCCGGGAAAAGCGGTGAAGCCGCCCACCACACCCCCGAGGAAACCGACCACAGCGCCGCACACCGGACCGTCGAAACCGCGCAGCTTGAAGCTCGCAGGCCTGAACAACGAATAGAGGGCATACAAGAACAGCAGCGTCCCGAATAGCGCCATCAGCCGCGCCGCCGGCAGGTGGGACAATAGCCAGATTCCGATCGGTACGCCGGCTACACCGCCCAACATACATGGCCCCGGCCCTGCCCAAAGATCCTTGGGTGACTTGGGCATATCTTCGTGCAACTGTCCGGCCGAGAGGAGCTGGTTTCCCGTCGACAGCGTTTGAAACAGTGGGACCTGCAAGATGGGCGGGAGGAGCAAGAGGGTTGTGGCTCCGATTGCGGAGAAACCGAACCCCGACAGTCCACTCATCACGCCAGAGAGAAAGACGATCGCCTCGATGCTAGCCAGTTCTCGGATGCTCAATCCGGCCACAGCGTTCGGTGTCGTCGGGCACCAGAGGATGAACGTCCCCGCTACCACGAGTCCTGCGACTGCGAACAGCCACAGCGTGGCCTTTCTGGATCTCGCTCTCTCTGGGCGACCAGACGGTTCGGCTTTCGCGGCCGCCTGGCTCTCTTCCACGAGGGCAAGGTGGCTGTATGACCGCTTCAACGAGCGTTGGGTCAGGCCGCTGTTGTCGTTGGCGACGGCGGTGCAGGCTGCCTCCGGACGGATCCCCCTGCCGTCAGGGGTAATATCCTCTTCGGCTATTTCGATTCCTATCGGCGTTGCTGCTCCCATGTTTCACGTTCCCGCCATTACTCTTGCGGTGTTTCGGCACAGAACGAGATACTCTTCAGGGCTCGGTGCGTCTTCCCAGGATCATCTCCGCATGCGGCCGCAGCCGCGGTGCCCACCCCGCTCGGGTACAACGGGTGCACGTTCCTGGTTCGCGTGGTTGCACCTACTCCACCTCGCAGAAGCCGTAGTTGCACGCTGGGGCGCTCGCCGGGCAATCGTTGGACGTCGCGCACTTTGCGCACGATGCGTGGCCGGTCGTCCGGTTGTCGAAATGGCAGTCGCATTGGAACTGGTACGGATTTGGTACGAAATCGCCCATTTCGGCCTCGCGCGCCACCTTCATTGCGCACTGTGGAACCAACGATGAATCGATCATGGCATCCACCAACGCGGCATCGAGCTTCGGCACCGAGAAGCGCGTCACGAAGGCTCCCGCCGCGGCAGAAGGAGCCCCATTGATATTCGCTGTGTAGAAGTGAACGTAACCCCAGAGGGGGTAGTGTCCGTCTCGCACATTTGCCTTGTTCAGGGCGGTGGCGGTGGAATCGGGCAGGTATCCGGATAGCTGACCTTCGGACTGCAAGAAGAGAACGCGCAGGTTGCCGCGCGCCTTGTCGGCATAGTCGATGGACAGAATGCCGATGGATAGCTCGGGCGATGTGGAGTCATTCAGCGTGTCTCGGATGCTGTCGGTCGACAGACGGTCGACCCCCCAAAATCCCGTTCGCGGCACATTGATGAGCGCCGCGGTTAGGGCGGTCGACCCGGCTCCCGAATTGCGGATGGAGTAATAGGCAGGCTCAGTCCACGGGCTTGAGCTGAGGCCTGTGGGATTCTGCCCGCCCAGCCCGAAGATGATGTGAGCTGCTTCAACGCTGATCGACTTCTGCGTGGAAGCTGCGGGCACGGTGAGACCAAACGTGACGACCGGCCCCAAGTATCCAGCAACGGTGGCACCGGGCACATAGGTCGGATCGCAAACCGTCGAGTAGAGGTTCGATACGCCGATGTCGACAACCTTGCCCTCTGGGTCGAGTGTGCAATTGACCTGTGTGCCCGCGTCGTCGAAGTAGTAGGCGTAGCTGGCTGCCTTAGTTGGCGTCCCAGCCACGTCCTTGATGACGGCCGGCGTGGGACCGAACACGGCACTCACGCCCCCGCACGAGCTTCCGGACATGAAGACGGCGCGGTACGGCGGCGTGTTGGCCGCGAGCAGCGGGGTAACCTGTTTGAGCAAGGGTCCGAAGTCGGATGTCCCCGTCATGTAGATCACGTTGGGCCCCGCATCTGCGCACCTCAAGGTGGGCGGCGCGACGGCATTTATAGTTGCCGTGACTGCCCCGGCACTCTTCGGGGGCACCGGGTCAGGCGGAAGCGCGCCGTCGCCGCAAAGCCCCAGCCTGGCGCAATTGTCGAACGGCATGTTCTGCGCGGCGGTGCACGCGTTAAGGTACTCAATGGTGGTTGTCGGCGTTCCCGAGAAGCAGCCCTTGGGACCAAGGCCCGAATTCACGCACACGCCCTGACTACATACGGCGTGCGCAGTGTCACCGGTCTCATAGGTGGCACAGTCAGAATCAGTCGCACACTGCGTGATGTTTCTGTCGAACATCACGCTGCATGCACACGTGAGAGGCAGCACAACCGCCAGCGCGAAGCTGAGAGTTTCGTTCATCTTTGCCATCGCATTTTCTTGCAGCAAGGTCCACCACTCCTATGACCCCATGGAATCGACCGGCGCGCGCCACTTCTTTAGCCTCAGACGTGAGATCCACAGGCCGCTGCAAGGTGGTTTGCGGGCGGAGGCGGGCGTCAACGCCAAATATTCAGGTCTCGCCCCCAGGACTATGTCGCCCGTCAGTCGCGCAGGTAATGGCAGGTGTAGCCGCCGGGGTTCTTCTGCAGGTAGTCCTGGTGGTATCCCTCGGCCGGGTAGAACGGGCCGGCCTTGACGATCTCGGTCACCACTTTCTTGTCCCACTTTCCGGAATGATCAACCTCGGCCTTCACCCGCTCGGCCGTCCGCCGCTGCTCTTCGCTGTTCCAAAAAATCGCTGACCGGTACTGGGAACCCAGATCGTTGCCCTGCCGGTTGAGCGTGGTCGGATCGTGTAGGCGGAAGAAGTAGCGCAGAATGCTTTCGTACGAGATTTGCCGTGGATCAAAAGTGATCTGCACCGCCTCAGCATGCCCGGTTCGTCCGGTGTGAACCTCCTCGTAGTGCGGGTCGGCCAGGGTTCCTCCCGTGTAGCCCACCGTGCTTTCGATGACTCCAGGGAGCTTGCGAATCAGCTCTTGCACGCCCCAGAAACAACCGCCCGCGAGGGTGGCCACTTCCGTCTTCGCTGGCGCCGCCAGCCCCGTCTTGTCGCTGGTCGTGGCCGACGTGGCGGGCTTCAGCCCGAAGAGCGGCAGGTACTTGCTATACCCCTCGGCCTCCAAATTCTGCACCGGGATGAAGCGCAGGGCCGCTGAGTTCATGCAGTACCGCTGGTGCGTCGGCCCAGGTCCATCGTCGAAGACATGCCCCAAATGCGAATCAGATTGGCGTGAACGCACTTCCACCCGCTCCATTCCCAACGAGTCGTCGGTCTTGCTAACCACGTTCCCCGCCTCCAGCGGCCGGGTGAAGCTGGGCCATCCGGTACCTGAATCGTACTTGTCGCGCGACGAAAACAGCGGCTCGCCCGAAACCACGTCGACGTAAATGCCGTCGGCGTGGTTGTCCCAATACTGGTTGGCAAACGCAGGCTCGGTGCCGCATTCCTGGGTCACGTGGTACTGCAGGGACGTCAGGCGCTTGCGCAATTCGCTACGCCTCGGTTTTCCGCTTTCGTCGGCTCTTGCCATGGTTCTTGCCCCGGTCGATGCCCTTAACCAGATGACACCGCCGGCGCCCAGCAGCACCAACGCCAGACCGAGCATCCGTGGAAGTCTAGTTCCGAACATTGCCTCTGTTGTTCTGATGCCGGCCGGTGCCGCAAGGATGCAGCCAGCCGCTGGCGGCAATTGTTGTCTTGCTCGGCCATCACGCGGGTTTTCGCGGTAGCATGAGCAATCATGCGCTCTGCTGCTGCTAGACAACGCCTCCTGGTCCCGGTCTTTTTCCTGCTTCTGGGGAGCTTCCCGCCTGCTGCACAAGCCGACGCCATTCAGTTCCGCATGATCACCAAAGTCGGGCTGGGCCAAAGGCCCAAGCTGGAAATCACCGCTCTGCAGGAGCTTCAGCGCGTTGAAGTCATGCTGAACCGGGACGATGGCAAGAACGTGGGCCAGAACCTGGGTGCCATGGGCGTGGGCGAGACGCGCGAGGTGCTTCTCGACGGGAAACCCGGCAAGCACCACTACAGTGGCCGCGTCACCTGCGTGGTCGATGGCGAGCCCCAGGACAGCCAAGTCTACTTCGATACCCTGGTGGGTGGCGAGTTCACGGTAATTGTCGACAAGACCAAGGTGGACCTTGTTGCCGGCCGCATGCCCATCCAGGTTTCCAGTCCCGACGGCAAAGTGGAGTTGCGTATCCTCGGCGCATCTGGCGGCGATCCCCTGCTTGAGCACGAGCAGGAGTTCGCCGACCACGACCCCGCGATTCCGCTTTTCGTCACTTGGAAACCCTTGGCCAAAGGCACCGAGGTGGGGCGGGTGGACCTCAAGGTCACGGATGCCAGTGGCGCGTTCAAGAGCTTCGCCCTCTTCCCCTGGTCGGTCTACATTCCGCATGAAGAGGTCAACTTCGCCACCGATTCCGCCAGCATCGACCGCGCCGAAGTGCCGAAGTTACAGGCCAGCCTGGGCAAGATCGGCGATGCACTGGCCAAGCACAAGGATCTTGGTCCCATCAAGTTGTACATCGCGGGTCACACCGACACGGTGGGGGCCGCTGCCTACAACCTCAACCTGTCCCGTCGGCGCGCCCAATCCATCGCCGGCTGGTTCCGCAAGAACGGCTTGCGCATTCCGATCGCCTACGAAGGCTACGGCGAATTCGCGCTGCTGGTGGCCACGCCCGACAACACCGACGAGCCACGCAACCGCCGGGTGGACTACATTCTATCGGTGGAGGATCCGACCCTCAAGGCGACAGACTTCCAGGCGGCCTGGAAGCTGATCAAATAGGGCTTCCGCCGCTACCGGATCGCCACGGTTACGCCTGCGGCAGTGCGGGCCAGATCCTCGATCAAGGCAAAGAGGTCGATCCCTTGGCCTCGGTCATCGACCCAGCCATCGCCTTCGCTGCGCAGGCCGAAGTGCCAGGCGCGATCGCGGAAGGCTGCCCAGATTTGGCGCGTCGGCGCCTGCGGCGAAAGAATCAGCGGCTGCTTCTCGCGAAACACGATGGTCAGGGTACCCTGGGAAAACGTGGACTCTGCCAAGTCGGGATCCACGTTCTCGAACGCGGCGTCGATGCGGCGAAAGGCGTCGTCGACTAGTTGTCGATACAGATTCTCTTCCATAGCGGCGGCAGTCTACAACCTACGTCCCAAGCCTTCTCACTCGCTCGGCTTGAGGCGACCCTGCCCGATGATGTTGCGCAGAGCCTTGCGATCCTGCGGTGACAGGTTTTCCTGCGGGGGTTGTGACGGGACTTGGCCTGGGTCGATTTCGCTGCCTTCTCCGCGCATCAGCACCTTGCCAGGGGAATTCTTGGTCACGCCTTTGACCACCTGATCGGTCGCTTCGTCCACCAGGCCGCCGACCTTCTGCTTGGTCCCCCGCCGAAGCTCCTGGGTTTCTTTGGTCGCCCAGATGGCCCGGACGTGCTGAAAGAAGGTTCGATCACCCAGCTTCACGGTCATGCCGTAGTAGGCCCCTGCGCCGAGGAGGCCGATGACCAAGGCGAACTTCAGCAGACGAAACACTTCGATCTAGTTAGCATCGACCGAATGGCGGCGCCAGTTTCTGCGATTTCGCGGCGGTTGCATTTGCACGCTCGCGAATCCACAATCTCCAAACTCGTAGCTGCGGGAATTATCAATTGATGAACCCACGGAGGATGACGGCATGAAGACTCCTCGCGCCCTAACCCATTCGCTGGCCGGACTTCTAGTCTTCGGCGTGGTTGCTTGCGGCCAGTCGAGCAGCGGCGGCAATAGCGTCGGTGGCAGCCGGGGCGGGGGCGGCGGGGCAAATGCCAGTGGGGGAGCGGCCAGCCTCCCCGTTAACCTCGGTGGTACGGTGGACTCCGGCGGTGCGACTGGCAATGGCGGTACCGTCGGCTCGGGCGGCGCCAGCGGCGGATCTCACGCCTCAGGTGGCGCGACCGACTTGGGCACAGCCGCGTCCGGCGGGGCCAGCAGCGGGGGTAGTGGACCCGTGGCCGGCGCAGGCGGCACAGCCGCGACGGGCGGTCGCAACGGGACGGGCGGCATTCTCTCGGACGGCGGATCCACCGCGCCTGCCGGCTCGACCGGAAACGGCGGCGGTGCTGGCGGGGGTGGCCGCGACGCGGGCGCTGCAGGCACCAGCGGCGGCGCTGGCGGGGGTGGTCGCGATGCGGGCGTTGCAGGCGCCAGCGGCGGAGCGACGGGCGGCTCAGCGACTGGCGGATCGGGCGGCGCCGCCGGAACCGTGACCTGCACAGCCGGTGTGGCGAAGCCCACCGACGGCACAAAGACCGTGATGGTCGGCACGACCAGCCGGACCTATTACTTGCACGTTCCGACCAAGTACGACGGCACGAAACCGACGCCGCTGGTCGTGGACTTCCACGGCCTGGGCGGGAGCGGTACCGCAGAAGCGGGGTCGAACCCCTACAAGCCGGTGATCGACCCAGAGGGCGTGATCTCGGCGTATCCGGATGGCGCGAACGGCCCATCCGGTACTGGGTGGAACATGGGGCCGTGCTGCACGACCGTCGACGATGTCGCCTTCGCCAAGGCGCTGGTGCAAGACGTAGAGAAAGTGGCGTGCATCGACCCGAAGCGGGTTTATGCAACCGGGTTCTCCCTCGGCGGCGGAATGACACACGTGCTGGCCTGTCGCGCGGCCGACGTGTTTGCCGCTGCATCGCCTGCCGCGTCCGATCTGTTGAAGGAGAACGTGGACAGCTGCAAACCAGCACGCCCGATCACACTGATCATCTTCCGCGGGACCGCCGATACCTCTGTGCCCTACGCCGGCGGCTCCATGACCTCCTCGGGCATGACCATCACCTTCCTGGGTGCGAAGGCGACGTTCCAGAAATGGGCCGATATCAATCAATGCACCGGGACGCCGTCCGCGGAGGACAGCAACGGTTGCTCCACCTATTCCTCCTGCGCCTCGGGGGTTCAGGTCACGCTGTGCACGAAACAGGGCGGCGGTCACGAGGCCGGCAATGCCACGGTATCGTGGCCAGTGCTGAAGAAATACACGCTGCCCTGACGGCAGAAGCTCGACCACCGCCGCTCGCGGCCACAGGTGACCTTCCACGTTTCGACACGAGACGCTATAGAAGAGCTTCACATCCACCTGCCAGGGGACCTAAACTAGCGATCATGACTCTTCCGGGGTTTGCATGGTAGGAGACTTCGGCCGTGCCGGCTGAACCTCGCCCAGACGCGCTCGTGGGCACTGTGCTCGAGGGCGCCTACCGCATCACGCGCCTGATTGGCGAGGGTGGCATGGGCGCCGTGTACGAGGCCGTGCAGCTTCGCCTGGAAAAGCGCGTGGCCATCAAGCTCATGGCACGACACCTGGCCGCCAACCGGGAGGCCGTGGCGCGCTTCCATCGCGAGGCTGAGATCACTTCGCGACTTGGACACCCGCATTTGGTCGGAGTCGTCGACTTTGGTCAGGCTGAAACCGGCGAGCCCTACCTCGTGATGGAGTATCTTGAGGGAGAGGACCTCGACCAACGCCTCCGTCGCGTGAGGCGCATGCCGATCGAGGCGGTGGTCCGCGTGGTGAGGCAAGTCGCCTCGGCGCTGAGTGCCGCCCACGCCCAAGGCATCATTCACCGTGATCTCAAGCCGGCCAACATCTTTTTGGTGCAGGTTCCGGGCGAGCCCGATTTTGTCAAGGTGCTCGACTTTGGCGTTTCGAAAATGATGGCCGCGCACACGCGGCTGACGAATGCAGCGGTTGCCATGGGAACGCCGACTTACATGTCGCCCGAACAAGCCACCGGTCAAATCGATGCTATTGGTCACCAGGTCGACCAGTGGGCGCTGGCCTGCATAGCCTGGGAGATGCTGCTGGGAACCCCGCCTTTTGCCGCCGAGGACCCGATCGCACTCCTCTACCAGATCACCAAAATGGAACCGCATCCGCTCACTCCGCACTTGCCCGGCCTGCCCCCGGCTGCAGAGGAGGAACTGCGGCGGGCGCTGAGCAAGCGACCAGCGGAGCGGTTCCCCACGATTCGGGACTTCGCCCGCGCCTTCGAAGGCGCCGCGTTTGGCCGGCCCGCCGACCTAACACCGTCTCCGGTACTTGTGTCGGCGGTCATGGAGAGCATCGGGTATATCGAGACGCAACCTGGAGAGACGCCCAACGCCCCACCGGTTGACCTGGCGCCGCAGGATGAACGCAAGTCCGGCATCGACACCGAACGCGTCCCGATCCGCGCACGACTGTGGAACCGAATCAGGCCAATTCATGCCGTTGTCGCGGCCGCGCTCTTGCTTCTGGGAGCCTTCTTCTGGTTCCGTTCGCGCCCGGCACCCACACCCGTGACCACCAAGACGATAAACACCCCGGTCACCTCTCCGCCAATCACCGCGCCGAGTTCACCGACGACGCCAGCTCCGGCGACTATCGCGCCGGAGCCCACCGAAGCCAAACCCTTCGGACCTCAACCTGAGCCTTCCCATGTAAAGCGCGTCAAAGTCACCGCTCCCGCAGACACCACCGCGCGAGAGAGGGCGAGACAGCCAACTGCGCCATCCGCGAGACCCAAGATCAAACGCCGACTGATCCAGGAACTTTGACCCCCGCGAGGGTGCGGTGGTGTGTTCTCGCTAAAGACGCCGGGTTTTGCTGCCGAGATCTATTCCGTTCCTGAGAGGGGAAGTTTCAGCATGTGCTCGACCTCCATTGTCATACTCGCGTTTCTCGCGCAGCTCTCGCCACCGTCCACCGACCCCCAAGCCAAGGCCGAGGCGCAGAGCCTGCTGACTGAGGGCTCCGGCCGGTACGAGAAGGGTGACTACGCCGGCGCGCTGGAGAAATTCAACGCGGCCTATGCGGCCTACCCGTCGCCAAAACTGATGTTCAATATCGGCCAAGCCAACCGCGATCTCAGCCGGCCGGTCGAGGCGCTGGAGGCCTTTGAGAAGTTCTTGGCGGGAGATCTCGATGCTTCGCCCGAGACGACCGCTGATGCACGCAAGTCCCTGGCTGAGTTGCGAAACAGTCTGGGACGAATTCGGATCGATTGTGAAACAGATGGCGCAGAGGTGAGCGTAGACGGCAAGAGCGTGGGCCGAACGCCTCTGCCCCAGCCGATCTGGTCCACGCCGGGCCACCACCAGGTGACCGCCAGCCACGCGCTCACGGCCTTGGCGCTTGAGAATGTGGAAGTGACGGCCGGCTCGGTGCAAAACGTGACCTTGCGACTGCACGCCTTGGCGATCCCCGTGGACACCCCGCCCAGCGCGCAACCCGCAGTGGCCCCGACGCCCCCCGCAGAACCCGACATGCAGGATGGCCAGCGGCCGGTCGCCGGCCGCGAGGGCTGGTGGCTGGGTCGGAGATGGACGTGGGTCGCCGCCGGTTCCACGGTGTTGCTGGCCGCAGGGGCCATCACCGCCGGTCTGTCGATGCAGTCCAAGTACGACAGCCTGAACGCCTCCTGCGGCAGCACCAGCGCGACGCGACCCGGTTGCACCGATGGCGACATCGCCTCGGTCAGTACGCGCAGGAACCTGGCCAACGTCTTTTGGGGCCTGGCAGGTGCTGCCGCTGTGACCACAGGCGTTCTGTTCTATTTCGAGGGCCGACCCATAAGCGCAATGCCGGTGGCAGGTGAGATGACCGGCGCGCTCGCAAGGGTGGGGTTCTAGTCATTGGGGGCCATGATTCACCTGGGGAAAGCGTGGTTTTGCTCGTCAATACAACGCTGCGTTCCGGGCCTCTGCCTGACTGCCATATTGGCTGCGGCCTGTTCCTTCGACGACGGCAATCTGCGATCCACGGCGACGCGCGCTCATGACAGTGCCGTCGAATACTCTGCCGTACCTGATACGACCGCGGTTGCCAACGAAGACACTGCGACGCAACCTGACACCGAAGGCAGCGCCACGGCCGACGGCGCCGTAGTTCTCCCCGATCTGGCGAGCGCGAACGAGGTCGCGGTTTCTCACGATGTTGCAGTTCTTCCCGATCTAACGACCGCAAACGAGGTCGCCGCTTCGGATGACGTTGCAGTTTTCCCCGACCTAGCCGCCGGGAATGAGGTCGCCACTGACGGGGCTGGCGGCCGTGAAACGGGTGGCGTCGTCGACAGCGGGACCGGCGGAAACGGGGGAAACGGCGCAGATGCTGCGGTCACCTTTGACACTGCGGCCATGCCAGACACTGCGGCTGGCCCGGACAGTCCCATTGATGTAGCCGCCGCGGACGGCGCTGGCGGCGCGACTGGTGCGGATGGGGCGGCTGGTTCGGGCGGTAGCGGGGGAACCGACGGCGGCGATGCAGCAGCCGGAACTGGCGGCGGCGATGCAGCAGCTGGAACGGACGCAGGGCACACCATAG
Organism: Myxococcales bacterium; assembly: GCA_003158455.1. Classification (GTDB taxonomy): domain Bacteria; phylum Myxococcota_A; class Polyangia; order Fen-1088; family Fen-1088; genus Fen-1137. The sequence goes on along the minus strand of PMJO01000189.1, from coordinate 9,531 downwards.
TCGAGTTCACCGTTCCAACCCTGGGCAGTCAGCCCTGGGACATCGTGGTGGGTTCCGACCACAACCTCTGGTTCACTGAACACACCGGCAACAAGATTGGCCGATGTACGATTGCGGGCGATATCATTGACTTTACCATCCCCACTGCGAGCAGCGGGCCCTACATCATCGCGGCCGGGTCCGATGGAAACCTTTGGTTCACCGAATACAACTCTGACCAGATTGGCTGCAGCACGACCAGCGGGGCGATTACCGAATTCTCGATCCACTCCGCGGGCAACGGTCCCACAGGCATCGCGGCCGCTCCCGATGGAAGCCTTTGGTTTACTGAATCTCTCAGCAACAAGCTGGGCCGCATCACGACAGCCGGCGACATCGTCGAGTTCCCCATTACCACGGCGGGCAGCCGTCCCTTGCGCATCACGGCCGGCTCCGACGGAAACATGTGGTTCTCAGAGTTCAGCGCAAACAAGATCGGTCGCGTTGTCCCTAGCGGGACCGTTGTTGAGAATACAGTGACCGGACCGAACAGCGAACCCGATGGCATCGCCGGGGGACCAGACGGCAACATTTGGTTCACGGACTATGGCGGCAACAAGATCGGCCGCATGAGCACGGCCGACGGCTCCATGCGCGATTTCCCAATACCCCCCCCGGCCAGCACTCCGTGGGGCATCACCCGCGGACCGGATGGCAATCTCTGGTTCACGGAGTACACCGGTAACAAGATCGGTCGCATCACCACCGCGGGAAGCATTACCGAGTTTCAAATCAAGACCGCAAACGCCCAGCCTGTCGGCATCGTAGCCGGACCAGACGATAACATTTGGTTCGTGGAATCTGGCACCGGCAAGATCGGCCGCATCGCACCCTAGATCGGGAGGCGACCTGCGGTCGCCCAGCGGCCGTGCGCTTCCTTGACCCCAGGCCGCTTGCGCGCCACTTGACACGCCAGGCCCGCGTGGGCATCGTTTGCCGCGTGGTCTTCCGGCCAGCAATCGTGGAAAGCAGCGGACAGCCAAACGCCGCCCGACTCGGCGGCACGGTGCCGGAACTGAGCCATGGCACACGCCATTGCTTTGGCCACTTCCCAAGCAACTTTCCAAACCCATAGCCGAAAACCTCAGATATGAGCAACCAAGTCTCCGTATCTTCGAGGGTGCTGGCATTCCTTCTGCCAGCGATCTTGGGACTTTCTTGCGTGGAGCGAGATTGGAGTTTCTGCTCGCCCCAGGACAAGTGCCAGACAGGGTACACATGCACCGCCGATTGGCGGTGTGTGCGGGATGTCGACGGCGGTGCAGACGGCCTTGTGGCGGTCGACAGCAACGGCACGGCCGACCAGGCCATTGGCACAGACAGCCCGGCCGTGCCCGACGCGGCCGCCATCGGACGAGATGCTGCCGCGCCAGACTCCGTGTCTTCCCCGCCCGACGCTGCGTTGAGTACCCGCCCGGACGGACCCGAGCCCGACGCCGCACCGCTGACCGCCTCGCCGGATGCTCCGGTGGACACGCGCCCCGACTCGCCCGCGTACGTGGCACCTGATGCGCCCGCGCCGGTTCCGGACGCGCCAGCCACAGGGGGTCCTGCAGACGCGCCATCCGCTGACGCGCCTTTCATCGGGCCGACGGTGGACGCCGCCGGCTCATGCAGCGCGGACAAAGACTGCTCGTCACAGAACCCGCTCTGCTTGGGCAATCGATGCGCGAAATGTTCCCGCGACAGCGACTGCGAGGGCCGGACCGGGACCCTTGCCTGCGAGGTCACCAGTGGCCTTTGCGTCGCGTGCACGGCCAACAAGCACTGCATTGGCGCAGCCGGGACATGCGACACCACGACCAACCAGTGCGTGGGATGCGTCACGCGCAACGACTGCGCGGGCGCGTGCCTGACCTGCTCCTCCGCCGGCGTGTGCATGGCGGTGAAGAACCAGGATGACCCAGGCGTGTGCGTCGGCACCTGCGACAGCACCGGCGCGTGCAAGAGCAAGCAAGGGCAGTCGTGCCAGACCGTAGCCGCCGGCTGCGCGGCCGGGACGACCTGTTCCCCGGATGGCGTCTGCTGTAATAGCACCTGCGACCAAGCGTGCCACTCCTGCCTGGGCAGCAAGACCGGTGGTGTTGACGGAACCTGCGCCAATGAGACCACCGGCACGGTTTGCGGCAGCGGACAGTACTGCAACGCCGGGATCTGCGGGAATGGATGCCTGATTGGCGGCACCTTGTACGCTAGCGGCGCCGCTAGCTCGACCAATCCCTGCCAGACCTGCCAACCCTCCGTCTCACCCACTTCGTGGTCTCCACTCGGCAACGGCACGGTCTGCGGCAGCGGAAGGACCTGCTCGGCCGGGATCTGTCAGTGCACGACCGGAACCGACTGCGGGACAAGTGGGTGCATCAACGTGAGTGGCAGCGACAGCAGCCATTGTGGCAGTTGTACGAACGTTTGCCCTGCCGGACAAAGCTGCAATTCGGGCAAGTGTGCCTGTACAACGGGCGCACCGGCCTGCGGTGGTTGTCTTGCCTGGGACTTCGAGTGGGGTTCGAGCCCGTCCCCGTGGAGCCTCGAACTGCCCCCTGACATTGCTTCTGTAGGTCTTTTCAACGGAGCCACAAACATCGGGATAACCCATTCACAGTACATGAGCCCGGGCGCCGCGTCGCTTGCTGCTCCGATTGAAATCGGTGGTGCCAACACTCTGTCCGCCGTAGTTACAGTTTCGCTTTCCTGTACGGTCAATCTGTCAGGCTATTCGGGCTGGGCGTACGTGTATTTCGCTGGGAGTGTCCCGCTTACCGATTGGACCAACCAGCTGGGTGTGAAGACTTGGAATTCCTCTGGTATGGAAGACAACTTCACCCCGTTTTTCGGCAATATTCCGACCAACCAGTGGTTCAAGGTGTCCCTCAGCTTTTCAAGCTCTGTTCCAGTGGACCACATGGCCATCGTCCTCGCTCCAAGCGGCAACTGGACCGGGACGATGTACGTAGACGACGTGGTAATCAACGGACTCTAGATGATCGTCGAACACCTCACCACGCGCGCCGCTTCTTCGCCCAAACTCGGGAGCGGCGCTGGGGCCCTGGGTCTGATGAAGGCCCTGGACGCTCGCCACCAGTAGCTGTCCGAGGCTGCTGTCCGACGGCCCAAGTGTTCGCGTACCCATATCTCAACGCCAGCGTTGCTGGGGCCGCCGCAAGGCTCGCTACCGATTGACTGGGCTGACCATCGTCGGGCGGTGTCACCTACCCTGGAAGCGCATAGAGGGCCTCTTGTTGTTCGGGGTGCCAGGCGACGGTAGTATCGGGCGGGTGGCTAGATCTCGTCGTCCAAGAAAAGCTCCCAGCCCTAACCGGCCTTCGGGTGAGTTGCGAGCGGTGGACGCGAGGCGACTCTCGTATCGCCGTCGTCTGTGGGTACTTGCTGCGGCGGTCGCCTTCGTCGGGGTCGTCGTTTACCTACCGGCTCTTGCCAATGGCTTCACCAACTGGGACGATCCCGGCTACATCCTGGAGAACTCCCATCTCGGGCCGCTCGACCTCCATTTCCTCGCATGGGCCTTCACTACCTTTCGCCAGGCGAACTGGCACCCGCTGACTTGGCTATCCCTCGGAGTCGACCGCGCCCTCTTCGGGCTCGATCCCCTGGGCTACCACCTCTCTAATGTACTTCTCCACGGTGCGACCACCCTGATCGTTGTCCTGCTCGTGGGCTGGCTATTCGGGCGCGCACGGGGCGCGTGCGACGGCCGAAGTCTGGTGGCGGCCGCAGTGGCGGGTCTGATATTTGCGGTCCACCCGCTCCACGTCGAATCCGTGGCATGGGTGAGCGAGAGGAAAGACGTGCTCTGCGGCGTCTTCTATGTCTTTGCGGTGCTTTGCTATCTCCGGTTCGCCGAGCACCACAGAAAGATGCAGTATCTCGCAAGCCTGGGCGCGTTCGCGCTGGCTCTTCTCGCAAAGCCGATGGCAGTGAGTCTCCCGGTGGTGCTGCTCATTCTGGACGCCTATCCGCTGGCCCGCTTGACCCGGCCTGGCTGGACTCAAGTCGTGGTCGAAAAGGTTCCGTTCGTATCGCTTGGTATCGCGTCTTCGGTCGCGACCATCGTGGCGCAATGGCGCGGAGGCGCACTGGTGGCGATTCGACACATCGGGCTTGGGGCGCGGCTTTGGGTCGCTGAACGTGGACTCGGCTTCTACTTGGCCAAGTTGGCTTTGCCAATCAATCTCTCGCCCATCTATCCTCTGGAGTCCGAGGTTTCGCCGTGGCGATGGGACTATCTCTTGTCGCTTGCGCTGGTTCTCGGCGTGAGCGCGACCGCCGTAGTCGTGCGCCGCCGCGCGCCTCTGATCGGTGCTTTGTGGGTCGCCTACCTGGTCATGCTCCTGCCGGCAATCGGTATTGTTCAAGTGGGGCAACAGGCTGCGGCCGATCGATACATGTATCTGCCCTTGCTGGCTCCGGCAATTGGGATTGCCTCACTCGTCATCCGCATCTGGCAGGGGGGGCGATCTGTCCGGACAGCTCTGCTCGTGACCGCTCTCGTCACGATGGTCAGCCTTTCGATTCTAACCATCCGCCAGATCGGCGTCTGGCGCGACTCTCCCACGCTCTGGGCGTGGGTCATCAAGAAACAGCCGGGCGCCGCCATGGCGCACTACAATCTTGGAGAGTATCTGCGCGGGAAGGGAGATCTGGACGGCGCGGGCCGATGCTGGCGGCGCGCCGCCGAGATTGAGCCCTCATTCTCGTGGCCACTCAATCAGCTCGGAAACTTGGCCGTACTACACGGAACGCTCGACGAGGCCCGTAGCTACTATGATCGGGCGACACGCGTGAATATGTACGACGCCGAGGCCCAGTACAACTTCGCGACCTTCCTCGAAGACCAGGGCGAGGTCGCCGAGGCTCTCGTCCACTACCAAGTCTTCTTGCGAGTTGCGCCGCCCAGCAAGTTCGCCTACATGTTTCCTGAGGTGCGGGCGAAGCTTGCGCTGCTGGCGCGGCCACAAGGATTGGGCGTTCCGGCAAGCGAGGAACGCATCGTGCCGCCTCGGTAATCGCCGGACGCGCACAGGCCGGCGGCAGGAGTCGCGGGGCCATTTTCCGAAGGGCGTGCTGGCGTTTTGAGAGGCTGGTGGGCAGCGAGAAGCTGGGGCGGTTCTTCAAGTTTCATGTGGGGCTGCTCTCGGCCGAACCGGCCCTGAATCCCGGTGCCGCGCCTGCAGGACCGAAAGACCGATCGGCGGGCCTCACCGAGGCGCGATGGGGTAGACTACGCCCCGTGCTCGACCCGCACCGATCCCGCCCCCTCGCCAGCCGCGGGATTCGCTTTCCACCACTCGACGTGGCAGATCGATGCTGCGTCGGCCGGTCGTCGTGAACGATGCGACGATGCAGTGGACGCACTCTACGAGCGACTGCGGCGGCGGCCGTCGCATTGCTGCTTGCCGGCGCGACGGCAACCGTGCGCGCGCGCGCAGAGCCGGCGCCGGGTGGGAGCGTGTCCGGCTCTGCCGGGCGCGAGCCGTCGCAGCAGCATATAGCGTGCAGTGGGTTGGCGGGTGGGGAGGATCCGAGTGCAAAGCCAACTCTCCCAGAGTTCCCATTCCTGTCGTCGCTCGGACGTTTCGAACGCGAGTCGGTCGAGGATGCGCTCGCGCTGCTCGGCCTGACCATCGATCCGAGCCCGGGCGGCAAGCTCATCGGCCACGTCTACGTCGGCAATCAGGACGTGTTCTCGCGGCACGACTGGCACTTTCGCCTGCTTAACATCTTTCACCGGACCACGCGTCCCGACATCGTCAGGCGCGAGCTGCTGCTGTCGCCCGGCCAGCGTTGGGACGAGTCGCTCGCCGACGAGAGCGTGCGCAACCTGCAGTCGTCGACGCCGCTCTTGCTCGCGGATGGCACCATGTTCGTGGCGCCGCAGGTCTCGAGCTTGGTCGCGCTGGTGCCCGTGGCATCGCTGGTTCCCGGTACCGTCGATGTGCTCGCGGTCACGCGAGACCTGTGGAGCCTACGCTTCAACTCCGACTTCCAGTTCCAGAAGGACACGCTGTCGCTGTTCGAGATGTCTCTCGCGGAGAATAACCTATTCGGCTGGCGCAAGTACCTGGCCGCCCGATTCCAGCTGGACCAGGGCCGCTTCGGCGTCGGGCCGATGTACTTCGATCCCAACGTCGCGGGCACGCGGCTCACGCTACTCGCGACCAGCACCACCTGGTACGCGCGCGACTCCGACCGCTACGAGGGCGACAACGAGGTGTTCTCTCTGCGCTACCCGCTCTACGCTCTGGCGAGCCGTTGGGGCGCCGGCCTTGACGTCATTCACCAAGACGTCGTCGTCCGCCAGTTCTGCGACGAGCAACTGTGCCCGGCGGACGTCGCCGGGGCATCGCTTCCACTCATCTACCGACGCCGCACGCTCACCGCCGACGGCAACCTGGTGCGATCGTTTGGACGGGCGGTCATTCAGCGCGTGACCGCGGGCTGGCGGGTCGACCAGCGGCACTCGCTCGTGTTGCCAGACTTTCCGGCCGACCCGAATGTCGACTGCGAGTTTCTCGCCAAGTGGGCGCCGTTGTCGGAAACCCGGTCAGAGCCCTATCTACGCTACGAAATGTTTTTCGCGCAGTACGGGGTGTTCCGCGACCTCGACACGTTCGATCTGCGCGAGAACCGCCGCCTCGGGCCGTTCTTCGCCGTCGAGCTCGCGGCCGGGTTGCCCGCGTTCGGGGCCGACTTCGTCGCGTACCCGATGAGCGCGGCGGCGAGCTGGGCCGTCGCACCCTGGGGCTCGGGGTTCGGCCTGGCGCAGGCGCAGGTATCCGCGCGCGCCCGAACCGGACAGCTCATCGACCAGCGGCTGTCAGCGGTGCTCTACTTCGCGTCGCCGCCGATTGCGGGCGCGGCGCGGGTGGTGCTGTCGGCGACCGCCGACGCGGTCCGCGCCGACACCTACCGCACACGCTTCTTCCTGGGCGGCAACACCGGGATGCGCGGCTACCAGATCGGCGAGTTCCAGGGTACGACCCAAATGGTCGCTCACGCAGAGGTCCGCAGCAGCCCGCTAGCCGTCTTCTCCCAACGCTTTGGCGCGCTCGCCTTCTACGACGTGGGCGACGCCGCAGAATCGTTCGGCGCTCTCGTTCCGCGCCACGACGTCGGGGTGGGCGTCCGATGGCTAATCCCGCAGCTGGCCTCGTCGGTGCTGCGCATCGACTGGGCGGTCGCGACCCAGGAGGGGCCGTACACGCGCCCCGGCCTGCCCGGCCGCATCAGCGCCGGGTTCTTGCAGTCGTTCTGGCTCCTCGATTCACCGAAGGGCTACATCCCGACGTACTGACTTGGACCGGAAGAAGCAATCGGGCGGCCCTGCTTGGTGTCGAGTAGAATTGAGCAACGAGGCCGATCGTGACCGAGAAGCGCGATGAGACAATTCTGTTTTTCCCGGGCGAACTGGGCGAGCGTGCACTCCGCGCACGGCTTGTCGCTGGGGAGGACGCTGCGTACCGGGATTGCTACCAGCAGTATGCGCCAAAGTTGATGCGCCTCCTCGTGGGCATCTTGCGCGACAAGGCCCGAGCAGAGGAGGTTCTGCAAGACACGTTCATCTCAGCATTCCAAAGCATCGCCCGCTTCCGTGGTGAGGCCAGCATTTCGAGTTGGCTAGCGCGCATCGCAACCAATCGCGCCTACAACGCGATCCGCGACGAGTCTCGAAAGAAGCGAACCGCGCCGCCGCCAGGGGAGGAGGCCGTATCAAGGTTCGAACCGCAGGTCGAGGGACGTGACCTCGCCCGCAAGGTGATGGCGATTCTGGACCGGATGGATCCATGGAAGAAGCTGGCGCTGCTGCTGCAGGCTGAAGGTTACACGGTAGCCGAGATCGCCGAGATCTCCGAGGAACCGCGCGGAACCATCTTGGCACGCCTGTCGCGTAGTCGCGCCGAACTGTCGCTGCGCATGGCAGAAGCCGGACTTGTCACGCGAGAGATTCTGGCCAGCGTGGAGGACCAGTCATGAGCGACTGCCTCTCCTTGCGCGAACGCTATTTCGCTCCGGGATTGGATGCCGGCGATGCCCCTGAGTGGGTCGAGCACTTGCATTCCTGCCCGACGTGCCGGCTGGCCTACCAGGGATTGCCGCACATGGATCGAGCCCTCACTGAATTGGCGCAATTGCCGGTGGCCGTGCCCTCATTCGACATGATCGCCAAGGCAGCCCAAAGCGCCGCGCGAAATCAGCGAAGGCGGCAGGTGGTTCGCCGTTCTGTTCCGTTCTTGTATACCGGGCTGGTGACCGCCGCGGTTGCTGCCGGAATCGTGGTTGCGGTTTGGATCGGCGGTACCCGCTCGGCCTCGCCCAAGCTGCTTCAGCCGGGCGCCGAGATTTTCGCCACGGCCGAAGCAAAATCCGCGATTCTCAGCAACGGCGTTCGCATCCGCCTCGATGCTGGCACGCTCAAGCTCGCCTCGGCAAGCAGAGACGCACAAACGCTGTTTCTGCCTTCGGGTCGAGTCTTTCTCGATGTGCCCAAGCTTGCACCGGGATCCATGCTATCGGTTCGCACGCCCGACGCGGAGATTCGCGTTCATGGCACCCGATTTCAGGTCATTCGCACTGGCAAAGACACGCAAGTCAACGTTGTGCAAGGCGTGGTCGAAGTACGCCCTGAAGGTATCGGCCGACCAGTTCAATCTGTGCATGCGGGCGAATCGGCCACCATCGGATCCGCCGAGGCGTACCGTGAGGGACTGAGGCATTCGACGCTCGATGCGCTCGACCGTAGCGAATTTGCGGCCGCGGAAAAACAGATTGCGGATCTGCTTGGCTCTGCTGCTGACCCCTCTTCGCAGGCCGAAGCACAATCGCTTCTGGCGTGGTCGCTCTCCGCACGCGGCAAGCACAACGAGGCCATCCAGCGCTACCGACAGGTGTTCGCACTCCTGCCCGAGGGAAAGCGGGCGTTGTGGGCAGAAAACGCTTGTGCCGAGCTGGCCATCTTGGTGGAGCAGGAAAGCCGGAAGGACGGCGTGGCCGCCTGGGCGGAATGTCTACGCCGTTTTCCGGATGGCGTTCATGCCGCTTTGGCCAGATCGCGAGCGCACACCAACAAGGGAATGTAGTGACCGCAGTGGTGCTGGTCTTGCTCGGGTTGTCGGGCCCCTTGCGAGCTCCGGATCTGCAGGTCGAGGCGATGACTGCGGCCGGCGTGGATCTGCCCGAGTTGGCCGATGCAGTTGCGCGGGCGCTGGCGGCCAGTGGCGCCCGTGTGGTGCTGCAAGGTCCAGTCAGCGAGCCATGCACCTACTGCGCGAAGGTCGCGGTTATCGAAATCGGGCAGGGGAGCTGTCGCATCGACGTGAGTCAGGACCGTCACACAGCCTCGGCCGCGCTGCACTTCCCCACCGGAAGTCCACTCTTCGATCGCGCGCGCGCTATCGCCATCCAGGCTCGATTGCTGGTGAGCTGGGAAACCAGCCCGGATTCCAGTCGCGGGGGGAGCCCGCCGGCTTCGCCGGC
>PMJO01000064.1 GCA_003158455.1 Myxococcales bacterium | reverse complement strand
TGATCAAACACAAGAATGAGATGGGCGCTTCGTTCCGCCTGATCAAGGCGGTCTACGCCCTGGACGGCGTCCAGATCTTCAACAAGGCTGATGATACCGGGCGCCTTTCGGAAATGGCCGAGTTCGACATCTACAACGGGGCCATCCAGCCCGGAAGCCACACCCTGACCGTGCAGTTCGTCTACCAGGGCTATGGTTTCGGCGTGTTCAGCTACCTCAAGGGCTACAAGTTCAAGGCCAGTTCCAGCCACACCTTCGTGGCCGCCGACAACAAGGCCACCGTGGTTCTCGTGGTGGGCTACGAAAAGGGCGGCATGGCGACCAACATGGAAGACAAGCCTGCGGTGGATTTTCGGGTCAACTTGATCGCCCCGGAAGCCGGCGGTCCTTCGGCTGCCCAGAAGTAGAACCAACCTTTCTGGAGAACCCTCGGATGCGGCATCCTGTCAGGCTCGGGCTTCGCTTCGCTTTCGGCGAGTGCGCTTTGCCGCGACCCCGTCCCAAGGCGCGCCGGCCGCATCCAGCCCTCTTGGCGGCTTTCCTGCCTCTCAGTCTCCTGGCAGCGCGAACCCAGGCCGGCGAGGTGGAGGAGGCGAATGCTCGTCTGGTGGACCTGGAAGAGCGGGTGCGGGTTCTGTCGACGGGATTCCAGGACTCACCGGTGGTGGACTCGACCCAGGCCGACCGGCGGGTGCTGGATGCGGAGTTGCTGTTCAATTTGAAGAACTACCGCGAAGCCGCGACGCTGCTGCTTGACGTGGTCGACAAGTATCCCAATTCGCACGCCTACGACGACGCAATCTTTCTGCTGGGTGAATGTCTTTTTCAGGACAAGGATCTGAACTCGGCCCGGAGTTTTTTCCGGCAAGCAGTCCAGAAGCGCACCGGGTCCAGCCAGGAACAGAACGCGCTCGGGCGGTTGATCGAGATCGCCTTGCGCACCGGCGATCTGGACCAGATCGACGACTATCTGGCGCGCTTGCAGAATGTCCCCCTCGCTTCGCTGCAGCCTTCCGTGCCCTACGTGCGCGGCAAGGCAGCCTATTTCCGCGATCGACTCGACGAGGCTCAGGCGGTTTTCGATTCGTTGCCGATGAGCAATCCCTACTATCTGCGGGCGCGCTATTTCTTGGCGACCGTCCGGGTGAAGAAGGGCGATCTGGCTGGGGGGCTCATCGCGTTCGACACCGTCGTGCGTAGCCAGCCGACGTCCGAGGCGGACAAGGAGACTCAGGATCTGGCGCGCCTGGCCCTGGGACGCCTGTTCTACGAACGGGGTGAGTTCGACAAGGCACGCGAGGCGTACACCAGCATTGCGCGTCAGTCCAAGTATTTCGAAGAAGCCATGAACGAGCTGGCGTGGACTGCCATCAAGGCCAAGGACTATAAGGCTGCCTACCGCGCACTTGACCTGATGCTGCTGCAGAACCCGGACAGCCCGCAGGCGCCGGAGTTGCGCCTGCTGATGGGGAACCTGCACGTCCGCATGGCGAACTTCGCGCTGGCCAACGACGCATTCTTGCAGGCACGTGACGAGTTCGAGCCCATTCACCTGCAGCTCAAGGAGACGCAGAAGAAAGCGGCGGCTGATGCCAGGTATTTCGAAACCCTGATCGGGAAGGGGTTGGAGAAGTTCGACATCGCGGTTTTCATGCCCGCCAGGGCGGTCAAGTGGGTCAAGGCCGATCCCGACGTTGCTCGCGTGCTTGCGCTCACCGAGGACGTGGGTGATCTGCAACGCGGAATCAATGAAGCGCGCGACGCCTTGAACCGTCTGGAATTGGCGGTGAATGGCCAGCTCCAGGTCGGCATCTTCCCCGATCTGGCGCAGGCCCGTACCAGCTCGAGCGAGGTGCTGAATCAACTGGTGAGCATGCGCGAGCGGTTCGTGGGCCTGATGCGTTCCCTGATTTGGGACAAGCTGACGCCCGAGGAAAGGGCGCGCCTTGAACAGGTGGGCAAGGAACGCGCGGCGCTCGAGGCGGAGCTCAAGGATCTGCCGCAGTCAGCGGAGAAGCTCAAGGGCAGGGAAAAGCAAGCCCGCGGCGATTTGGAACGGCTCGATGCGCGCGCCTCCGAGTTCAACGTGGAGATTCAGGGCATGGAGGCCGAGCTGGTGGCCATCGAGCAGTACTTCATCCGGTCCCGCTCCGACCAGAAAATCAAGCCCGAGGATCTGACCCAGCCGGTGGACGGCCTGCGCCAGATGATCGTCGAACTGCGCGAGGCGAACGAACGCGTGCGCGGCGAGATTGCCGAGGCGGCGCGTGAGGCGACGGTCGCGGCGGCCACCGGCGACAGCGATCGCAACGCCATCGCGCTGCTCATCGGGGTGATGAAGCGCGAGCGCGATGTCTTCGAGGGGGCGCGCCTTCGGCTCTCCCCAAACGATCAAGCGTACTTTGATGCCATAGCCAACATCCTGGCGCGGGCCGACGGCGTGCAGGCGAGACTGGCCGAGGTCGACGGCCGGGTGGATGCGGCTGCGCGGAGGCGTCTGGCTGAGCTCAAGCGCAAACTCACTGACGAGAAGAGCGAGTTGGAGGCCGCTAAGGCCAAGCTGACCGGCATCCTCAGCGAGTCACAAAGCTTGGGCGGCGGCTTGGCCTTCGCCATGCTGAGCAAGGTTACGGATCGTTTCTACGACCTAGTGGTCCAGTCCGACGTGGGTCTGGTCGACGTGGCTTGGGGGCTCAAGGACGAGCGAACCAGTGCGGTTTCCAAGCTGATCAACCAGCAGAAGCTGGAGCTCAAGGCGGTCGAGGATGACTTCCACTCCTTGCTGGAGGAGGAAAAGTGAGGGGTTGCGCTCGAATCGCGCGCCTGCTGGGCGCCGTGATCCTGCTTGCGCTGGTCCCGCTTTCCGGCGGCGCCCGGGCCGCGGGCAAATCTCACGTTCCCGTGCGACCGGCGGGGTTGCCCGACCCGAAGGTCCTCGACGAGCTGGCGCAGGACATGACTCGCTTCGCCGACGAGGTCAAGGGCTATCGGACTGCGGCCAACGGCATCATCAAACGCACCTACGCCGACAAGCTGAACGCAATCCGGGCCAAGTACGAGCCGCGGATTGCCGGCAATGAAAAGGAAGAGAAGCAGCGGCGCATCGACGCCATCGCCGTGCTCGAGGGCTTCCTGCGCAGGTACCCCGCGGATCGCAAGTGGACGCCGGACGTGATGTTCCGCCTGGCCGAACTCTACTATGAGAAAGCCGCGGACGACTTCTTGGTGGCCCAGGAGGCCTACCAGAAGGCGCTCGATTCGGACAATCCGCCGACCACGCCCTCGCCCAAGCCGGACTACGCCGCCACGGTGAACCTGTACCGCCGCCTGTTGGTGGAGTTCCCCAACTACCGACTGCTCGACGCCACCTACTACCTGCTCGGCTTCTGCCTGGGTGAGATGGGGCAAGACGCAGAAGGCAAGCAAGCTCTCCTCGCCTTGGTGTGCAGCAACCGCTACCGGCCGCTCGATCCGCCCGCCCCGCCGGTCAAGTCCACCGGCATGAACCGGGGCCCAGTGGTCGATGTCTACAAGGACTGCACCCCCATCAAGAAGGATTCCAAGTTTCTGGCCGAGGCGTGGACTCGCGTGGGTGAAATGCACTTCGACNNCCCGACGCCATCCGCGAGTTCGACAATCTGGTCAAGTGGGCCGACAGCAAGAAGGCCGCGGGCGACAAGTTCGGCTCGGACCTGCGTCCCGAGGCGGTCCAGTACCTAGGCATCAGCTTCTCGGAGCCAGACTGGGACGGCGACACCCTGCCCGACAAGGAGACCGGGCTGGAGCGGGTGCAAGCCTTCTACAAGGGGCGCGAGAACGAGACGCATGTCAAGGAAGTGTTCCAGCGCCTGGGCGACATGTACTTCGACATGACCAAGTACGACGAGGCCGTCGCCGTGTACAAGGTCATCCTGCAGAAATGGCCCTATTTCGCCGAGGCGCCCACCCTGCAAGAGAAGATCATCAAGGCTTTGGAGCGCAGTCGCAACCTGGTCGCCGCGGCCAAGGAGCGCGAGGTACTGGGGCGGACGTACAGCAAGGGAAGCGATTGGTTCAAGGCCAACCACGACAACCCGGAGGCGCTTGCGGTGGCGGCGCAGCTCGCCGAGGACGCCCTGCTCTCCGCCGCAACTTCGGTGCACGCTGCGGCCCAGGCCTGCAAGTCCAAGTGGCAGGAGAACAAGAGCGACACGCGCAAGCTGGAAGAATGCTTGCAGACCTACCGAACCGCGGCCGAGCTGTACGAGAAGTACCTGACCGCCTATCCCACGTCGAAACGCGCCTACGAGTTCAGCTACTTCTACGCCGATGCGCTCTACTACGGCGGCAAGGTGCCCGAATCGATTCCCGCCTACATCGTCGTGCGCGACTCGAACCTGGACAACAAGTACCAGCAAGAGGCCGCCCTGCAGGTCATCAAGGCCTACGAAGAAATCATCGACAAGATGAAGGCGGCGCACACCATCGAGGATCCGCCCATCCCCGACGAAAAGAACACCAAACCTCCGGTTGTTCCGCTGGCCATGCACGAGATCTACAGGAGATACGTAGAGGCGCTCGACTGGTACGCGAAGAATCTGCCCGACGACCGGACGCCTGACCTTCGTTACGCCTCGGCCGTGCTCATGCTCACCCATCGCCAGTGGCCCGAAGCGCGCGAGAGCCTAGGCAAGATCGCCGCTGACTACTGTGGCAGCAAGCCCGAAATCGGTTTCAAGGCATACGACGCCATCCTTACCACCCACTTCATCGACTACAACATCAACGACGAAGAGGCCAAGGACTGCGCGCTCGGCCGCCTGCTGGAGGTCACCGACCAGTTCTCGCATTCGGCGTGCAGCAAGTCGCCCCAGGCCAAGCCCTACCTGGCGCGAATCGTCGAAATCAACACCTCGGTCAAGTCCACCGTGATGAAGAAGCGCATTGACATCGCGCTGAAGGGCCAGGGTGAGATCGTCATGTGCAAGACCGGGAAGAGCGGCATCAGATGGGCCATGGGCGAGGAAGCGCCCTCGGCCCCCGGGGCGGCCAAGATGGCGACAGGCCCCGGCGCCCAGCCCGAGAAGCGCAGCAAGCTCAGCACCGAGCTCGACGAAGGTCTGGCGCTCGACCTGATGGATCTGATCGCCGCCAATCCCAAGGACCAGGACGCGCCCAGCAATCTGAACAACGCCTGCGTCATCTACGAGCAGATCTTCAAGTATGGCGAAGCCACCAAGTGCTACGAGCGACTGGCAAACGACTACCCGGAGAATTCGCTGGCCAAGGACGCCGTGTGGAACGCGGCCCGCAACCAGTACCGCTTCTTCGAGTTCGAAAAAGCGGTCAACGGCTACCTCAAGATCGCGACCGATCCCAAGTTCGCCAAGTTCGAGCACCGCAGGGAAGCAGTGGGTCTCGCGGCGCAACTGCTGGACAACGACCAACAGTACGCGCGCGCCGCCGAACTGTACCGGAAGTATGCGGAGAACATCGCGGACAAGCCGGGGGACTCGGCCCAGGCCTTTGCCTTTGGCTGCAACGCTCTGGAGAAGAACAAAGAGACCGCCAAGCAGTCAAGCTGCCTGCACGACCTGATTCGGCGCTACGGCAAACAGCCGGCCGCGGGCGAATACGTGGTGTCCGCATATCTGAAGCTGGCCACCATGGCCGAGCAGGGCCACGACAAGCGGGCCACCATGGCGGCTTACAAGCAGGTGCGCGACGAGTTCATCGCGCGCCGGCTCCCGCCCGCCTCGGCCGCCGCAGCAGCCGCCGCCAAGGCGGATTTTCTCATCCTCGAGGAGAAATTCAAGGAATTCCAGGCCAAGACCCTGCGCTTCACCAGCGACCCCGCCCAAGTGCGCAAGGTGTTCGACGCGTTCACCGCCGAGGGCAAGAACCTGCAGGACGAGTACGCCAAGATCTGGGACTACAAGGACGCCACCTGGACCCTGGCCTCGTTCCTCCGCCGCGGCGACATCTTCTACGAGTTTGCCCAGAAACTGATCAAGGCGGCCGACAACCCGCCCGAGGAAGTGAAGAAGCTTTCCAAGAAGGCGTGCAAGGTGGATCCCAATCTGTGCGGCGTGGCCGAGACCGAGTACAAGGATGCCATCTACCAGTTCGTGACCCCGGTGGAGGATGAGGCCAAGCGGCAGTGGAAATCCACCCTCGAACGCGCGGTCAGCTTGGGCGTTACCAACGAGTACGTGAAGAAGGCGCGGGAGAACTTGTCGAAGTACCTGCCTGACGAGTTCCCCTTCGTCAAAGATGAACGCATCGGGATCGAATACCCATGACCATGCGTGCGCCGGTTTGTGTGTTTCTCTTCACGGCATTTGTCGTCTCGACCGCCATTGCCGACGCGCCGGCTGCTCCCGCCGCGGGCGCGGCTCCGGCCGCGGCTGGCGGACGCAAGCGGCGGGAACCACCTCCCGCCGTCGTCCCGACTGCGGAGGTGGAAGCGGCTGAGCGGCTCTATCGATCGCAGAACTACGCAGGTGCGGTGGACAAGGCGAAGGCTGCGCTCAACCGCAACGAGCGCTACACGCCGGCCATGCTCGTCATGGCCAAGGCCTATTTCAAGTTGGGCAAGAACGAGTGGGTCAAGACCCTGGGCGACATGATGAAGAATGCCGGCGCCTCGGAAGCCGAGCGGGCCGAAATCTACCAGATGCTCGCTTTCATGGAGATCGACAAGCAGAACACGCCCGGCGCCATCGAAATGCTGAAGAAAGCCACCGGGGCGCGGCCTGACAACGCCCTTCTGTGGAACAACCTGGGCGCCCAGTATCTGGTGGCCAAGAACTATCGCGAAGCTGTTCCGGTGTTGGAGAAGGCGACCCAGCTTCAATCCAGCTTCGCCAAGGCACATCTCAACCTGGGCAGCGCCTATCGCGGGGTGAAGGAGTACGAAAAAGCACTGGCCGAATACCAACAAGCCTTGCAGCTTTTTCCCCGCTACGCCGACGCCGTCTTCAACATGGGCATCCTCTATCTCGACGCCGACAAGATGCCCAATCAGGATTTCGTCGCCAAGCTAAACGCCGCCATCGCCTACTTGCAGCAGTACAAGCAGATGGTGGCGGGCGTGGGCCAGACGGTTGGTCCAGAAGCCGACGCCTACATCCAAGAGGCGCAGGACGGGATCAAGAAGGAACAGAAACGCATCGAGCGGCAGAAGAAGCAAGAAGAGCGGGACAAGCAACGCGCAGCCAAGAAGGCGGCCGACGACGCCAAGAAAGCGGCTGGTCCTGCGCCGGGAGCACCCGTGCCGGCAGGCGCGGCCCCACCAACCAGCGCCGCGCCGCCCGCAGCCGCGCCGAGGCCTGCTGCCCCAGCGACACCTGCTGCGCCGGCGCCCAGATATGCCCCGGCTCCTGCAGCCGCGCCGCCTGCGGCCGGCGCCAGTCCCGCCCCGAGGAGGGCGCCATGAAGCGAAGACGTCTCGTGATCTTGCTTGCGGCAGCTCTGGTCCCGCTCGTGACATGGACGCCCGTGGCTACGGCCAAGGGCGCGCGCACCAAAGCGGCTCCGGCGCAGCCAACGGAAGGCGGCGAAGCAACGAACGTCAAGGTCGAGCGGGGGGCGGGTGGCAAGAAGGTCTACAAGATTCAGGGCGAGATCGTCATCGAGGGCAAGATCCAGAAGCCGGAGGCCTTTTACGTACTGCAGAAATCGGGCATAAACTACGATTGGCACGAACTGACACAGGAGTTCGTACCCAAGATCTTGGACAGCGTGACAAAAGCACCGTTCTGAGAGAACTAACTATCGAGGGAACCAGCCAATGGCGATCCAGACAGCGGCGAGAACACCCCAGACGAGCCCGACACCTGGCAGCGCAGCGAAGGTACGAGTACTGCGCATCGGCATCGTGCAAGGTGGGCGGATCATCGAGGAACGCCTGATACGAAAGCGCGAGAACATCTCGATCGGCTGGTCGAGCAAGGCGACCTTTGCAGTTCCCTCCGAGGCGCTGCCCAAGGAATGGCTACTTTTCGAGATCACGCCCAAGGGCTATGTCGTGCGTTTCGCCGACGCCATGGATGCCCGCATCGCGGTGGGCAACGAAGTCATCTCGCTGGCGCAGCTAAAGCAAGCGGGCAGGATTCGCCAACAGGGAACCGCCTGGCTCCTGCTGCTCGACGAGCGTTCGCGCGGTAAGATCGCTGTCGGCGATCTGACCATTCTCTTCCAGTTCGTGACCCCGCCGCCGCAGCAGCCGCGACCGCGACTTCCGGCTTCAGTGCGTGGGACGTGGACGACCGGGCTGGACTGGGCCTTTACCGTGATCGGGAGCGTGTCCTTCGTGGCCCACCTGGGGTTCATCATGTACCTGCGCAACGTGGACTGGCCGCGCAAGCCAGACATCGAAGAAATCCCGGATCGCTTCGTCCAGATGGTGGTGAAGGCCAAGCCGCCCGAGCCGCCCAAGACACAGATTACCAAGGACGAAAAGAGCGAGGACAAGACTCCCGACAAAGCCGTGGCCTCCGCCAGTTCGGGGAAGCGAGCGCCCAAGAAGGAAATCTCAGCAGAAGAGAAGGCGCGCATAGACGCAGAACGGCGCGCGCGTTTGGCCGATCAGGTGCGCAACACCGGCATCCTGAAGCTGCTCGGGGCCAGGGCGGACGGGTCAGGGTCCATCGCAGACGTTCTTGGGAAGGGCGACGTAGACCGTGACCAGGAAAAGGCATTCCAGGGAGTGGGTGGCCTGACCGTGGCAACCAGCGACGCGTCGCTGCGTGGGGTGAAATCCGGCACAGGTGGCTCTGGAAAAGTGGCTGATATCGGTAGCCTGCGCGGGTCGGGCACCATTGCTGGAGGCAGTACCGGCGTGGGCGCCGTGGAGAAACGGGTTTCAGGCGTGGTCAAGAGCGAGGCGCCGGCCGTGGACGGCGAGTTGGATCCAGCCCTGGTTTCCAAGGAGGTCAGGGCGCGCATCGGCGCGGTCAAGGCCTGCTACGAGCGAGCGCTCAAGCGCAACCCGAGCCTGAGCGGAAAGGTCAAGGTGCGGTGGACAATCACCGCGGCCGGGACGGTGTCTGGTGTGGACATAGCGGACGACAGCATGGGAGATTCCGAAGTGTCGAGCTGCATCAAACAGCTCGTGGCGCGCTGGCGCTTCCCAGCACCAGCGGGCGGGTCGGTCGAGGTGGAATTCCCATTTGTCTTCACGGCTTCTCAATAGGGAGCTGCGGTTGACTCAGCGCCGGAAACATATATATTTCGTCACCCTAGAGGCTTGTGGTTTACCGCGTCAGGCGGGTATCGAACAACATCAATTTGCGAGGTCTCGAATGTCTAGGCGGGCAAGATTCATTTGGCTGTCGCTGCTGATCGGACCGGTCGCGCTGGCGCAACCGGGTCCAGGGGCGCAGAGACCTGCGCCGGGGAACCTCCCGCCGGCCGCGGTGGATATCTCGGTTCCACAGCGCTCGAGCTTGAGCGGGCAGGACATGGTCAAGCAAGGCCGCGAGTACCGAGCCAACATGGACAAGGTGGTCACTGAGTTGCAGGCCATGGTCGAGCAGGCGCGAAAGCAGAAGGACATCATTCGCCTCAACTGTGTTATGGACAAGCTGGCGCAGGTGAAGGTGAGCATGAACATCGGCGACGAGGCGATGCAGAAACTGCAGGAGTCGGTCAGCCGCAACGACGAATCGGCTTCCCTGCACGAGTACACCCGCATGACCATTGTCAACCAGAAGGTCCAGGTCCTGCAAAACGAGGGTCAGACTTGCGTCGGGGCGGAGCTGAACTACATCGGGGCGACCCGGGTGGAAGTCGAGGCTCCCAACTTGCCCGAGGGGGTCACCGATCCCAGCCTAGACCCTCCTCCAATTGAGCGTCCACCCGCTGCCAGCACCTATCAGTAAGTCCAGCTGTTCCCCGAAGATAGGTCGCGTCGGATCAATACACCCCTAACCGTGCCCAACCAATCAAACCACCCATGAGGCTCTGGCTATCAGCCCTGCTCGTCTGTCTTGTCTGTGGCGCGACCTCTGTCGCCCGGGCTCAATACATGACCAGCGCCACCGGGCCCACCCTGGAAACGATGTCCTACGGGCTGCAGGGGATAAGCCCGCACAATGGACCGGTGGGGGCCAAGCTGGGCGAAGGGACTCTCCTGCATCTGGCCTTGGGTGCCGACATCGGCTACGACAGCAACGTCTTCTACAACGACCAGGACAAGAGATCGGCTGCGGTCGCGCATGTCACGCCGGCTCTGGATCTCAGCAATGGCGAGCGGGACGGAAGCGTGCCCGACGGTGTCTTCTACGACCTTGGCGCCAGCCTGACCTACCGCGAGTATCTCACGGGTGGCGACGATGTTCGCAAGATGCGCGCCTTCAACCCCAATCTGGGCGGCCTGCTGAGGTTTTCGTCCAAGCAGACGCTCAGCCTTTCGCTTTCCGACAACTTTGCCCGAACCGAAGATCCGCCGTATTTGTCGACCCAGACCATCATTACGCACGATCGCAACATCGGCTCGCTCGAGTTCAGAGTCGCCCCAGGCGGCGGCCGAATCCAGCTTCTGCTTCGGTACAACAACGTCCTCGACCTGTACGAGACCAGCGGGTACCAATACGCCGACAACATGGGCAACGAGGGCGTGTTGGATCTGTCGTGGCGCTGGCTGCCCAAGACCGCGTTCTTCATGCAGGTTGCTCAGGGGGTTGTGACCTATTTGAAACCGGACAGCAAGCATCCTGAGGTTGCTTCCTATCCGTTGAGGGCCACGGCCGGTCTGCGCGGGCTTCTGACCGAGAAGCTGGGTCTCAACCTCGCGGCCGGGTACGCTAATGGCTTCTACGCTTCAGGGGCGACTCCAACGGGCTTCGGCGATGTCGTGCTCGTGGGCGAGCTCACCTACAACATGTCCCTGACCTCGAAGGCAGGGCTGGGCTATCGGCACGATTTTCAGAACTCTCCTTTCATAGGCAACTACTACAATCTGGACGCGGTGTATGCGGCGTTCCGAGAGTACATCGGCGGTCGGGTGGCGACGGCGGCCTATGGTCGCTTCGAGAACCGTGCATACCAGGTGACGCCGTCTCGAACCGACAAGGTCGTGATCGCGGGCCTCACCGCGGACTACGTCATCCAACGCGTTTTCTACATTGGCGTCGGCTATACCCTGACCCTGGCTCGTACCACCGATCTGACGGCGGGCGGCGGCGTGGACTACACCAAGCACTTGATTGTCGCACGCCTGGGCGTCGTCTACTAGCCACACGGCGACCCACCGAAGTGCGGCTGGGCGACACAATGACCTACTGGGCGCACCCAACCGCAGTCGTCGACCAGCCGGTGCAGATCGGCGACGGCACCAAGATCTGGCATTTCTGCCATGTGATGGCCGGGGCACGCATCGGAGCCCGATGCGTGCTGGGACAGAACGTGTTCGTGGCGGCGCGCGCGGCGTTGGGCAACGGTTGCAAGATCCAGAACAATGTCTCGCTCTATGACGACGTGATCCTGGAAGACGACGTTTTTGTCGCGCCCTCCGCGGTGTTCACCAATGTGATCAACCCGCGCTCGTTCATCGAGCGCAAGCACGAATACCGGACCACGCGGGTGGGACGCGGCGCCTCGGTGGGTGCCAACGCCACCGTGGTCTGCGGTCACAATATTGGCGAATACGCCTTCGTGGGTGCGGGCGCCGTGGTCACCAAGGAGGTTGCCGCCTATGCGTTGGTTGCCGGGGTGCCCGCGCGCCAGATCGGCTGGATGTGCCGCTGCGGGGTGCGCCTGTCCGACGGCAGCGATGACGTCCGGGAGTGCAAGGCCTGCGGCCAACGCTACCGCGAGACGGCCTCCGCCGGGCGAAAATCCCTGCAGCCACAGGCCCCCGGCGAAGCGCGATGAAAGTACCCCTGCTTGACGTGAAGGCGCAGAACGGCCCCCTGCGGGGTGCCCTGCTGGAGGCCATGACCCGCGTGATGGACAGCGGGGGCTTCATCCTAGGGCCCGAAGTGGAGGCCTTCGAGAAGGAGCTGGCCGCTGCCCTGGGGGTGGGGCGGGCCATCGGCGTTTCGTCGGGAACGGACGCTCTGCTGGTGGCGTTGCTGGCGCTCGGAGTGGGCCAGGGCGACGAAGTGGTGACCACGCCGCTTTCCTTCTTCGCCACGGTGGGCTGCATCGCGCGTCTGGGCGCGCGTCCGGTGTTTGCGGATATCGATCCGGAAAGCTTCAACCTGGATCCCGCGGCCGCCGCCGCCGCCTGCGGGGCCAAGACCCGCGCCCTGATCCCGGTCCACCTGTTTGGCCGGCCCGCGGTCCTTCCCAAGGTGAACCTGCCTGTGGTTGAGGATGCAGCGCAGTCCATCGGCGCGTGCAAGCTAGGCGGCATCATGAGTTGCTTGTCGTTCTTCCCCTCGAAGAACCTGGGTGCCTTCGGCGACGGCGGCGCGGTCCTGTGCGACGACGCCCAGATGGCGGACAAGGTCGTCGTGCTGCGCGCGCACGGCAGCCGGCCCAAGTACATCCACCAGGTGGTGGGCGGCAACTTCCGCCTGGATGCCCTGCAGGCCGCCATCCTGCGGGTCAAGCTGCCCCAGCTTGCGGGTTGGAGCAAGGGGCGGCAGGCGAATGCCGAACGATACCGCCGTTTGTTCGCGGCCACACCCGGGATTCCAGCCGAGCTGCGCCTGCCGCGGGACGTGCCTGGCCATATCTACAATCAATTCGTGATTCGCGCGCCCCGGCGGGACGGCCTGCGCGAGCACCTTTCCAAGCAGGGCGTGGGGACCGAGGTGTACTACCCGCTGGCCTTGCACCTGCAGCCCTGCTTTGCTGGTCTGGGCCTGCGCACGGGCGCCTTCCCGCACGCGGAGGCGGCCACCAGAGAAGCGCTGGCCCTGCCCATCTTCGCCGAGCTGACCGAGGAACAACAGGCATACGTCGTGACCCAGATTGCGGCGTATTATCACTGAGAGAGAACATGGTTCGCGTTGCTGTCATCGGAGCCGGAGCGTGGGGCATCAACCACGTGCGCGCGTTTGTCCGCAGCAAGGGTGCGCAGCTGAGCCTGGTTTGCGACGCCTCGGAGGCGTGCCGCGAACGGGCCCGCACCCTGGCGCCGCACGTGCGCTTGGGCAGGGACCTGCGCGAGGCCCTGGAGGCTGACGACGTGGACGCCCTTGTCCTGGCAACGCCGGCCAAGGATCACGCCGAGCATGCGCGCTTGGCCTTGCAAGCGGGCAAGCATGTGTTCGTGGAGAAGCCGCTGGCGCTGAACGCAGGCGACGCACAGGCGGTGGTTGCCCTGGCTGAGGCCCGGCATCTGACCCTGATGGTCGGCCATTTGATGCTGTATCATCCGGCGGTGGCGCGCTTGAAGGCGATGATCAGCGCGGGCGAGTTGGGGCGAATCTTCTACGTCTATTCCCTGCGGGTGAATCTGGGCCGGGTGCGCCAGGACGAGAACGCGCTGTGGAGCCTAGCCCCGCACGACGTATCCATGATCAGCCACCTGCTGGACGACGAGCCCGAGTCGGTGAGCGCGCGCGGCGGCACCTATCTGCAGCACAACATCGAGGACGTGGTGTTCGTGAACTTGAAATTCCGCAGCGGGGTAAGTGCCCAGATCCAGGTGTCCTGGCTGGATCCGCGGAAAGAGCGCCGCCTGACCATCGTGGGCTCGCAGAAGATGGTCGAGTTCGACGACGTCCACCCGGTGGAGAAGCTACGCATCTATGACAAGGGCGTCGACCGGCCGCCGCCCTTCACGGAGTACGCGCAGTTTCTCTCCATTCGCAACGGCGACATCCACATCCCGCAGGTGCCCATGGTCGAGCCACTGGAAGTCGAGTGCCGTCACTTCGTCGAGTGCGTGGCGGAGGGAAAGCGCCCGCTCACCGACGGCGCGTCAGCCCTGCGCGTGGTGCGCGTGCTGGAAGCGGCCCAGCGCTCGCTCGAAAGCCGCGGCGCACCGGTCGACGTGTGAGCCGACGGGGCCACGAGCGGTGAGCCCAGGCTGGTCCGCAGCCACCGGAGGTAATCTGTACCCGAAGCCCGCAACCCGGTAGAATCACACTTCTCTTCTCGCAGGCACACGGAAGTATGATCAAGGTCAGCGACTACATTGCCCGCAAGCTGCATGAGCTGGGATGCCGACACGTCTTCATGGTGACGGGTGGCGCTGCCATGCATCTCAATGACTCCTTTGCCCGCGCATCATCGCGGTATCAGGTGGTTTTTGGTCATCACGAGCAGGCGTGCGCCATTGCTGCCGAGGGCCTTTACCGAGCAGCGGAAAAGATCGGCATAGTCAACGTAACCAGCGGACCCGGCGGCCTCAACACGTTGACGGGCTTGATGGGCCAGTGGACGGACAGCATCCCGGCCATCTACATTTCGGGACAAGTAAAGCAAAGCACCACCCTGGGTTGTTGCCGCGACATTGCCCTGAGGCAGCTCGGAGATCAGGAAGTCGACATCATCGCGGTGGTGTCGCCCCTGACCAAGTACGCGGTCAGTATCAAGGATCCAGGTACCATCCGCTACGAGCTGGAGAAGGCGTTTCACCTCGCCAGTACAGGGAGAATGGGGCCGGTCTGGGTGGACGTCCCCATGGACGTGCAGGGAGCGATGGTGGACGAAACGACGCTTCCGGCGTTCTCGCCACCCGGTGAAGTGGCAAACCCGTGCGACGTGAGTGAGGTGGTCGAGCTTCTGCGCGCGAGTCGTCGGCCGGCAGTTGTCGCTGGCCACGGCATCAGGCTGGCGCGACAGATCGAAACATTGCATCGCCTGCTTGGCAAGTTGCCCATTCCAGCGTTGGCAACCTTCGGTGGGTTCGACCTGCTTCCCAACGATCACCCCTGCTACGCGGGGCGCATTGGTACACTGGGAACCAGGGGAGGCAACTTCTCGCTGCAAAATGCGGATCTCGTGTTGCTGCTGGGCACCCGCAACAACATCCGCCAAGTAAGCTACAACTGGGAAGACTTCGCTCATCGAGCAACAACCATAGCGGTGGACATCGATTCGGCAGAACTACGAAAGCCGACCTTTCGTCCCATGCACGCGGTGCACTCCGATCTGGCTGACTTCCTCCCGCGTTTGCAGGCGGCACTTGCAGCGCAACCCGCACTGGGCGACTACTCGGACTGGCTGCGCTGGGCCAAGCAACGCACGGCCCGCTACCCGACAGTGCGACCGGAACACCGTGTGGCCGCCGATAGGATCCAGCCCTATCCTTTCTTCGAACAATTCACGCGGCAGCTTCCCGAGGACGCCGTAGTCGTTGCCGGCGATGGGACAGCGTGTGTCGTGCTCTTCCAGGCCGGCGTCGTCCGGGCCGGCCAGAGGTACTTCTGGAACAGCGGCTGCGCCAGTATGGGCTACGATCTTCCCGCAGCAATTGGTGCGGCACTGGGGGTGAAGCGAGAGGTTTGGTGCCTGGCTGGCGACGGCAGCCTTCAGATGAATCTGCAAGAGCTGGCCACGCTTTCGCACAATCGGTTACCTATCAAACTCCTGGTCCTCAACAATGGCGGGTACGCTTCGATTCGCCAGACGCAAATGAATTTCTTCGCGGCCCAGTACGGTTGTGGAAATAGCTCTGGCCTCGGTTTTCCAAACCTGGAACGGTTGGCGGCAGCGTACGATCTGCCTTATCTGTGCTCCACTCGACTGCAAGAAGTCGAGGCACATCAGCGCAAGGCCGCGGCAATTGCCGGCCCGGCGCTGTGGGAGGTGAGGCTAACCTTGGACTATTCGTTCGAACCCAAGCTGTCCTCAATGCGGTTACCTGATGGCAGAATGGTGTCAAGGCCTCTGGAAGACATGGCCCCGTTCCTGGAACGCGAGGAATTTCTCAGCAACATGCTGGTGCCGGCGGATGAACCATGACGCAAACCCCACGACAATACACAGCACTAGTTACCGGCGGGGCAAGAGGGATCGGTAGGGCCATTGTCGAAGAGCTGCAGACGAGCGGAGTGAGCGTCCTCGCGCCATCGAGACGGGAGTTGGACCTAGCTGCTGCTCAGTCAGTTGAGCGCTGGCTGCTGAGTCATCGTGACGACAAGATCGACATCCTGGTCAACAATGCGGGCACCAACGTGCTCAATGCCGTGACCGACATCGACCTGGCAACCTGGGAAGCGATGGTTCAGGTCAATCTTGCAGCGGCATTGCGTCTCGTTCAGACATTTGCCCCCACTATGGTTGTCCGGGGTTGGGGGAGGATTCTCAATCTCTCAAGTATTTTCAGTCTGGTAACCCGAGAGCGCAGGGCCGCGTATTCGATGACCAAGGCAGCACTTAACGCCTTGACCCGAAGTGCCGCGGTCGAGTACGGTCCGGGCGGGGTGTTGGTGAACGCGTTGGCCCCGGGCTATGTCGATACCGACCTGACACGGCAGAATAACAGCTCTGAGGCCCTGGCGCAGATCTGTGGGTCTATTCCACTTCGACGAATGGCCAGCGTGGCGGAGCTGGCAAAGATTGCCGCCTTCCTGGTGTCAGAAGCGAACTCGTACCTGACGGGCCAAGTGGTGGTTGTGGATGGCGGCTTCACTTGTCTTTGAGGACTAGGACATGATTATCCAGAGTAAGTCGCATCCTTACTCAGTCGAATCGTTCGAGGACCTCGGGTCCGCACTGGGTGCGATCTCCCTTCCCGAGCGCTCGCATTGGCTGGTTGACCAAGTCCTCCTGCAGCACCACGCGGCAGCGTTTCGCGGCCGCCTTCCCGACTCGCGAACCGTGTTGCTAGAGGCCACGGAAGAGCGCAAATCATATGAGGCAATTGCGCCGGTCTTTCTCGACCTATTGGGCAAGGGTCTCAAACGTGATGGCAATTTGGTCGTGGTGGGAGGTGGTGTCGTGCAAGACATCGGCTGCTTCATAGCCACGGTGCTGGCTCGAGGCATTCGTTGGGAGCTAGTTCCAACCACGCTTCTGGCCCAAGCTGATTCATGCATCGGCAGCAAGAGTTCCATCAATATCGGTTCCTTCAAGAATCAGATTGGCACCTTCTACCCGCCGCATCGAGTTCTCCTCTGTCCCGCGGCGCTCCGATCGCTGCCCTGGGACGAGATTAGGTCGGGAGTTGGCGAAATCATCAAGTTCCAGCTCCTGACGGGCGAATCCGAGTTCCGAGAGCTGATGCGCGATCTGGCCAGTCTAGCGGGTCAGCCGCAGGCGATTGCCAAATGGATTCATCGCTCCCTTGAGATCAAGAAAGGCTACATCGAGGAAGATGAGTTCGATCGCGGGCGACGCAATTTGCTCAACTACGGGCATACCTTCGGGCACGCATACGAATCGGCAACCCACTACGGTATTCCGCACGGAATCGCGGTTGTTCTTGGCGTGCTCACCGCAACCTATGTCTCGATCCAGATGAGCATGACTGACCGAGCGCATTTCGACGATGTGCGCACGCAACTGCTCCCGTGGTGCGAGCCGTATGGGGATCTACTGGCAAAAGTAAACCTGGACGAAGTGATTCTTGCCATGCGGCGCGATAAGAAGAACACTGTCGACGGGGTAAATTGCATTCTGACACGTGGATTTGGCAAGATGGAGAAGCGACGGGTTGATATCGACAAGCTGGTTGCTCCCTCCCTTGCAGCCTTCATCACGAGGGAACTACACTGAGGCCCGCCCGAGACAGGTGGCTTACATAAGGAGAGGACATTTCCATGAATCCACTGGAAAAGCGAATGGTCGAGCAGCTTAAGGAACTTCACGAGCACCACCACGTGGTGGGCGTCAAGGCGGAGTTTGAGTCTGAGGGTACCAGGCTGGAAGAGGCACTTCGCCTGAAGGAAGTTGTCACCAAGGCCGGCCTGGACTTGACCATAAAGATCGGCGGCTGCGAGGCACTGAAGGATTTCTACGATGCACGCGCGATTGGGGTCACCCACATCGTGGGTCCGATGATCGAGTCAGCCTATGCCTTGAAGAAGTACCTGGCGTCGGCGAGAATCGCCTATCCGAAGGACGAAGTGGATTCGGTCAAGTTCCTCGTCAACATCGAGACGATCACCGCCTGTGGGAACATCGAAGAAATCCTGAACAAGTATGACATTGCCGGGCTCTCTGGTGTCGTCATCGGGCGCGTGGATCTGACGGGTTCGCTGGGTCTGGTGCGTGAAAACGTCAACGACCAGCAAATCTTCGAGATCGCGTCCAGAGTGGTGGCCGCGGCTCATGCCAAGGGTCTGGAAGTCGTGGTCGGTGGCGGGGTATCGAAAGAAACGATTCCATTCATCAAACGCTTTCCCGCCGGTGCGATCGCGCGCTACGAAACCCGTAAGGTGATTTTTGGCTGTCCGGCCGCCTTGCAGGACGGATACGACGTGGGAATTCTCAAGGCAGTTGGCTTCGAGCTGATGTGGCTAAAGAACAAACGCAGTTTCTACGGTCTCATCTTCAAGGAAGACGAGATTCGCATCGAGATGCTGGAGAAACGCTACAAGAGGCTGATCGAAGAGGCAGGCGGGAGCGCTGGCTGACCACGCGGGCATGCCCGAACCACGCTGTGCCTCACGCGACGGGATCTCTGTGAAAAGCGATGGTACGGGCAATGGCGGCCGACAGCGAGATCCAGGGCGCGAGCCCCAATTCCCGGTTGGCGCGCGCCGTGCTGGGCACATATCTCTCAGGTGCTTTGCGCAGGTCGGGCTTGCCCCTGACGATGACACCTACTTCGGGACTGAAACTCGCGGCGACCATGTGCGCCAATTCCGAGATTGAGACGCCTTCCTCGGACCCGACGTTGTAGATCCGGTTGTTCTGTCCACGAAACAGAATAGTCCACAGCCAAATCGCCAGGTCCGCAGCATAAAGATAGGAACGCTGGGGAGTGCCATCGCCCTCTACAACAATCGGTCCACCTTTCAGCCCGTCCCTGATGAAATTGCCGATTGCAAAATGAACATCCAGCGGCAAGTAGGGCCCAACAAATGCGAAACACCGGGCGATCCTGGTGTCGATCCCGTACTGCTTCGAGAACAGCGTACACAGGGTCTCAGCGGCTCGCTTTCCTTCCCCGTAGGCAGAGCGCGGATCGATCGGGTCAGGTGCGCCAAGATGGTCCTCGGGGATGTGGGTCACCTCGGGGGGCTGTTTGCCGTAGATCGCGCCGGAACTGGTCAGCAAGAACTTCCGCACGCCACAATGACGGGCAAATTCTAGGGTGCGGCGGGTTCCGTCCACAATCGTATCGAACATGATCAGCGGCTCTTCGGCGTTCAGCTTTGCGCTCGACTCGGTGGCCGCATGAATGATGTGCGAGAACTTGCCAGCGGGGAACTCAAAGGCGCGAACATCACCCGTGTGGAATCCAATCGCACGATGACCCGCCAGATGAGGCGCCGCCTTCCGGAATGCCTCCGGGCTTCGCGACAAGACCAAAGCCGAAAGGTCCAGACAAAGCCGGTCATTCGCCCAGAACAAGGTCTCCAGCAGCCAGCGACCGAAAAAACCGGTACCGCCGGTGATGAAAACGCGCTGCCCGCGCAGCTCATCCCAGAGATCGCGGGTGTGATCCAGGACGTGATCTAGGTCTCCATTCGGCAGCAATCTTCTTCCCCTCATGCTCATCTGACCAGCCCTAGACAGTTCGGCACCATCCCTGGCGTCTCACGGATCGCGCTCCAATTCAGAATGGGTTGGAATACCGGCCGGAACCGCGTCTTCCGCAGGCAAAAGCATAACCATGCCGGTTTGGCCCTCCCGCGCGGCAATGCGATATCTCTTGAAGGACGCGTCCAGCCCAGCGTACTGACCGGGTACGACAAAAAGCTTGGTGGACTTGTTCTGCCGGAGGAAATTCACGATCTTCTCGGTGTCGCTCTTGAAGAACGAATCGGTCGAGGAGGGCAGATCCAGGACTGACGCGGTCCCCGACTCAGCGTAGTACACGCCCTCGATGTTGCCGCGAAGAAAAATAAAGATTCTCTCGCCGCGCTTGGTCTGCGCTCGGATGAACTTGATGTTCCGGGTGTGCGTTCCACGCGAGCCGTCTATCGAAACGCTACTTCCCGCTTGAATCCACCCCTTGAACTGACTCAACTCCCCAGCCGCAAAGACCGAAGGCACGGCACTGGCACACAAATAGAAGAACAGAAGGCCCAGCGGGAGACACTTGTAGCAGGCCCGGTCGCCCTGCTTGAGCCGAACAAAGAGATGGTCGGCGAGCAGCGTGATGATGAGGAGGGGAACGTACAGCAGGGGAATGATACAGAAATCGTGGCTTCGCCCATTGTAGTAGCCAAACAGGCCCGCGCCGAGAATCGCCAGAATGAACAAGCTTCCGCACAACAGCTCATTCTCTTTGCGCAGCAGTCCATGAATCGCCACGACCATCGCGGCAACGTAGGCCGCGACCATGATGCCCCACACGTGTGGCAAAGGCGCCATGGGAAGCATGACGAGTCCGTAGTAGGAGAAGATCTTGTAGTAGTTGGCGCTCATGCGCCAGTCCGGCCAGACGCCCGAACGCAGAAAAGCGAATAGAGCATATCCTCCATAGACCAGCAGGAGCGCGCCGACGGCGGTGAGCGCGTGCCACAGGATGGGCCTGGCTGAAGCGCGCCACGAATTGCGGAACAGCTCAGTATAGGCCAAGAGCAAGAACCAGGTGCCGAAAACCACCAGGCCCGTATCCGGGTTCCAGAGCGTCGCCAAGGCCGAGCACAAAAAGCCCGCATAGTAGATCCAGCGTTTCCCGAAGCCGCGCAAATAGAGGGATGCGAGCGCAAGCAGAAGGCTCGGAAACAGCACGCGGATCGGCCAATACTGAAAATATGGATCCCCAAAGACCTTTGGGCGCACGGTCTTCGGCGCGACATAGGAATAGAACGCTACTGCGGTAAATCCGGCAAGAAAGACGAAGCGATTCCTGGTGACCATTCGCAGAAACAACCACACGCCCGCCAAACAGACCACGAGCAAACTGGCCATGACAAGAGTTAGGGAATACACGCCAAGCGGGAATATCTTGAAGAGCGGCTGCAGGAAGTGAGGGTACAGCCCGTAAAGCGGGGCGCAGTCAACCAGCAAGGTCTTGCCGGCCATGACCTGCGCCAGCGGATAGATAACGGAATTGAGATGATGGGTCCACGGCGAGATGCTGTCTCGGTCGAACAAAACCGAGAAGAAGGCAATTACGGCGATATACGTGCTCAGGGTGTAGAGGGCTACTCTGCCCACCCACAAAATCCAGCGTTTGTGGGCAAAATAGACCAGCAATGCCAGGGAGGGGAAAAAGAGCAGCGTATAGGCTAGCCAGTGGGTGAAGAGCAGGCTGGCCCGGACATAGAGAAAATCTGACTTGTCGAGCGCATGATAGGTAAGAACCGGCGTGGCGAAAGTGCCTGCGAGAAGCAAAGTGGTCGCCACCCAGGTGTAGATGCGGCGGCCCGCTTCGGGAGTGGCCCGGTATAGCCGCTTGAGCCCAAGCAAACATGCGAAAAGAAACAGCGGCGTGAGGAGAAGGCCCAAAACATACTGCAGGCGCTCGACCGGCTCCGGAGCCAGGGTTCTCGCGACAGCGGGAATCACCAGTTCAGTGCCCTTTCGGATGAGGTATGCGGTGTCGGGCCGGTACCATTTGGAGATGCAGCTAATCAGAAGGTCCAAGAAGCCCAGACTGGCGAGAAACGTAAAGCAAACTGGAGCGAAATCATCGCCAAGCAGCGATGATCGCTTTGGCTGAGGAGGCACCGAAGCGGCAGCGCTACTGTCTTGAATACTGAGGGTTGAAGACATGTCGGTGGGCATATGTCCGATACTTGCGTGTCAATTACATCCCCCTTCCCGAGGGGAGACCGCCGCGACTTTACAGGATCCCGGGCTTTGGGTACAGAGCTGCTCCGGCGGCCGCCACAGACTAGCGCTGGTTCACCAGTTCAAGCTGGGCGCGAGGCGGCGTGGAGCGCGTCGGTGTCTCCACCGGGAAAATCAGGCTGCGGCAGCGGCGTGCGGGGTGGGTGGAGTGGCGGCACCAGATGGGCTCCTCCTGCACGGCAACGCGCCAGGCCCGAGCAGACCGCTCCCGAAGAATCGCGCACGTCTGGGCAGTTGCGGGAGGCGTGTGCTACCATGCGAGCCAGCGCTGCGAACCCTATGCTCAAAGTGCCCTTCACCTTCTGCCGTCGTGCCGCGAAAGCCCTGCTGATGGGGAGGGGCAGGCGTGCATCTTGAAGCAGGGTTGATCGCCGCGAGGCGCCGAGCCTTCGCGCCGTCGGGCGATCTCGACAGACTTGCCAGTTCATCGGTTCGGGAGGAGGCCAGCGCATGCCCGCCCTTCTGACTGGAGACACTGGGAGCAGGCGCTGATGCGCGAACGGATCATTCTGACAGGCGCCTCGGGCACTCTCGGCCACAGTTTGGCCACGCAGCTGGCCACCAGTCCCAACGCCACTGTGCTGTGCCTGCAACGGGAAGACAGTCAGCACCGCGGCTTCCCCGCGGGCATCGAACATCAGCACATAGATTTTCACCAGAAGGAGGCGCTGCGCGAGGTGGTGCAGCAGTTTCGCCCCGACTGCATTATCCACTGTGCCGCCAGTGGGACACAGTTTCCGAGGCTGAATTGGTTCGAAATGGTGCGGTTCAACGTCAATGTGACGCTCGACCTCTGCGAGAGTGCGTCACTGATCGACAAGTGCAACTTCGTCTACGTAAGCACCGGGTTGGCCTATCGCGATCAAGGCCGCGCCTTAACGGAAGATGACCCGCTCGACACGCTGCACCCGTACGGCGCGAGCAAGGCGGCGGCCGACCTGCTAGTGCGTGCCGCTGCGGCGGAATTTGGCGTGCCGTTGACGGTGGTGCGACCATTCTCATTCACCGGACCGGGCGATAATGGCAGCCGCCTGTTCCCCTCATTGCTGCGGGCGGCGTTCGAGCAGCGACCGCTCGACATGTCGAGTGGCGACCAAGTACGCGACCATTGCTCCGTGCAGGACATCGCAGCGGGCATCCTGGCCGCAGCTTTCTTTGGCGGAGCTTGTCCGCCAGCACTGAGCGTGTACAACCTTGGCAGCGGCGACACGATCCCACTCAAGCGGCTGATTGAGCAGGTGGCTTCGGAACTCGATCTGGGCGTGAAAGTGAACTTCGGTGCTCGCGACTACGCGCCCTTTGAGCCGCGGTTCATGGTCGCCGATGCATCGCGGGCACGGACCACGCTCGGTTGGCGGCCGCAGATCAATCTAGCGTACGCCGTATGGCAGTTGGCGCAGGAATCATTCCCCACGCTGAAACTGCGCAGACCACGGGAAAGATGCTTCCCGTGAACGATGCGCCGCCCGAACTCAGCGTCGTCCTGCCGGCCTACCGGGAAGCCGACAGCTTGCGCAAGATGCTGCCCGTTCTCAATGAAGTCGCTCGGTCGCTGACATCGCGCTACGAGATCATCGTCATTGATGCCGAGCAACCGCTTGACGATACGCCGGCAATCTGCCGCGACGCCGGCGCCGCCTGTGTGCCTCGGCGTGGTGGCGCGGCGTACGGGCACGCAATCCGAACCGCGCTAGCTGTGGCCCAAGGCCGGCATGTGATCTTCATGGATGCGGACGGCTCGCACAATCCACGCTTTCTGCCGCAATTGTGGGCCGAACGTGAGCGCGCCGACTTGGTGATTGCATCCCGGTACGTTCGCGGGGGCAAGACCGAGAACCCGGCGGTGCTGATCTTCCTGAGCCTGATGGTCAACGTGGTATTTCGCCTTGTGCTCGGCCTGAAGTGCTACGACGTATCCAACAGTCTTCGGCTTTACCGAGGCGACGCCCTGCGTGGTCTGCAACTCAAATGCGACAACTTTGACATCATCGAGGAGATTCTAATCAAGCTCAGCTATTCGCAACCGGGCTATCGTATCAAGGAAGTCCCGTTCACATTCGAGAGACGCAAGGCGGGGACGACCAAACGCCGACTGCTGGCGTTTGCTATCGGATACGTGGCTACGCTGCTCCGCTTGTTCAGACTCAAACGCCAGACGCGAAAGCAAGGGCCAAGGAGCAAACCATGAACTACCTGATCACGGGCGGCTGCGGTTTTGTCGGCAGCAACATCGCGGCGCATCTGCTGGGGCGCGGTGACTCGGTGGTCGTGTTCGACAACCTCTCGCGATTCGGCGCAGCCGAGAACCTGGCCTGGCTACGTACTCTGGGCGATGTAAATTTCGTCCACGGCGACACGCGCAACCAGAATGACGTGGCCCAATTGTTCGAGCAGAACAAACCCGACGCCATCTTCCACGTCGCCGGCCAGGTAGCGATGACAACGTCGATGCGGGACCCGCGCAGAGATTTCGAGACCAATGTGCTTGGCTCGATCAACCTGCTGGAAAACGTCCGCCGTCGTTGTCCCGAGGCCCCCATGGTCTATTCGTCTAGCAACAAAGTGTACGGCGAGCTCGCCGGCGTGCGCTTGCGCGAAGAAGCTTCGCGCTACGTTGCTCCCGACTACCCCGATGGCCTGGACGAAACCCTCGGACTAGATTTCCAGACCCCGTACGGCTGCTCGAAAGGCGCCACTGACCAATACATGCTCGACTATGCGCGGTGCTACGGCCTCAACACCGTCGTCTTCCGCCACTCGACAATCTACGGCGGCCGGCAATTTGCGACCTACGATCAAGCCTGGGTCGGCTGGTTCTGCCAGCAAGCCCTGCAAACCAAAGCGACGCCCAACCGCCCGCCCTTCACCATCTCTGGCGACGGAAAGCAGGTGCGCGACCTGCTGTTTGTGGATGATGCGATCGCCTGCTATTTAGCTGCCGTGAGGCAGATTGGCCAGGCACGTGGGCAAGCGTTCAACATCGGCGGCGGCATGAGCAACAGTTGCTCGCTACTGGAGCTACTCGCCCTACTCGAAGTTGAAGTCGGTGTGAAACTCCGCTACGAACGGCTTCCGTGGCGGCACAGTGACCAACGGTTCTTCGTCGCCAACACCGCGAAAGCCGGCCGCCTCCTGGATTGGCAACCGAAAGTGAGCCGAGAAGAAGGCGTCAGGAAGGTGCTGGCATGGCTCCGCACGCAGGCCAGCCCCCTCTCCGGATGAACAGAGCCAGGGCAAACCCGCCGAGTCATCGCGGCTCTCGTTTGAAATAGAGTGTCATCTCCGACAAAGAATCATCCTCGCGATACGCCATCCCGATCCGATCGAGAAACGCCTGTGGCATGTAGGTGAAATCCGTCACATTGGCGCGAGCATTGTACCAAAAGACCAGTACATCGAACTCCGCGGCGCTCCATCTGTCCAAGTAGAATCCCACGTCGCTGCTTGCCAGGGAAACACCAGGATGCCACCAGATCGGTTGGCCGACGGGTGAAGGCAATCCAAACGCTGCATACCCCCACTGCATGCGAGGTCCAAAATACACATGCGCGCCAGGGTACCTGCCCACAGTCTGGCCTACCTGCGCAAGCACCGATTGGAAAATACGGCCCGTGCGCAAGCCGCGAAAGAACGGGTTGTGAATCGGTTCCGGCACAAGTTGAGATTCGAAAAAGGCGCCAGGGCCGATCGCTTTGACCCGATCCCGGGTGATTCCCTGCGTCAGACCAATCGCGACTAGCACAACTGTGAGAAGCTTCACGTATCGACCCCACCCATAGCGCAGCACGAGCGCCGGCCGCGCCACCAAACCTTCACTCGGCGGCTGGTAAGACACGAAAACGGTCGACGCCAAAAGCAACAGGGGGAGATCAACCAGCTTCAGTTCCCCGTTTGTCAGAAATCCATAAAGTCCAGCGATGAACGCCACCAAGGCCAATCCACCCGTCCTCCCCACAGAAGCAAGACGTCGAACCGGCCAGATCGAGGATGCAACCGGCAGTGTAACCAAGACGAGTCCGATCAACGATAGCCGCTGCTCGGTCGGCGACAGGTCCTGCAAGAATTGCCGCATTGAAAAGCCACGGCCAGCAATAGACCTGTAGCCTGCATAGACATCCGCGGCACGGATGTGGTGTAGCGCAAGCCAGCCGAGTATCACCGCGCCGGCAGCCAGTGATGCGCCCACGGCCCTCCATCGCGTTGCGGAGCAACTCAGCAGCACGACGGTCGCTCCCGCAATCACCAAACCCCCGACGTTGGGCTTCATTGTCGCGAGCAGGACCAGCGACCCAATGTACGATGCCCACGCCCAAAAGGAACGCGACCGTTGCAAAGCCGCGACCGCCGACAAAAGAAGAACCACGGCCGTAGTCGATGTGATCGGGTTGTACCACCAATATGAAACCACCATCATCGAAAAAGCCTGACAGGCGAAGGCCAACAGAAAAGCCATCAATCGGTCAGCTAGAATCTGCCTGAGCAGCAAATAGGACCACACGAACAGGGCAACGGCATAGCAGCCGTGCAAGAAAATCAGAGACTGCCAGTGAAGGCCAAAGACCTCAAACGCATACTCCGTCCCCAAGAGAAAACCGATAGGAACCGTGCATGGGAAATCGAGATAGGGGCGCTGGCCCTGAACCATCCGCCAGCCAGCATCAATGAGCGCGCTGTGGTCGAACCCGCCGAACTGCCTCATTCCGCAGTAATTGATGAACAGGAAGATGCATGCGCCCGCGCCAGCCAACCCGGCCGGTGAATCCAACAGCCTGCGCAACCACTCCGGAAGACCCACCCGCCAGACTAGCAACACAGCCGCCACACCCCCAACCGTCGCGGCAAGCATGGCAGGCGTGTAACGCGAATCGCTCGGCTGTAGCAGAGCGGCCCACACGAAGACTGTCACACTTGCCACCAAGCTGGTCAAGAACACCCCCGGCCTTGGCCTGCGGAAACAGCCGCCGATGTCGAACGGCTTCATTGTCCCACCTTCAGGTTCAGGCGGCAGAGGGGGAACCTCTCCAGGAGACTGAACACGAGACTACTCGAGATTGACCTTCTCTTTGATGACGACAAACGGCTTCTTGCGTACTTGGGAATGAATCGCGCCGACATACTCGCCGATAATCCCCAGAAAGAACATCTGGATCCCGGAGAAGAACAAGACGAGGAAGATCACCGCGGCTAGGCCGGGTAGCTGGGCCGGCCACACAAACAGCTTCAGGATGAAGTAGACGAACGCCCCAATGAAGCTCAGCCCTGAAAGCAGCACCCCAAGATATGTGCAATAGCGTATCGGCAAGTGCGAGTGGCTAATCAAAGCATTGATGGCGAAGTCTACCAGGTAGCTAGTGCGGCTCTTCGAATAGCCGCGCGGACGACTTCTTCGGGCGTATTCAATACCGATCTGCTTGAAGCCGATCAGGGTGATGTAGCCGCGGATGTAGGGTTTGTAGTCGTCGATCTTCAGCAGCTCATCGACGACCCTGCGGTCGACCAGTCGAAACGAACCAGCATTGAGGGGAAGCTTGTCTCCGGAGAATCCACTGATGATTCGATAGAAGAGCTTCCGACAGGACCGCAAGACGAAGTTGTCTTCGGTCTGGGTGCGGACACCGTAGGCCACATGGCATCCCTCTTCCCATTTCTTGATGAATTCCAGGATCAGCTCCGGCGGATCCTTCAAATTGGCTTCAAACGGCACCACCGCATCGCCGGTCGCGTGCTGGAAACCAACCAACTCGGTCTTTATCGGGCCGAAATTGCGCGAATAGCTTACGATCTTCACCCGCTTGTCGTGCGCGGCGATACCTTTGAGAATCTCCAGGGTGTTGTCGCTGCTGCAGTTGTCCATGAAGATGTGCTCATAGTCATACCTGCCTTGCAGTCTCTTCTCGAAAACCTCCCGGATGGCCTCGTACACCTCCTGAACGGTCGATGCCTCGTTGTAAACACCGGTTATGACCGAGATCTTCTTCATTTGGCCTCGGGGTGGAGATGGGCAGCGCTCCCCGTCGCCTCGTAGTCAGCGATGTCGGCCAGGCACGCATTACGCATCGACCCTGCGACCCGCGCCGCGGGATCTTGCTCGTAGAAGCGGCGGTACCAAAGCGCCGCGCGCCGCACGGCTTCGCTGGCTGACCAGCGTGGGCGCCAGCCCAGCAGGGTCACGGCTTTGTCGATGCTCAGGCGCAGCAGCCGCGCCTCGTGCGGCTGCGCGCTCGAACTTGCGTCCTGCCAGCTCCCCGAGCCCCACGCGGCGAGAAAGAGGTCGACGAGCGCGCCGACGGTAACCACCTCAAGACTCGACGGGCCGAAGTTCCAGGCATCCGCCAGGCGCGCCCCGTCCGGGGCGGTCAGCATGCGCGCCGCGAGCAGCAAATAGCCACCCAAGGGTTCAAGCACGTGCTGCCAAGGCCGCAGGGAGCGCGGATTGCGCACCTGCACGGGCTGACCGCGGCTCAAGCTGCGCGCTATGTCCGCCATGATGCGGTCCTGCGCCCAGTCGCCGCCGCCGATCACGTTGCCCGCGCGTACCGAAGCAAGCTTGACCCCGTGCTGGTCAACCCGTTCGGGTGGGAAGAACGATTGGCGGTAGGACGCCACCACCAGCTCGGCCGCGCCCTTGCTTGCGCTGTACGGATCCAAGCCACCCATGGGATCGGTTTCACGATAGCCCCAGGTGTGCTCTCGGTTGTCGTAGCACTTGTCGCTGGTGACCACCACGACGGCGCAGGGCCGGTCAAGGGCGCGCACGGCATCCAGCACGCTCGCAGTGCCCACCACATTGACGTCGAAAGTCTCGCGCGGCTGTGCATAGCTCAGGCGCACGAGAGGCTGTGCCGCCAGGTGCAGCACCACATCCGGGGCGGCTTCGCGCATGGCCTGCGCCAGACGCGCACTGTCGCGGATATCGGCCTCGTGGTGGGCGCAAAGCACGTCGCGCACGCCGCCGGCGACGAATGCGCTTGGATCGGTGGACGGCGCCAGCGCGTACCCATGCACCCGCGCCCCCAGGCGCGAGAGCCAGAGCGAAAGCCACGAGCCTTTGAATCCAGTGTGCCCGGTGACAAACACCGACCGCTGCGCAAAGGCGGCGGGCAGCTCGCGCAGCGGATCGGTCATCGCCACACTTTCCAGGGCGGCTTGCCGCTCGCCCACAGCTCGTTGAGCTTCTGGTACTCGCGGTAGGTATCCATGGCGTAGAAGAACCCGTCATGCAGGTAGGCCATGATCTCGCCGTCGCGGGCCAGTTTCTCCAGCGGCTCGTGTTCGAGAATGCAGGAGTCTTCGCTGGAGAGATAATCGAACACGCGGCGCTGGAACACGAAGAAGCCGGCGTTGGCCCGTTGGCCCGTAAGCTGTGGCTTCTCGATGAACGATGTCACCCGG
The DNA here is from genome assembly GCA_003158455.1 of Myxococcales bacterium. GTDB lineage: Bacteria > Myxococcota_A > Polyangia > Fen-1088 > Fen-1088 > Fen-1137. Next base: position 820 of record PMJO01000064.1, on the reverse strand, counting down.
TTGGCCCCATCCACCTCCAGCATGCCGAAGCGCGAGCTGGGCGCAATGGTGGTCATGGTGGCGAGCTTGCCGTGGGCGCGATGGAAGGCCAGGACCTTGCTCAAGTCCACGTCGGCCACCCCGTCCCCGTAGGTGACCATGAAGGTGTCTCCGTCCACATAGTGCTGCACGCGCTTGATGCGCGCGCCGGTCATGGCCTGGGGACCGGTNNGAGATGGTGAAGTCGTTGTTCATCTCCTCGTAGTTGAGGAAGTAGTCCCTGATCACGTCACCGCGGTAACCCAGGCACAGCACGAACTCGCGGAAGCCGTAGTGGGCATAGATCTTCATGATGTGCCACAGAATGGGCCGGCCCCCGACTTCCACCATGGGCTTGGGGCGAAAGTCGGTTTCTTCGCGTAGCCGCGTTCCTAGGCCTCCGCACAAAATGACGGTTTTCATTGCTGTCTTCCTCAACAGTAGACCGACGGCCGGCCGGTGGTCAATCCCAGGCGTCGGCGCGCACCTGGGCGGGCGGCACGCCGGCCGCAGCCAGGCCCGCCTGGAACAGACGCAGCATCTGCGGCGGCCCGGAAAGGTGAAACGTCGCCGAGCCGAGCCCGCCAGCGTCGCGCGCCGCACCCAGCGCGGCCTCGACCGAGAGCCGGCCGGCCCGCTCGCCGGCCCCCGCGTTCTCCTCGACAAACGCCTGCCAGCGCAGATCGCAAAACCGCTTGGCGGCTTCGTCCAGCACCGCCCGATAGATGAGCAAGTCGGATCGGCGGACGCCGTACAGCACGCGCACCGGCGCAGAAGCCGAAGCGCCGGCAGAGGCGAGGAA
>PMJO01000363.1 GCA_003158455.1 Myxococcales bacterium | reverse complement strand
AGCAGCGAACCCGCGATGTTCCAGACCGGGGTGCCGTTGTAGCCATGGTCGGTCTGCGCATCGTCCCAGCGGCGCGCGCTCTCCAAGGTGCGGAAGTAGGCCAAATCGTGATGGAAAGACTGCCAGCGCTCAGGGGTAAAATTCTGCTTGCAGCGTTCCGGATGCGCCAAAATGTCGGCGGTGGTTTCGAGAATATTGGTACGCAGGTTGGTGAGCTTGCGCGTCTCCACCCGGCGGCGCAGCGTCGGCAACTCGGAATCCGCCACCGCCACACACTCGTACAGTCGATCGTAGCTCAGCTCGCGCGAGTACTTCGAGCCGATGTAGTAGTGAAAGGTGTCCCAGCCGTGGATGAAATTGGGAAAGTGGAAGGAACCGAAGTTGAAGTAGGTCAGAAACGCGACCAGGCCCAGCACCGCCAAGATGGCACGGCGTACTCTCCCACTGACTCGGCCAAGCCCGAGCAGAGTGGCCAGGTACTGCCCGAAACGGATGAGCGAGTCCAGGAAGCCGGTGGCCTTCTCCTTGGGCTTGATGGCAGCGCCTCGCGACACCCATTGGTCCCACCACAGAAAGAGCAGGCCCAGCAGTGCCAGCACCAGCTCCCAACGCGCGCTGGCGATGTCGTCCCAATAGACCGTGGGCACCACTGTGGGCGGCGCGCTCGCCACCCGCATCTGGGCCGGAAAGGGAGTGGGCTTCTGGCAGTAGGCAGCGACTTCGGAAACCGAGTACGAGTTGTCGCCCGCTCCCTCGCCAACGCGCAGATAGCGGAGCGCCACGCCCCCGGTTTCAATGGTACGCAGGCGCAGGCCGTGGTTGGGCAACGGATCGATATGTCCCAATACACGGTAGTCTTGGCCGTCGAGCGAGCCCCACGCTGTGTACCGGTCATTGGCGTCGGCCTGGATGGCCAGCGCGTTGACCGTGGTCGGCGCGCCCAAGTCCCAAGTCACGGTGGCCGCGCCGGTGTCGAACAGCACCGCCAGCTGGGCGTCCCACAGCGCGCCCTCGGGCGCCAGGGTCTCATCGGTGAGAAGGGCCAGATCGCGGCGCGTGTCCTGCCAGCTGGTGGGTCGCCGTCCGGCCAACAAATTGCCGGCCGGGCAGGCCGCCAGCGGCGAGTAGTCATCCGCGCGGGCCGCGGGCGATACGAGCACACCGGCCAGCAACGACAGCAGAGCGTAGAAACCGCGCGACATGGAAACTTCAGTCTAGCCTGTCCAGCGCCTGGGAATAGCCGGTGGCGAACGCCCGCGTGTAGCCCCACGCACTCAGGTAGCTGGCGAGCAGGCCCAATCCCATGATGAGATAGGCGGAATAGGACAGGTACGGCTCCAGTGTGGGCGCCAACTTCGCAATGGAAAGATAGGTGGGCAAGAAACTCCACATGATGAGGTTGGACTTTGCCTTGCCTGCGACGCTGCTGGGGATGTTCATGCGCGCCGCCGCCATAAACCGCCGCACAGAAGCCACCCAGAACTCACGAAAGAGGTACGCACAGATGACGAGAGGCGGGAAGAAACCTTGAATTGTGGCGATGACAATCAGAAATGACTCGTAACAAAGGTCGCAGAATTGGTCGAGGATCTCACCCAGGCGGGTGACCTGTCCGGTGCGGCGGGCGACGAAGCCATCAAGGTAGTCGGTGACCCCCGCGACGATCGACAGTACGATACCCCAACCGTGGGAAACATAAAAATAGACGACAGCGCCAAGCAGAATCAGCAAGATACGCGACAGGGTAATCAAGTTGGGCACGGTGCGGATGTCGCGCCTGATGGTGGATCCCATGACATTTTCATAGCACAAATGACCGTCGCCAGCGCGGCCCGGCGGCAGCCGCCACCCTGTCATCGTACCCGCCTCCGCCAAGACCACGGCTACTAAGCGAGTTGCTGTCCACCATGCAAATAGTGTTCAATGAACGAATGAAGCTCTGGGAGGCGCTCGTGTTCCTGGTGGAACTCGCCTGCGCGGGTTGCATCGGCACCCACGATCCGTGCTGGGCCTACAGCAAGTTGCCCATGTGGTGCGACGGAGACAAGGCCATGAGCTGCTCGGAGGGCAGCGAGGTTTCGGCGTTGGTGCCGGAGGTAGAGATGGTCTGCAAGCCGGGCATGTGCGTGGCATGGGTCGACCAGGGTCAGGAGTACTCCGGTTGCAGGGCCTCAAGCTCGCCTTGTGACCGAGCGCAAGGGCAAGTGTGCGTGGAAACCGTGGGCGCCTACTGCTCGTCCCAGGGTGTCCTGATCGAGATCCGCGATTGCGCGCAGAGCAGCTCCCCTTACTGCACGGTGGACAAGAACGGCGCGGCCACATGCGTTGAGAGTTTGCCGTAGGGCCTGCGAGGTTAGACCAGACAGGCCACAGGACCGTAGGGGCCCAAGCTGCCTTCGCAACAGCCGATTGGCCTTCGCCGGCCATCTGCCTGTAAGCTTGGTCCATGTTCAGTCCNNGTCGCGTCCGAATTCGCCATCGTCAAGATCCGACCCACCCTGGTCAAGGAACTGGTCAGCGGAGGCGGCCGCCGCGCCTGGCTTCTATCAGGGATCACCCGCCATCTCGATTCCTTCCTGTCCGCCAACCAGCTCGGCATCACCCTGGCATCTCTGGCTCTCGGCTGGCTCGGCGAGCCGGCGATAGCCAGCATCATCCAGCCTCATGTTGGATCCCTGGGCCGATGGACGGGACTTGCGGTCGAATCGCTTGCTCTGGGGGTTGGCTTCGTACTGATCAGCTTCGTGCATGCTGTGCTGGGCGAACTGGTGCCCAAAGCGGTGGCGCTGCAGAAGACGGAACCGGTTGCGCTGTGGGCAGCCGCGCCCCTGCGGGTATTTTACCTAGTGACCTTCCCGTTCATCTGGGCGCTGACCACAACCGCCAACCTCTTCCTGCGCTTGCTGCACCTGCGGCCCGCCTCAGGGGCCGAGATGCTGCACTCGCCTGACGAGCTGCGCTTGGTCCTGCAACACGTGGATCTGGACCCAGGTGCGCGGCGGCTTATCGACCGCGTGTTCGACTACACCCACCGGGTGGCCCGCCATGTGATGACCCTGCGCCGGGACGTGGTCGTGCTGGAGGAGGGCCGGCCCTTTGACGAGAACGTGCAACTGGCCGCGGCCAATCAGTACACGCGCTATCCCTTGATCGAGCCGGGGTCGGGCAAGGTCCTCGGCTATGTGCACCTGAAGGACATCGTGGCTGCGCTGGCCGCCGGTCGCACCCCCAAGCGGATGCGCGAGATCGCGCGTGAGCCGATCTACTGCTCGGAGGAGACGCCGAGCGAGTGGCTGCGGCGCGAGTTCCAGCGTCGCCGAGTCCACATGGCGGTGGTGCTGGGCACCGGCAACGCCTTTCTGGGGGTCGTCACCCTGGAGGATCTCTTGGAGGAGTTCGTGGGCGAGATCCAAGATGAACAGGACGTGGGCGAGTTGCCACCCATCATGCACGGGGCCGAGGGTCGCTTCGAAGTCGATGGCCGCCTGACGCTTGACGTGGCGGAACGAGAGCTGGGCGTGGTCCTGCCACCGCTGCGGCCTGACATCGAGACCCTGGGCGCCTACGTGCAGGCCCACCTGGGCCTGCCGCTGCGAACTGGCGGCACGGTTGACCTGGGCGGATTTCGCTTCACCGTGCTCGAGATTCGCGATGGCCGGATTCGCCGACTACGCGGCGAACCTCTGGACCGTGAAGACCAAGGCGAAACGCAAGAAGGGTAGCCAGAGCTCGTCAGGAGATTCTGGGCCGCTGGCCAGGCCGGGGCGCGGCCAGTGACCTGCGCGGGCCACGGCCATGGTCTCGACTTCCGCGCTGGCTTTTCGGCCCTTCTTGCGCTCACGACGCGGCTTGCAAGAGGGCCGCCCCCATGTTAAACGAGCCAACCCATGCCCAGGTAGCTCAACTGGTAGAGCAACGGACTGAAAATCCGTGTGTAGACAGTTCGACTCTGTCCCTGGGCACCACCGTTGACACTGTTCCCGGTGGTTGGCTGGCTCGCCCTGAAGGAGACAACATGGCACGCAAAATCGCAATCTTCGTTCTGGCCGCTGGCGTCATCGTCGGCGGGTACTGTCTGGGCAGAGGCAACTGGGGGGCGCGCGGCATGGCGCCAGCCAAGTATGTCTGCGACAAAGTTGGAGCAACCTCCGGCGATGATGTGGAACGCAAGTGCGTGCCGTTGGATGGCACGCCCAAGGGTTCCAACAAGGCGCTGGTGACCATCGTCGAGTACTCCGATTTCCAATGCCCCTACTGCAGCCGCGTCCTGCCCACCCTCGATCGGCTGATCAAGGAGTACCCGGACAAGGTGCGCGTCTTCTTCAAGCAGAATCCGCTCCCCTTCCATGACAAGGCGCCGCTGGCCGCAGAGGCGGCGCTGGCGGCCGGGGCGCAGGGCAAGTTCTGGAAGATGCACGATGAGCTCTTCGCCAACCAGCAAGCTCTCGACCGGCCAGCGCTGGAGAAATACGCGGAGAAGATCGGCCTCAACATGGTCAAGTTCAAGGCGGCCCTCGACGGACACACGTTCAAGGCTGCGGTCGACAAGGATCTGGCCGAAGCCCGCGAGCTGGGCGTGCAGGGAACCCCAAATTTCTTCATCAATGGCCGTCCGGTTCGCGGGGCCGTGCCTTTCGAGCAGTTCAAGAGCGCCACAGATGATGAGATCCGCCGCGCCCAGGTGCTCATGGGCAGCGGACTTGGGCGTTGCTTGCCAACCGGGTTCTTCCGTGAGTTTGGTTCTTGCACAAAGGCGCTCGCCAAGAAGATCTTGGGCCGGGGAACCTCAGTCAGCGAGCTCTATGGCGCCCTCATGAAGGGAAAGGCCAAGGGGCTGGCCGTGCCGCCACCCCCAGCGCAGGCGCCACGGCCGCCGGTGTCGAGCGAGGTCTACAAGGTTGAAGTCGACAAGGCGCCACGCAAGGGCGGCCAGGCGCCCAAGGTCACGCTGATTGAGTTCTCCGACTTCCAGTGCCCGTACTGCAGTCGCGCCAAGGGGACGCTCGACGAGCTGCTCAAGATCTACAAAGACAACCTGGAGATCTCGTTCAAGCACTACCCGCTGCCCTTCCACAACAACGCCATGCCCGCCGCCATCGCGGCCGTGGCCGCCGACCAGCAGGGCAAGTTCTGGGAGATGTACGACAAGTTGTTCGCCAACCAGCAGAACCTCGATGCGGCCAGCCTGGACAAGTACGCGCAAGAGATCGGGCTCGACATGGCCAAGTTCAAGGCCGCCATTGCCGACCCCAAGACCAAGGCTGTGGTCGAGGCGGACACGAAGCAGGCCAACCAGTTTGGGGTGCAAGGGACGCCCAGCTTCTTCGTCAACGGCCGGTCCTTCAGCGGCGCATATCCGCTGGACAGTTTCAAGATGGTGCTCGACGAGGAGGTAAAGAAGGCGGACGCCAAGCTGCAGGCCGGCACCCCCCGCAGCGAGCTGTATGCGGCCATCATCAAGGACGGACTGGCCAAGAAGGAAGCCCCCAAACAAGAGCAGCGCCAGGGCGAGCCTTCGCCCACCGAAATCTACAAGGCCGAAGTCAAAGGAGCGCCTATCAAAGGCGCCAAGGATGCTCTGGTGACCATTGTCCAATTCTCCGATTTCCAGTGTCCGTTCTGCTCGCGGGTGGAGCCGACCATCGACAAGATCATGGAGGAGTACAAGGGCAAGGTCCGGGTGGCCTGGCGGAACAAGGCGCTGCCCTTCCACGACAAGGCGAAGCCGGCTGCCATTGCGGCCATGGCAGCCAACCAGCAGGGCAAGTTCTGGGAGATGCACGCCATCCTGTTCAAGAACCAGCAGAACCTGGATGCCGCCAGCCTGGAGAAGTACGCGAAAGAGATCGGCCTGGACATGACCAAGTTCAAGGCCGCCCTGCAGGACAAGAAGCTGCAGGAGGCCGTCGAAGCGGACATCGCCATGGGCGACAAGCTCGGCGCGCGCGGCACGCCCGCGTTCTTCATCAACGGCAGCTTCCTGTCGGGCGCGCAGCCCTTCGAGAACTTCAAGTCCCGCATCGACGAACAGTTGAAGAAGGCCGAGGAGCTGGTCAAGAAGGGCACTCCCAAGGCCAAGCTGTACGACGTGCTCATGAAGACGGCCAAGGCCGACACTGGTGGCGCGGCTCCCGCCGCGGCTGAGGCGCCTGAGGCCGGTCCGGTCAAGAACGTCGATCCCGGGAATGCCCCTGTGCGCGGACCCAAGAATGCACCGCTCACGGTGGTGCTCTTCTCGGATTTCCAGTGCCCGTTCTGCGGGAGGGTCGAGCCTTCCATCACCGAGTTGGAGAAGAACTATCCGGGCAAGGTGCGGGTGTTCTGGAAGAACTTCCCGCTTTCCTTCCACAATAACGCCAAGCCCGCAGCCGAGGCCGCCATGGCCGCCAATGAGCAGGGCAAGTTCTGGGAGATGCACGACAAGCTGTTCGCCAACCAGCAGAACCTGGATGCCGCCAGCCTGGAGAAATACGCGAAAGAGATCGGCCTCGACATGGCCAAGTTCAAGGCCGCCACCGAGAGCCACAAGTTTGCCGCCCAGATCGAGGCGGACGTCAAGCAGGGCGGCTCGGTGGGCGTGCAGGGCACGCCGGCCAGCTTCGTCAACGGCCACTTCATCAACGGTGCCCAGCCGTTCGATGCCTTCAAGAAGATCGCCGACGAGGAACTGGCCAAGGGCGCCGTCGGCAAGGGCAAGAAGAAGGCAGTCGCGGCAACCAAGTAGCGCGACGGACCCTCCAGCGCCCGGAGTGAAGAGTGCCGGACAAGGGGAGGAGGGACAGCGGTACGCGGCCGGGGGACCAAGCGGTCCCCGCGGGCGCGCGGCGCGCGCTCGCCATTGCAATCGTTGTTCTGGCGACCGTCACCCTGGCCGTCCGCTTCTTCGCGGGGGCCGCATGGACCGCAGCAGCGGCCCGTGACAGTTTCTGTCGCGCCCTTTCCCCGGATCCGCTGTCACCCAAGCTGCAGGGTCTGGCGCCTGACTTCGAGCTGGCCGATGCCGCGGGCAAGCGCTGGTCGTTGCGCGCGCTCCGGGATCGACCGGTGCTGGTCAGCTTCTGGGCCACCTGGTGCCCGCCCTGTGTCGAAGAAATGCCCTCGCTGGAAGATCTGGCTCGCCGCCTGGGCGACAGGGCCACTGTCCTGGCGGTCAGCGCGGATGAGAGCTGGGATGCCATTCGCGGGTTCTTTCCCCGCGGGACGCCTCTGACGGTCTTGCTCGATCCCAGCCGACAAGTTCCTGCCCGCTGGGGCACGAGCCAGTTTCCGGAGAGTTTCCTCGTCGATCCTACTGGCCACGTCCGCTACGCGTTCATCAACCAGCGCGACTGGTCCATCCCCGAAGCCACCGCCTGCATCGAAGACTTGAGATAGGCGAGCTGTTTGAACCACAGAGCGCACAGAGAACACAGAGGCCGGAAAGGAAGAAGGGGTTCGGATCGGACCGAACCCAACCCTTCCCTTTCCGGTCCGGCTCTGTGTCCTCTGTGGTGAAGAAGCTTGCCTCAGTCGTGCCCGAGGTCGCCGTCCTGGCGGCCCGTCAAATCGAGGGGCGGCGGGGTGCGGTCCTCGTCGTCCTTCATCCCGTGCGCCAGGCGCGCCTTCACCCGCATGATCTGACGCTCTTTGTAGCGATCGTGGCTGTTCTCGCCAATCTCGTTGGCTTCGGCGGTGCGAGCGTCGACGATTTGAAACTCGGTTAGCACGTACACCACCGCGCCGTTGTCCATGAATAGGTCATCGTTGGGCGGGCGATCTAGGAGCTTGTCCACCCGCACCGGAAGGTCAGCGACGAAATTCACCACCCGGTAGCTTGGCCCCGAGAATTCATTGACCACCGGGGTTCGCTTGTCTGCCGCCACCGTCGAAAGATCGAGCAACCGGGGCAGATGGCGCTGCAAGGTTGGATCACGCTCCATGAAACCGTCCAGGTCCACGATGTCGTTGAGCGATTCCCCTGGAATCACGTAGTTGAATGGCACCAGCCGCTGCACCAGCTCGCGCAAGACGAAAACGATCTCGTCTTCGGATTGCGTGATCATGCGAAAGCGCAGCTTGTCGTAGACATGCGCCGCAATGTTGTCGCGTTTGGCCAGCAGCTTGGTGATCAGGCTATCCGGCTCCTTGCGGCTCCACTCGAACTCTACGATGGCGCAGCCCGCGCCCTTCATTTCCTCGACGGTGCGCAGGACCTTGTCCTCGACCGCGTGGAAGATCTGGTCCGCACTCACCGATAGGCGGTTGACCAGTTCGCGGCCCGCCAGGTGTTGCAGCACATGCATTACCTTGAGCACAACGCAGGCGTGAGTGCGCCGCTTGCCATTCTGCGAGGCCACCAGCAAGAGGTCACGGGCGGGAATCCGTTCCGCGACCTCCTCGGCGATGTGAAACCCTAGATGCCGTTCCAGGTAGTCAACCGCCTGCTCGCGCAGTGCTTCGAGCCGGGCCATGTCCTGCCCGCTGTCCGGGTCGAACTCATGCACGCGCAGGAAACGATCAACCTGGCCGCGGTCGGAAAAGTAGAGACGGTGCCAGTCGATGACCGCGCCGCCGCGAACCAAGTTCCGAATCGCTGTCAGATCGGCGATGCTGAAAAGAGCCACGCGCCCGTCCTGCGCTTCACCCTCGCCTTTCGCCTTATTCTGAGCCGCGGCTTCAAGTCCATCTAACATCATGCGGCCTGCCGTTTGGTTTGCCCGGGGCAGTGTAGGCGGCAGGGCCTCGTCCGGCAAGGCGAATTGTGGCTCAAACGCAATCCCGCGATAGCCGCGAAGGTCCTTGGGCGACCGTGATCTATCTGCGCGGGGCTCGGCCAAGACGAAGCGTGGCCAGGAAGATCGCGAACGCACCGAGGGCGGTGAGGGAGCTGCCGATGACAGGTATCATTGCCATAGGTAGTATTTTATCCTACATGTACTACCTGGCAACTTTATTTGGGAGGCGTTGCGGAGTCTGGGTGCCCGTCGATTGGCCAGATGGTCGGCGTTGCACTTCGTGTGCAAGCGGTCTCCGAGCTTTGCACTTGAAGTGCAATCACGGGCGTGCAGACAGCGGAATCCTGGCGAGAATCCTCGTCCTTTCCTGGTGAGTTGCGCCGGCACGAAGTTTGCTGATGTGCTCGGCCGGACCCGTCGTGATACCCTCGCCGCGTCGGAATTCCGCGCCGGCAACAGCAGAATTGGAGGATTGAAATGTCAGCATCGCGCGTTCTTGGCCTGATGATCGCTTCATCGTGGCTCGTCGTCGGTTGTGGCGGGGCGAAGAAGATAGATGTGGGCGGCGCCTGCATACTCAACAGCGACTGCAATGGCTCGTTGGTCTGTACCGAGGGGAAGTGCCACGACGCCTGCCACACCTCAGGGGACTGCCCCACAGGACAGAGTTGCATCATTGCCAGCGACCAGTCGAGAGTGTGTCAGCTTCCCGTGGAGACGCATTGCCTGTACGACAGCGATTGCCCGACATCGCTCAAGTGCGCCGTAGACCAGCGGTGCCACAATCAGTGCCGAACGAGTGTCGATTGCCTCTACGGGCAGACCTGCACGACCACGCAAACCTGCGCCGAGCCGAATCAGGTGGATTCGAATAACAACCTCATCGGACCCGATGGTGGCGTCAGTGCCGCCGGTGGTACCTCGGGAGCTGGCGGCACTGGTAGCTGCCAAACCGGAGCCGAAACTTGTTCGTGCTATCCCAATGATACGTGCAACGCGGGTCTGACCTGTGCCTCTCATCTCTGCGTCAGGCTGGGTTCGGGCGGGAGTGGCGGCGCTGGTGGCAGTGCCGGCGGTGCTGATGCCGGGGTGCCAGACGCCCCCGGCGCCCGGCCGGACGTTGTGATGGGCGGTTCGGGTGGCGGTGCAGGCGGACTCGGCGGCGTCGCTGGCACGACGAGCACGGATGGCAGCGCCGGCCCTGGTGCCTACGGCATTCCCGGACAATCTTGCAAAGACATGACGGGCACGGAATGTAGCGGCGAAGACTGCTGTGCGAGCCTGCCGGTCCCATCGGGCACATTCCCTATGGGTCGCGGTACCGAAACTTGTAGCACATGCACTGAAGGCTGTCCTAGCGGAGTGACATGTGACTCCGACGAGATCTTGGAACACAGCGTGACCGTGAGCGCGTTCTCACTCGACAAGTATGAAGTGACCGTCGGTCGTTTCCGCAGGTTTCTCAAAGCTTACGACACGAGCAACACGCCACCGCCACTGGATAGCGGGGCTCACCCGAATATCTCAGGCACCGGTTGGCAGGCAGCCTGGAATGCGAACATGCCTGCGGATTCTGCTGCGTTCAAGAGCAGTCTGAAGTGCGATTCGAGCTACCAGACGTGGGCCGATGAAGCGGGGAACACGGAAACCTACCCAATCAATTGTGTGAATTGGTATCAGGCATTTGCTTTCTGCATCTGGGATGGTGGACGACTGCCGACCGAGGCGGAGTGGGAATATGCAGCTGCAGGGGGCGACCAGAACCTGCTGTATCCCTGGGGTTCAAGCCCAGCACCTGCATGCAGCCTTGCAAACTACTACGACTGTGTTGGTCACACCACGCCGGTGGGCAGCCATGTCTCTGGAAAGGGAAGGTGGGGTCACCTGGACTTGGCGGGCAATGTCTACGAATGGGTATTTGACTGGTACTTGAGCAATTGGTACTCAAGCCTCGCGGCTGCCGGGACGGACGTAGCCAACACGACGCCTTCATCCGCCCGCGTGCTGCGCGGCGGTGGTTGGGGTGGTCTGAACACGGCCGACTACCTGCGTGCCGCAGCCCGCAGTTTTCCCATACCGACATATCGTGTTAACCACGTAGGATTCCGTTGCGCCCATTCCCCATAGCCTCAAGCTGAATCTGGAAACAGCCGCCCTAGCACTTTCTGCCCTACCGCCTGCGTCGCTTGCGCAACCGGCGGCCGCGCAGCAAAGAGATCAGGAGCAGACCGCCGAGGATAGTGGCCACGCCGAGCGACACGAGGCGCGCGCCTTCCTGGCCGCGGCCCTCGAACACGACGGACAGGGTGTAGGCAGTCGCGCCCAAAAAGCCCCATAGGAGTTGCTGGCCCAGAGCGTACAGGACGTCGACGCTGGCTTCGATCCCGCGAATGCGGACCTCGACATCTCCGCGCGAGGCCAGGGTCAGAAGACGGCCCAATTCGCCGGGCAAGGCAAACGCCGAGAGGGCCGATTCGCGAAGCGTGTCCAGCATTGCCTCGGACCATTCCTTCTTCTCGCCCAGGAGGAACCGGTCCACGTAGGGCTGGATGACCGCCGACGGGTCCATCTCGGGGTCCAGCGTCGTGCACACCCCCAGCAGGAGAAGCAGGGTCCGTTCCAAGAGAACCCATTCCTTGGGCACCACGAACGCGTCGGTCAGGTCACGCAACGACACATTCAGATCGCGCAGGTCGAGCAAGGTGGCGAGCTGAGCGCGCGGATCGATCTTCAAGTTGGACAGGGAAAATCCCTCGAAGCGCATCTGCGCGCGAAAGTGTTCGTAGAAGTGCTGCACTACCCGGTCAAAGACTTCGTGGTCCGCGTGGCGCGCTAGAAAGCCCATCTCCTTGAGCGAAGTCACGATGCGGCCCACGTCGCGGGTCATCGCTCCCTGGAGGAAGGTCACGATGCCCTTGCGCATGCCCTGCGACACGCGCGCGGTGGCTCCGAAATCGAGGAACACCACCGTCGGTCCGGTCTCGCCCGGACCGGGTGGCCGCAGCAAGAGGTTCCCCGGATGCGGGTCCGCGTGATACACGCCGTCGACGAAGATCTGCTTGCAGTAGGCCTCCACGCACAGACGCGCGGCCTGCTTGCGGTCCACGCCCGACGCATCCAGGATCTCGATGTCGCCCACGCGAATGCCGGTCATCCATTCCGTGGTGAGCACACGTTCGGTGGAAAACTCGTCGATCACGCGCGGGATGACGACGTCTTTGCGATTGGTGAAGTTGGCCGCGATGGCACGAATCGCGGCGGCTTCGTGCTGGTAGTCAAGCTCGGCCAGCACCATCTCGCGGATCTCACGGTAGATGGTGTCCCAGCCCCAGTCAGGCAGAACCCGGCGCAACAAGGCGAAGATGCGCCGGATCGCACTCAAGTCGGTCTTCACGATGGTCTCGATGCCCGGGTATTGCACCTTGACCGCCACCTTCTCACCCGAATGCAAGCGCGCCACGTGCACCTGGCCAATCGACGCTGACGCCACCGGGGTCCGATCGAACTGCGCGAACACCTGGCTGGGCTGGCGGCCACCGAGCTCTTGCACCAGCCGGGCCTCGATGTCCTCATACGGTCGGGGCGGCACGCGGTCCTGCAGGGTCTGCAGTTCCCTGCGAAAAGCCTCGGGTAGCATGTTGGCCAGCACGCTGATGAGTTGGCCGACCTTGATGAAAAGGCCTTGCAGCTCCACGATGGTGAAGAGGACCCGACGCGCATTTCGTCGATGGACCGCCTGCACCAGCTCGACCGCAGCCTCTTCGCTGCGGAAGCGCCCGCGCATGCGCAGCCACCAATAGGACAGCACCACCTGCAGGGTCACACGATAGGCCCGCAACAGGCGGCGCAGCGGCCGGCGGTACACGGCACTGCGACGGGCCGCTTGCGCAGAGTCCACCGGCGCTGCCGGTGCATCCGTACCTGGGGTCGCGACACCCAGTCGATCCTGCGTTCTTTCACCCGTCACGGCTGGCAGCATATCTCGCCTCAGCTTTCCGCGCACCCGCCAAGGCGCGTGGGGAGCCCGCCGGCCNNGAAGTCCCCGAAGGGGAAAGCGAGCGGGGAGGTGGGGGCGGGTGGGGGCCGAAGGGTTTGGGAACCCTTTCAGGGTTCCCATCTTGACGACAGGGCGTGGTAGCCTTGCTCCCATGGCGGAGAATCCAGCAAGTCACATCCCGTCCAGCGCAGGCGATGATTCCAAAGCCGGGTTGGAGGGCGACCCGGCGCGCGAGCGAGGCGACCGCGGCCTTTCTGATCTGGTCAAGCGGGCCATGTCGGCCGGGTTGGAAGTGGCTGCCCGTTCGAAGGACGACTTCGTGCGCGTGGCCACGACCGAGATGCGGGCCTGGCTGGACAGACTGGACTTGCAGAGCGAAATCGGCCGAGCCCTGGCCAAGATGGTGGTAGAGGTCAAGGCCGAGATCCGTTTCCACCCGCGCACCGATGGCAAGCTCGAGCCCGAGACCAAGAGCGAGATCAAGGTCAAGCCGACGAGCAAGACCTGAACCCTTCTGGGGTTCCCATGGGAAAGCCCGGATGTGATACGCTACTTGGTACCCACCAGCGTCCAAGCGGAGGGGTTCATGCAAAAGTCTGAGGTGCTCGCGCAAATCCGCGCCATCGGTGTCGTTCCCCTGCTCCGCCTGTCGTCCAGCAGCGACGTCTTGGACATGGCGGACGCGTTCCATTCCGCCCACATTGACGTCGTCGAAATACCGTTGGACATGCCCGAGGCCCTCTCGGTGATCTCTACCCTGGTAGAGCGCTTCGACGAAAAGGTGTTGGTCGGTGCCGGATCGGTTGTCGACACCGATTCGGCGTCCACGGTTATCGCGGCAGGCGCCAGCTTCGTCACCAGCCCATCCTGCGACTTGGAGGTCGTGAAGTACTGCAACGCAACCGATCTGGCCGTCTTTCCGGGTGCGCTCACCCCGACGGAAATCCTGGCCGCCTGGAAGGCTGGGGCCGACATGGTCAGAGTCTTTCCCTGTTCCGCGTTGGGCGGCCCGAGCTACCTGAAGGCGCTCAAGGCACCCCTGCCTCAGATTGATCTGTTTCCCTGTGGCGGTGTGACCCTGCAAAATGCGGCGGCTTTTATCGAGGCAGGCGCTTGCGTTCTTGGAGTGGGCCGAGATCTCGTCGACCTCGCTTCGCTACGTGAGGGAAGGCTGGATCGCATCGCGGAACGCGCGCACCTCTTCACGGAATTGGTGCGTGATGCCCGCGGAGACACGCCCACGCCCCCGCCGGCGACGGTGGGCCGGCGCTAGGTACCGGTGGCCGGAACCAGTGGCCAGTCTGCAGATCCGGAAATGGATCCGGCCACCGGCACTAGCTTTCTCCCTTGTTCCCGTTTTCGGGCTCCTCGCGCGCCTTGCCGGCTGCGCCCCCGATGCCGTACTTCTCCAGCTTGTAGTAGAGCGCGCTGGTCTTGATGCCCAGCAGGCGCGCGGTCTCGGTCTTCACCCCGCCGGTCTTGTCGTAGGTGCGTTGGACGAGCTGTCGCTCTAAGTCCTCCAGGATCTCGGGCAGGGTCATGTTGCCCGAGGGAACCGCCAAGGAAGTCTCGCTGGCGCCTTCGCGCAAGAAAGCAGGTAGCGCGGCCAACCCGATACTGTCACCGTTGGCGAAGACCAGCGATCGCTCGACCGCATTCTCCAATTCGCGCACGTTGCCGGGCCAGTCGTGGGCAGACAGGCGCGCCAGGGCAGCGTCATCGATGCGCCGGATGCTGGGATTGGTGCGCGGACTCAGTTTGCGAATGAAGTGCTCGACCAGGATGGGAATGTCTTCGCGCCGTTCGCGCAAGGGTGGCACGTGGCAGGGCACCACGTGCAAGCGGTAGAAAAGATCCTCGCGAAAGCGTCCGGCCTCCACCTCCTGCTTGATGGCGCGGTTGGTGGCCGAAATCAGGCGCACATCCACGCGCACGGTTTCTTCGCCGCCCACGCGCTCAAATTCCCTTTCCTGCAAAACCCGCAACAGCTTCAGTTGCAGATTGGGCGACATATCGCCCACCTCGTCGAGAAACAAGGTCCCCTTGTCGGCCAGTTCAAAACGGCCCAGCTTGCGCTTGATCGCACCGGTAAACGCGCCTTTTTCGTGCCCGAACAATTCCGATTCGAGTAGGGTTTCGGTCAAGGAGCCACAGTTGACCTTGACGAAAGGGCCCTCCGCCCGCCGAGAACGGCTGTGCACGGCACGCGCCACCAGTTCCTTACCGGTGCCCGTCTCGCCCGAAATGTGCACCGCCACATCGCTTGGGGCCACCTTCTCGATGGTGTCAAACAGGGCGCGCATCTGCGCTGAGCGGCCCACCATCTCCCCCAGACCATAGGGCAAGGCCGCGTCAGCCCGTAGCACCTCCACCTCTGCCTCGGCCCTTTGGCGCGCGACCTTCTCGTTCCGCATTTCCAGCGCGCGCTCGACCTTGAGGCGCAGGACCTCGGGCGCAAAAGGCTTCTGCAAGAAGTCCATGGCACCCAGGCGCATGGCCTGCACCGCCGTCTCGACCGTGCCAAAGGCCGTCACGATCAGCGTCGGGCAAGAAGGGTCAATGCGCTTGACCGCCTCCAGAACCTCCAGGCCGCCGACACCCTCCATCTTGAGGTCGGTGATGACGAAATCCGCGGCCTGCTTCTTCAGCGCGGCCAGACCCTCGCTGCCCGAGGCCGCGGTCACCACCTCGTGCCCCATGCGCCGTACCGTGAGCGCCATGCCCTCCCGCATGGTCTCGTTGTCGTCAATGATGATCACGCGCGCCATGGTGGAACCATACTACGTGGCCGGCCGGGGGCGAGTCGTGAAACGGAAGCGGGCGCCGCCTTCTTCACCACGGTCGACCCTCACCTCGCTGCCATGGTCGCGCGCGATCTCGCGCACGAAGGCCAGACCCAACCCAGTGCCCTTCTCGCGGGTGGTAAAGAAGGGGGTGAAGATCTTGTCCCCCAACTCTGGCGCCACGCCGGGACCGCTGTCGCGTACCTCCCACTGCACCAGGCCTTCGGTCCTGCGCGCGGTGACCACCACCTGGCCGGGAACGCCCGCCGCGACCATGGCATTCTTGACCAGGTTGATGAGGGCACGGCGCAGCTGGCGTCGGTCACCTTCGGCAACCAGGTCCGCGGTCGCTTCGGCACGCAGCTCGGGTCCCGTGCCCGCGGGAAACCGGCAGATTTCGCACACTTCATCCAGCAAAGGCGCGACCGGGACAGGTTCCATCACCGGCGGGGTCCGGCGCGCGAATTCCAGGAAGTCGGACACCACGTTCTTGAGATAGCCGATCTCGCGCTCCACCCGCTCCACCTCAGCCAACCGCTCGGGCTCGGCGGCCAGCCCCTCGCGCAGCAGGCCCGCATAGAGCTCCAACCCGCCCAAGGGGTTGCGCACCTCGTGCGCAATCCCCGCCAGCATCATCTGCATACGCTCGTCGCGCGCCTGCAGCGCGGCCCGCATCTCGTCCAGGCGAGCCGCCAGATAGCCAATCTCGTCCCGGGTCTCGACCGCCACCGGGCGGGTCAAGTCGCCACGCCCAATCTCTTCCGCGGCTCGCGCCAGACGGGCCAGCGGTCCGGTCATACGGCGCGAAAGCCACGCCGCCAGCACCGCGATGAGGACCGCGCACATGCCACCGCCCGCCACCAACCAGCGACGAAACCCAGCCAACTGTGCGAAATACTGCGCGCTGCCCTCCACGACAACGAATCCTGCGGGTTCCCGTCCGCCCACGCGGGCATAGCCACGCTGATAGGGTCGGCCATCGCGTCCCCAAAACAGGGGCGAACCTGCCAGAGCGCCGGCGGCGGCCCGCTCGATCTCGGGCTGGTCGGCGCCCAACTCGTAGGCATGCGCGCCCAGGGCCACCAGCCCCTCAGTGTCGCCTCGCCCGGTCAGATCGCGGGCGACCAGCAGAACCCGCCGGACACCCAGTCGCTGCCGAGCCAGTTCAATGCGCCGGTTGAGATTGGCGTAGGTATTGGATTGCTCGTCGCCGATCCCGATGGCCGTCAACTGCTCGGGCAAGATCTGCATGGCGACGCCGGACGCGGCCGTGGCGAGCCGCTGGCCCAGCTCGTCCTCCAGCGCGCGCCGTGCCACCTCATGGGCCAGCACGCCGAACAGCACCAGCGCGACCACCGCGGGCAACAGCACAGCCACCAACACCTTGGCGAGGAGTCTTGCCTTGGGGGCCCGGGTAAGCATTCCGGTGCCAGTGTACCAACGGCAAGCCCTGGCTGTCTGGATGAACTCGCTCGCGTACGGTGCGGAACTAGGGGCTAGCTGCCGATGAACTCGCCGGCAAGTCTTCTCGACCAAGTCTCTCAAACAGCTACGAATTCTCAGGAGGTGGTACGCTGGTCGGGGCGCGACGGCGGCGGCGCGCGTCCCGGACGAAGAATGCTATGGTACCCGCGATGCCGAGGACGGTGAGGATCGCGCCCGCGACGAAAGTGCGCGGTCGATCGGCGGCGTGAATGTGGAATCGCCCGATCACGGGCAGCTCGATGGCGAGCTGGTTGCCGAGGTTCACGGTCCTGCCGACATTGGTCTTCCAGTCGTCGTCGTAGACGGTGTTTAGCAGCACCCGCGCGCCGGGGCGCTGGGCCACCACATCGATGTTGAAGGTGTTCTGGGTGCGGTTCGCGGCCTCGACAATCGCGCCGTCGTCGGTCGCGCGCGCTTGCGGCCGGTTGCCCTCCCACAAGTGCGAGCCCTGGCCGAAGCCCCACTCGTCGTAGCAGGAGATCTCGCCGCGGTTCTGCGCGGGCTGATCAAGGAAGCCGGCGAGGCCGGGCCCGCCGTAGTAGAAGTGCGCGGCAGGCTCCGGCTCGGTGAGCCGCGGCGAAGTGAAAAATTGCGGTATGGTGTCGATACCGACGCCGATGATGTCGCCGACGCCGATGAGCGCAATTGCGAGAACGAGCGTTTGCAGCGCGCCCGACCACGGACGCGACCGGACCCAGCGCCGCGCTGCCAAGCGCAGGCGGTCAACCGCGATGCCGGCGTAGGCGGCCAGCAACAGCAAGACCGTGGCGCGGAAACGCGAGGGGACGCGCATCTCCTTGAATGGCGGGACATGAGCGGTCAAGAGTGACCATGGAGCCCACTTGGCGAAGTGCCCACACATCAGCACGAAAGCGAAAGCGACAAGTGCCGCCATCCACGCGGTCTCCGCGCCGCCCACGACAATCCCCAGCAACCCGAGCGTGAGCACGATCGGCCCCAGGTAGGACCCCCACTCGGTCCATACGTACTGTTGCCCAATCACCTCGCGCCCGTGTTGCCGCGCGAGGAACATCGCCTTGAGCGTGGGCCAGGTGATCGCGTCGACGTCGTTGAGCGCCGGGCGGCTGTGCTGACGGAGTTGATCGAGTACCGGCAGGAGGCGGCTAGCTGCAATAGCAAATGCCACGACTCCCACAATCACGCCGGCACGCAGAATCTGCGGTAACCGCCGTGGCGAACACATGCGCGTCAGCGTCTCTGCGCCCAGCAGCAGGACCAAATGCGGCAGCGGATACACCGCGCCTTCGTAGAACATCAAGGCAACGAGCACACCGAGCCCGACCGCGTGGCGCACATCGTTCTCCGCGCGCCGCCACAAGAGGAGCGCGAGGGGAAAGAAGACCCACGGCACGAAGGTGAAGTGCCCGCCCGCATAGTGCTGTTGATGGAATCCCGAGTACGCCCACGCCGCGGCGGCGACGAACGCAGCGGCGCGCGACAGCTTCACCTCGTGCCGGGCGAACAGCCACATCGAAGCGAACGCGAAGGCAACATGGGTGATCACCCAGATGTAGATGGTTACCGTGGAGTTGACGAGGAACACCATCCACAGAAGCGGCGCGCCCGCGAAGCCCTGGGGGTTGTCCCACAGGGGATAGCCGCCGCACTCGTACGGATTCCAGAAGGGGAACTCGTGGTAGCGCACGATGCTCGCCCGTCCCGCCTCGAGGATCTTCTGGTACATCGTGCCGTCGCCATTCGAGGTGTGCGGGTACGCGGCGAGCATCGGCGACCACGCGTAAACGGTGAGCGCAAGCGAGAGCGCGGCCAGGGCCAGCGCGCGCAGCCACGCTGGTCTGAGCGGCGCCTCGGCGCTCATTTGCACGCACTCCGCGGCGAGAACGCGGCGATGGGCGCCGCGGTCGCATGCCCCAGACTGAATCCGCGCAGCGCAACCGGGCGGCCTTTGCCGCCGTGTCCGTCTGCTGACGACAACGTATCGTTCACACGCGGCATTCTACCGCATGAGGGGACTTGGCCAGCAGCCCGTGGTGAAAGTCGGACCGAGCCGTTCGGAGCGGATTCGGGCCGGATGCAAGGAGCGGCGAAGCGCCGAATACTAGAGGTATTCAAGCGAGCGGCGACGCAGTCGCGTGGGGGTGGACGAGCTTGGCTCGGCCACTCCCGTCGCGGGAGGCTTGGAACCCTCCCAGGGTTACAACAAGAACAGACGGCCCAGAATCTGCCCGAACGGCGACGCGGAGACTTTCGCCACGGGCTGCTAACGCTTGGAGAACTGGAAGCGCGCGCGGGCGCCGCGCTGACCGTACTTCTTCCGCTCTTTGGCGCGGGCGTCCCGGGTAAGGTACCCGGCCTTCTTGAGCGACCCGCGCAGCTCGGCGTTGAACTTGATCAGCGCACGCGACAACGCGTGGCGGATGGCGTCGGCCTGGCCCGAGAGCCCGCCGCCGCGCACGGTGCAAAAGATGTCGAAAGTGCCCGACGTCTCGGTCAGCTCCAACGGCTGGCGAAAGACCATGCGCGAGGTTTCGCGGCCAAAGTAGTCTTCCAGGCTGCGCTGGTTGATGGCGATCTTGCCGGCCCCAGGTTGGATCCACAGACGAGCCACCGCCTCTTTGCGGCGGCCGGTGGCATAGAAACTCTTCTGCGAATCAATCATGCGGGCGACTCCAGGGACTTAGGAAAGAGCGAGCGGCTTGCACTGCTGCGCCTGATGCGGGTGTTCGGCGCCCGCGTAGACTTTCAGCTTCTTGTAGACACGGCGACCGAGCGGGCCCTTGGGCAGCATACCCCAAACCGCACGCTTAACCAGTTCGGTGGGGTGGCGCGCAAGCATTCCCTTGGCGGTGAGCGTGCGCAGGCCGCCCGGGAACAGGGAGTGGTCGCGGTACAACTTGTCCGTCCACTTCTTGCCCGACAGGCGGACCTTGTCGGCGTTTATGACGACCACGAAATCGCCGGCATCAACATGGGTTGTGAAGGATGCCTTGGTCTTGCCACGCAGAACCGATGCAATTTGGGTGGCGGCCCGACCCAGGGTCTTTCCCTCCACGTCGGCGACAAACCAGGAGCGAGTCATGGGCTCCTTGGCTATTACGGTCTTGCGGTGGATTGGAGCTGCTAGAGACACGGGGCGCTCCTAATACTTCAGCGAGAGGGGAAAGTCAAACGCAACCGTCGGCGACAAGCGCCCGCCGGAATCGCGCGCAACGAGTCACAGCAATGACTATATGTGCTATCAACGAGTGTAATGACACGTGCGCCCAAACACCACCTTGCACGGAGGCGACAACGCGGGTACACCAGAAACAAGCTGAACCTGCCCGACTTGCTGTCTCTAGTGCGTGTTCCGCTCGGAGTGGCGTTTGTGCCGCTGGCCGGACGGCCGATTGCTGGGCTCGCGATCCTGTCCCTCGCCGCAATCAGTGACATCTTGGATGGTTGGCTCGCCCGTCGCAGACCGCAGCCGGCGGCCTGGGGCGAATGGCTCGATCCGGTGTGCGACAAGTTCTTCATCATAGCGGTGATGGCCGGCCTCTATCTCTCCCGGCATCCCCCGCTGGAGACGCTGCTGCCCATCCTCACGCGCGAGATTGCCGTCCTGGTGCTCTTCTTCATCCACCGGCTCATCCCATCTCTGCGCAGCATCCGCTACGACTACCATGCCCACGTCCTGGGCAAGGCGGCGACCGCGGCTCAGTTCTTGACTGCCACTGCCCTGCTGCTTGCGCATCCTGCAGCCAGGTACCTTGCCGCGCTCTGTGCCCTCCTCGGCCTGCTATGCGCCGGCGTCTACGCCCGACGAGGCCGCACCGTGGCGCGGAGGCCAAGCGCCGGCGGATGACACGATTGCCCCTCAGATTCGCTATCGGCGAAGCAAGGTTCCTCACCGTGGCCGAGGCAGGTCCTGCCGACGCCGCCTCGCTGCGCAGCCACGCGCGACAGGTGGCGCGCGAGTCGGATTTCCTGAATGCAGGACCTGGCGAGCGCGTCCTCACTTTGCAGGCGCAAGTGGCGTTTCTCCGCCGTCTCCGAACCAACCACACCGGCTTCGTACTCAAGGGCACGATCGGCGGCCGGCTCGTCGCCGTCCTGTCGCTAGTGCGGCCCAGCCAGCCCCGCCTGAGCCACCGGTCAGAGTTCGGACTCACGGTTCGCGCCGCGCATTGGGGTCAAGGGATCGGGCGCCGCATGGGCGAGGCGGCGATTGCCCTGGCCGCGCAACACGGCCTGCGCAAGTTGAACCTGCGCGTGCGCGCTGACAATCGCCGCGCCATCGAACTCTATCGGACGCTGGGCTTCGTGCAGGAGGGCCGGTCGCCGCGTTCCCTCTGCGTGCGTGGCCGTTTCTTCGCCGAGGTGATGATGGGACTGTGCTTGAACTGAGTCAGAGCAACTTGAGCTCGCCGGGGTGCCCTTCTCAAGCTCCGATCCCCAGCGCGGCAAGCTGGCGCGCAGCGGCCGCGGCCCATCCTCGGTTGGCCAAGGGACTGGCCGGACTCGGATGCAGGATGGTGCCCACCACGACGTCGAAGCCGTGCAGGGCCGTCTGGGCGCGCTTGCCGGCAAAACTGCCCACGCCCACGACGTGAGTCGGCTGCATGACCCCGACCAGCCGCCGCAAGGCCTCGTCGCAGGCAGCAAAAAGCGGTGCCTGCTCGCCCGCGGGCAGCTTGTCCGGCGTGCGGTTGCGGCCGCTCGCTTCGAAGAACGCCAGCGGGCAGTAGTTCGCGACGAAAAACCTGGCGAAGAACCTGGCCGGCGTAACAAACCGATCACGCGCCCAACCCCACAGACGGGTACCGCTGACCTCGCTGCGCAGGCAACCGAAGCCCAGCACAGGGCGTCTTGGGTGCTCGCGATCGGGCTTGCCCACCGGCCCATCCAGACCCAGCCAGTCGCGCACCATGCCCACATCGCCAAACGGTATTCCGGTCTGCACCATGCCGAATGGACCAGGATTCATGCCGACCAGCACTACTTTGCGGGGTGGTTGACCGTAGCTCCGCAGATACGCCTCGTGTGGCGTCGCCGCGTAGTCAAGGGGCAGGTAGACGTGGCTGACCGGCGCGGCGAAACGCAAGCGCCGCACCTGGCGCGCCAGATCGTGGCTGATCGAAATGAGCGGCGGGGTCATCACCGAGGGCGACACTGTACCGCACGGTGAAGCCTCCTGCGCCTTCCCAATTGGCGCCACTGCGTTAGGTTGCAGGTCAGCCATGCCCGGCTGCAGAAATTCGTTCCGATAGCATGCAGACCCTTCCCTCGACTGGCGGCGTGTGGTTAATATCCTCCTTGTCATGACGCGCTCCAGCCTCAGGATCCAAGTGGTATGCTTCGGCGTGATCGCGGCGCTGGCTTTTGCCACCGCTGTCCCCGCCTGGGCCCAGGAAGAACCATCATCCGAGTACGTGGACCCGACCATCGTCAAGGATGAACCCCCGGAGGGCGTCAAGAATCTTGGCGCTGAGCAGGCGGTGACGAAGAAGAAGTGGGAGTACGACAAGCCGCCCGTATACAGCAAGTGGTATTTCTGGGCGGCAACTGTGGTTGCGACTGCGGCAGTGGTCGTTTTGGCCGTTTGGCCCTTCCACGGCCAAGCCCGAGGCTGCACCACCAGTGACGCGAAGAACCCGAACAGGGTCATTCCACTGAACTGCTTCGGAGACGGGAGGTAGCCATGACTGGTCTGCGGCGCGTGGCCTGCCTCATCGGATCGGCAGTAGCCCTGTTCCTTTCGACCGGCGGCTGCTCCGACTACAGCTACTTCAACGTCCATGTCACACTCGACCCCTCGATCGACGACACCACTCAACGCAACATAGACTCCTGTGTCGTCTACGTCTTTGCCGGCAACGAGCAGATCGAGGGGCACAAGGTGCTGACAAACATTAATGGCACCGCCGCTTGCAGGGCGCCCTACACCGGGACTGACGACTACCACAACGACACCAACGATATTGGAACCATGGACTACAGCACGGCGAGAAGCAGTGGCTCGATAAGGTTCTTCATCGACATGGAGAGTCTGGATCAGAAGCCCAGCGTGCAGGGCTCTGCCCAAGGGAACGTGAACCCAGGCCAGGTGATCAGTCTGAATCTTGTGGCTGAGTCGTGCGGAACGACCTGTCAGGACGTCAGTGGCTACAAGTGATTGGGAAGAACCAGGACGTCACAAACTTCGTGCATTCCGCAACCCAACCCGAGGAGAAGAAATGCGACCGATACTCACCATCGCGATGCTTGGACTACTGGCAACTGGCCTTGGGGGCTGTGGCAGCTCCGGCTCGTCGCAAACAGACTATTGCAATCAAGCGGTATCCATCACTTGCGACAAGATGCTCTCCTGCTTGGGCGCGACAACCATGGCAACCCTTGGCTACGGATCAACCGCAGCTGAATGCACGACCAACCTGGAAGCGCAACAGTGCTCCAACCCATCGACCATGACCTGCCCCACCGCCGGCCAGACCTTCCACGCGGACAAGGCTCCTGCCTGCTTGGATGCCATGAAGGCCCTGAGCTGCACAGATCTGCTGGCTGGAACACCCGCCGCCTGCGTTGCGGTTTGCTCGTAGCGATTGATTTCTGACTAGACCGCCGCCTTTGGCTTGGTGATATCGGGCGGCCGGCCGTAGCGGGGCACGCTGGTATCGAGATCATCGTGTTCCCCACGGGCCATGCGCGCTAGGGCGAGCCGGCCCACGGCCAGGGCGCTGGGGCCCGCGATCTGGAACTGCACCGATTCGGCGCCGAGCTGGGCTCGAAAGACTTCCAGGTAGCGGTCCGCGCCGTTGCCGCCGGCCACGATCGCTGCGCCCGCGGCCTGGGCCTGCACCAGTCGACAGAGCTCGTCGGGCGACAGCGCGGCCTCGTCGGTGCCGATCGGCGCTGGCGTTTTGCCAGCCACGCGATACAGCCGGCCATACACTTGGCCCTTGCCCGCGTCGATGCAGGGCAGGACCAGTCTCTCTCCCTGTGAACCCGCCAAGTCAGCCGCCAGCGCGTCGAGTGACGATACCAGCACGAGCGGAATCCTGTCGGCCAGGGCCAGGCCCTTGGCCACCGCCAGCCCGACCCGTAGCCCGGTGAAGCTGCCTGGGCCGGCCCCGCACGCGAGCGCGGCGAGGTCCGACACGGTCACCCCGGTCGCGCGCAAGACCTCGTCGCACAGGCGCAGCAGATTGGAGGAATGGCGGGCGGCCACTTTTTCGGCAGTGGCCAGCCGCTCGCCCTCGGGCGAAAGCACCGCCACCCGCGCGCAGGGGGTCGAGGTGTCGAAGGCAAGCGTCGGGCGCATGGGGCTCAGCGAGGCAGCAGGAAGCGAACGATATCGTTTTTGAGCGCAAGCGCCACCAGAAGCACAACCAACACGATGCCCACGTAGGACGCCACCGCGCGGGCCCGCACCGAGGGCGGTCGCCGTTTGAACAGTTCGATGGTTATGAACATCAGCCGGCCGCCGTCCAGGATAGGGATGGGCAGGAAGTTGAGCAGGCCGATGTTGATGGACAGAAGAGCCATCAGCCACAGGTACTGGGCCAGACCCTGTTCGGCTGCCACGCCCGCCGCGTAGCCGATCGTCAAGGGCCCCCCCAGCGCCTGCAGCGACATTTCGCCGCGGATGATCTGGAAAAACCCTTGCGCGGTGAAAACCACTATCTCACCGGTGCGCGCGAAGGCGTGCCCAACGGCGTAGAAGAAGCGATTTCGGATGGGCACCGGGTCCGCAGTCTTCCATGCGAAGCGGTTGGTGGCGCCGAAAACCAGGCGCTGCTCTTCCTGGTGGTAGGCGTCGAGCTGCGAGTGCACTTCCTGCTTGAACGTCGCCTGGTGGCGACCCCCGCCCGGGGACACCCAGGTCAGCCGGAACTCACGTTGCGGTTCCTGCGCCAGCCGCTGGCGCAGAAGGTTCCAGTGCAGCAGCGGTTGGCCATCCAGCTCCAACACCTGGTCCCCGCGGCGCAGCCCTATGCCGTCGGCAGGACTACCCGGCTCGACCGAGTAGACAAACAACTCGGAGGCCTGGATGCCGGTTTCGTAGCGCCGGCCGCTCACCGGATCGATCACGGGCTGGGGAATGACCACCGCGGTGCCCGGTTCTTGGATTTCCACATGCACAAACGGCAGCGCCGAATGCGTCCCCCGCAGGTACGAGATGCGCAGGGGCGAAGCACCCGCGCGCGCGACCGCGCGGTCGAACTCACTCCAGTGCGACACCGGCGTGCCGTTGACCGATGTGATGTAGTCGAAGGTCCGCAGCCCGGCCTGAGCCGCCGGCGAAGTCAGATCGACGATGCCGACCTCGGGAAGCTGGAAACGCGGCGAGACCCCGATCCAGCCCACGGTCTCCTTGATGTTGAGTGGCCCCCGCCGCTCCCAGCGCGCTGGCGTCACATCGCGCTCCTCGGCCTCGATGCCGCGGCGGATACCAAAGCGCAGGGTCTTGCCTGGCGCGGCGCTGATCGCCTCGTCGAGCTCCTCCCAGTAGCGGAGGTAGCGTCCGTCCACGGTCTCGACCCGATCGCCTGGCATCAGCCCGGCGTTGGACGCGGGCAGTCCGGCGATGACGGTGCCGAGGGTGGGCGGCAGCAGCGTGCGCTGGCCCAGGTAGTGCACGAAGTAGATGCCGATGGGCAGTATCAAGTTGAAAAGCGGCCCGGCCATCACAATGGCGAAGCGCTGCCAGAGCGGCCTGGCACATAGCGCGCGCTCGCGATCCTTGTCGGCCACTGGCTCGCCCGCTTCCTCGCCCACCAGGCGGACGTAGCCGCCCAAGGGGAGCAGAGAAAGACGGTACTCGGTAGCGCCGGCCGTGAGGCTGAATAGCTTAGGCCCGAAGCCGAGCGAAAAGCGTAACACCTTGACCCCGAACAGCTTGGCCACGAGGAAGTGCCCAAGCTCGTGGGCCAGGATGAGCACGCCGAGCAACGCCACCACGGCGGCTGTCCACAAAGCGAGCGTCATGCGCTTGTCTTCCCGATGGTCATCGCTGGATTGCGTCCGGCCATACCGAAGGCCTTGAAGGACTGTCCTGGACGACCGCCAGCGGTCGTCAGGCCAGCGACCGCAGCGCTTCGCGGTCGACCAGGATCACCCTGCGACCTTCGGTCTGGATGAGCCCGTTGCGCTTGAATTGCGACAGGGTCAACGAGACGGTTTCGCGAGTCGATCCGATGAGGTTGGCCATCTCCTGATGGGTGATCTTCAGTCCCAGGACAAGTCCACGCTTGTGCTCGAGCCCATGTTCCGAACCCAGGCGCAGGAGCAACTCGGCCAGCTTGGAGCCCACATCTTTGAAGACCAGCTGCTCGACCTTGGTCTCCAGTTCGCGCCGGCGGTTGATCATGGCGCGCAGAAACTGATAGCCCACGCTGGCATTAGTCTGCAAGAGCTTGTCCAGGGCGCTCCGCTCGACCTCGACGGTGGCGGTCACCTCCATCGCCTCGACCATCTCCTCGCGCGGACCACCCTCAAGCAGGGCACCCTCACCGAAAAAATCCCCTGCCGTCCGGTAGGCCAGGGTTAGCTCCTTGCCGTCGCGAGTGACCTTCGAGATCTTCACCCGGCCGCTGGCCAGGAAATGCACGCCCACCGCCCGATCACCCGGCAGGAAAACCACCCGGCGTGGCTGGTAGCTCTGCAGCAAGGCAGCCGCCGCGAGCCGGGTCAGCGCGTCCACCGATGCTTCGGCAAGCACCGGAGACTTGCGCAAAATGCCCAGGATCCTCTTCTCTTCCGCGTGAGCCATGGGGAATCCTTAGCAGACCCAGCGCCGAGCCGACAAGACAGATTGTCAGGTAGACTACAATTTCGCCTGGCGGCTGCCGCTATGCACCAGGAGCAAGCCGATCGCAGTTAGCAGGGCGGCCGTCACGAAAATGAGCGCAGACGCCATGGTGCCAACCTCGGCCACCTTCTCGTCGATCCGGAAATAGGCCAATCCGACCAGGCTGGCGTTGTTAAGGAAATGGGCCAGCACGGCGGGGAGAATCGACCCGCTTTGCAGGGCGACGAGCGAAAGCAGGACCCCGAGCAGAGCGGTGGGCAAGATGCGCGACAGTTCGAGGTGAAAGACGCCAAAGAGTAGGCCGGTCAGGACCACCGCCGCCGCAGGGCCGGCCCGCGCACGTAGCCCGTGCAAGATGGGGCCGCGGAACAGGGCTTCCTCACAGATGGCCGGGGTCAGCGCAACCAGGGCCAGCGTGCCCAGAAGGCCGCGGCTGCCGTCGGTGGGAATCAAACTGCGCCTAAGCTGCTCGATGACTTCCTTGGGCACCGGGCTCAACCATTCGCTCAGGATGGCCACCGCCGCCCACGCGGAGAGGCCGACCAGCGCCGCACCCGCCAGGCAGCGCGGCGGCGGCCGCGCGATACGCAGCAGTTGCGGAAGGGATCGGCGCGTGACCCAGGCAAAGAGCACCACCAGACCAAGCAGGCCGCCCCATTCCGAGGCCAGCAGCCCGAGCACAAGGTCGCGTCGCTGCAAAGGCAGCCACACGAAATAGAGAAGGACGAAAGCCAACGCGTAGAGAAACATGGCCTGGCCGGCGGTGGGCGGGTTGGGCTCGTGCCGCTTTTCGCGCGGCCCGGGATCCACGAAACGCTCGGAGTTGTAGGTGCGCGCGGCCACTGCGAGTGCGGTGCAGCCGCAGATCAGGGTGGACGTCAGCGCTGCCAAGGCGCCCGAGAAGGGGGCGTGGCCGAGCAAAAGCTCGCGCGCGAGTAGGGTCACATTCATGCACGGGATCCAGGCGGCCAGGCCGGCCAGCCGATACTCGCCGATAGCTCCCGCGACCGCCGGCGCGATAGATAGGAAATACACAGGAGTCAGAAGGTGCTGCGCCTCTTTGAATCCGCGCGCGACGGCGCCCACCGCAACGAACACCGATGCGAAGAGGAACGCGGAAGGAAACACCACCCCTGCGGCGGCGGCGGCACGGGTCCAGGGCACCGGCAGGGTCGAGCCCGGATCCGCCAGCCGCATCACCTGAATCAAGGTCACTGACATGGAGGCGAGATTGAGCAGGCCGGTCAGCGCGGCCAAGGCCGTTACTGCCAGGACCTTCCCGAGCATGAGGTCGAAGCGCCGAATGGGCGACGAAAGCATCGTCTCGAGCGTGCCCCGCTCGCGCTCGCCCGCGGTGACGTCGATGGCCGGGTAGAAGGCACCGAGCAGCACCATCAGGACGACCAACAGGGGCAGCACCTTAGACAGGAGGTAGCCACCCACTCCCGCCTCGGGGGCCAGACTGCGTTTCTCAAGCGAGAATCGGGGAGCACAACCTTCGGGCAGAACCGAAGCGATGACCTCGGACAGCCGCTCGGCTGCCTCGCGCGACTCCTCGCGCCCGGCATCGTAGACGATCTCCGCACGGCTGGCGCTGGCCTCATCGAGTTGGACCAGGCCGTCCAGCCTGCCGGACGTGACATCGGCCCGGCTGCCCCGTTCAAACAGGGTGAGAAGCTTGGGCCGCTCGCGAATCCGGGCCGCCAGCTCGTCACGCGCACCGCCCGTCCCGGTCACGGCCACCAGGGAGGGCCGGGCTTGGCGCGTCCTGTCCCTTGCTACCGCCACCTGGGCCGCCAGCAAGGAGAGCAGCGGGTACACTACCAAAGGAAACAGGATCATGACCGCCAAGGTGCGCCGGTCGCGCAGAGACTCGCGCAGTTCCTTGCCGAGCGTGAGCAGCACATGGGACAGACGCCTGGACCCGTCCATTACTCGCCGTCCACCAGCTTCAGAAAAGCCTCTTCCAAAGTGGTCGCCCCGTATGCGGCGCGAACGCTTCCCGGCGTTCCTTCGCGCAGCAGGCGGCCGCGAAACAGCAGCCCGATTCGGTCGCACAGCAACTCGGCCTCGGCCAGGTAGTGGGTGGAGAAGAGCACGGCTTTGCCGCGAGCGCGCTCGCTGCCCACGAAGTCACGCAACGATCGGCTGGCCAGCACGTCCAGGCCGCTGGTCGGTTCGTCAAGAATCAGAACCGGCGGATCGTGCAACACGGCTCGCGCGAGCGAGACTCGCTGTTTCTCGCCGCTAGACAAGCTCTCGCAGCGACGGTCGAGGAGGTTTTCGAAGGCCAACCAGCGCGCCAGGGTGGCAATCCGTTGTCGCACGTCGACCGCGGACAAGGCGTGGATGCGGCCGAAGTATTGCAATGTCTCGCGTGGGGTCAGCCGGGCGTATAGGCCCGTGCTGCCGCTCAGGAATCCCATGCGCGCCTTGGCCTCCAAAGAGCCAGCATCGAGGCCCAGCACAAGAGCACGCCCGCTCGAAGGCTGCAGCAGGCCGGCCAGCATGCGCAAGGCGGTAGTCTTGCCCGCGCCGTTGGGACCGAGTAGCCCATAGATCTCGCCTGGCATCACAGACAACGTGAGATCCATGATGGCACGCAAGTCACCGAATGACTTGCAGGCGCTGTCCAGGATCACCGCGGCTTCCACTATTACCCGCCAACCTCGGACGCTGAGCCTGGCGCCTCGGCGTCTGTTGCCGACACCCCCGTCCCACAAAACAACCAACCGCAGGCGCCTGGCACTAGCCAAAGCCGGTGCTTTGATATGGGAACCCTGAAAGGGTTCCCATACCCTCCCGCTATGGTGCGCGGCGAGCAAAGCTCACCGGCTCCCCACGCGACTAGGCGCCCCGGTCGGTCAGAGCCCACTTCAAGCCGGTTGGCCGAAGCGGGCATTCGCAAGCCTACGCTACGGCGTCCTTGGCCGCCTTTACTGCGCGCGCCTTCACCGCTTTGCGGGCTGGCTTGGCCTTGAAGATTGTCTCCTGGCCGGTGAACGGGTTGATGCCCTTACGTTCCTTGGTGGCCGGCTTCTTGACGACTACCATGCGCACGAGCCCGGGAACGACGAAGACGCCATTCTTCTTCAGCTCGGCGTGGCCAACTCCGACCAGGGCCTCAAGCACGCCCTTGACATCCTTGCGGGTGAGCTCGTTGGCAGACTTGTCGGCGAGAATCTGGATTAGGGCGGACTTGGAAAGGGGACCTTTAGCCATCGTATCTCCTTCTGGTTTGGGGTGGGCCTAGAAGCACCTGTTCTGCGCGGCGGGGATCCAACTCCATCCCTGGGCGCCACGAAAATCGGCGTTCGCAGGGACTCTAGCCGATTTTTCGGGTGACGTGTGATGAAATTCGCGGGAAAAACACGCAATCCTGGTTCAGCCCGCGCAAGAGCCCTTCAAAGCAACACGATCCGGCCCGGAAAACGCGCGCGCAGGCCGCGGGTGGCGTTTCGGGTGTCCACCACCAGGCGCGCCTTTTCCACCAGCGCGCCGTAGTCCACGTCGCTGTGGTCCGTCGCGATCACCACGCAGTCGAAGTCAGCCAGCCGGTCGAGAGGCACATTCGGGATGCTGGCGCCGTTATGATCAAGCTGGGGGACGTGCCGGTCGTGGTAGGCCACCTGAGCGCCCCGCCGCTGCAGAAGCTCGATGATGTCGAGGGCCGGGGATTCGCGGAGGTCATCGATGTCGCGCTTGTAGGTTACCCCACACACGAGAATCTTGGCGCCTCGCACCGCTTTCCCCAGGTCGTTTAGGGCGTCGGCGACCTTGACCGCAACGAATTCGGGCATAGACGAGTTGACCTCGTCCGCAAGCTGGATGAAGCGCGCGTTGTATTTGAGGGTCTTGAGCTTCCACGACAGGTACAGGGGATCGATGGGGATGCAGTGCCCGCCCAAGCCCGGGCCGGGATAGAAGGGCATGAAACCGAACGGCTTGCTGGCCGCGGCATCGATGACCTCCCATGTGTCCAGGCCCAAGCGGCTGCACATCATGGCGACCTCGTTGACCAGCCCGATGTTGACCGCGCGGAAGGTGTTCTCCAGCAGCTTGACCATCTCGGCCGTATCGGAGGACGAAACCGGGATAACCCGTTCGATGAAAGCGCTGTAGAGCGCCACCGCTGCTTCCAGTCCGAGCCGGCTGGTGGAACCAATGACCTTGGGTGTGTTGCGGGTGTGGAACCTCGGATTACCTGGGTCCACCCGTTCAGGCGAGAAGGCAACGAAGAAGTTCTCGTCGACTTTCAGCCCCGTCGAGGACAGCTTGGGCAGCAACACCTCACGGGTGAAGCCCGGGAAGGTCGTACTTTCAAGCACCACGAGTTGCTGGCGTCGCATGCGCGGCAACAGCATGTCAGCCGCGTCGAGAATAAACGAGTTGTCCGGATCTTTGGTTTTGTTGAGCGGGGTGGGCACGCAGATGATCACCACATCGGCTTGGCCGAGCACCTCGGGATCGTCGCTGGCCGTGAGCTTGCCTTGCGCGACCAGCGGCGCGAGCACGGATGAGGGAACATCCGCAATATGCGACTGGCCCGACTTGACAGCGTTCACCTTCGCGATCATGCGATCGTAGGCTGTTGTGGTGAACCCGGCCCCGGCGATCTCCACCGCTAGCGGAAGCCCAACGTAGCCGGCACCCACCACCACCACTTGGGCGGAACGATCCCCTATTCGTTCAAGTAGCGTCTTCATCGTGGCGCGAAGGCTAGCATGGGTCAGGCAAAATGCTTCTAGTCACAATCAACTACAGCGACACGGTCAGCCCTTCGGCCGCGCCAATCACCTCGACGCCCTTGGCGGCGTGCTCCTCCAGCCTGCGCCGGCCCCGCGCGACGAGCTCGTCGACGTTTTGATCGGTGTAGTCCTGGTCATAGTGAAAAAGCGCCAGCTTTTTGGCCCCGGCGCGCGCCGCACAGTCCACCGCATCTTCGAGAGACGAAAGGCCCCGCTCTAACCGCAAGGCCCGGTCCTCGGGGGTGAAGGTGCTGTCGTGAATCAGCAGGTCGACGCCGCGGCAGAAGTCCACCGCTGCCTGGGGTGGCCCGCCCGTCCCATACCCGGCATCGCTGGCGTAGACCAGAGCTTTGCCGCCAGCCGCGATGCGAAAGGCCAGCGCAGGGGTGGCCCCGTGCGGGTTGGCGTGAGCCCGGATGGTTGCGCCGCCGACCTGCACGTCCTTGTCCTCCCCCAGGGCACGCATCTCGATGCGAGCACCCATGTTGCGGAAGCTCTGCACCGGGAAGAACTGGGCCGCCATCTGGCGCTCAAGCACGTCTTCCAGAAGTCGTTCGCCACGGCTGCCGCCATACACGGTGAAGCTGTTGCCCGGGACGTAGAAGGGGCCGAAAAACGGGAATCCCTGGATGTGGTCCCAGTGGGCGTGCGAAAGCAGCAGCGTGGCCGAGCCCATGCCCTTGCCAAAGGGGCCGGCCAGAAGAGAGAGCCCTAGGTTGCGTGCGCCCGTGCCGCAGTCGAGGATGATGAGTTCGTCGTTGGGCAGGAGAACTGACACGCAGGCGGTGTTGCCGCCGTAGCGCACGGTGCTTGGGCCGGGCGAAGGGATGGAACCACGCACGCCCCAGAAGGTGACGTCCATCATCCCTTCCCCAGGACCAAGTCCAGACCCTCGAATCCTGCGACTATGTCCAGTTTGGGCGCAGTCACCTTCGCCTCCTTGCGGGTCGAGGCCAGCACGGCATCCACCTCGGTGTCCGAGCGATCCGGCGCATAGTGATAAAGCGCCAGCATCCGGGCACCCGCGTCGTGGCAGATTTCGACCGCATCCGAGGGGCGTGAGTGGCCAAAATGTGGTGTCTGACGGTACTCCTCGGGCGTAAACATGGTGTCGTAGATGACCAGGNNAGCTTGGCTCCGTCGACGGACAGGGCGTAGGCGGTGGCGATATAGGGATGGTTGAGGCGAGCGCAGGAAACCACCACATCTTTGATTTCGAATTGGGCTCCGTCGTGAAGCTCGCGGAAGGCCACTTCGGCGCGTGCCTTGTGAAAGGGCACCGGGAAAAAAGGGGAATCGACCTGCAGGGAGAGCACGCTACGCAGGTTCTGATCGTCGCGCTGGCGGGCGTACACGAAGAGCTTGTTGCCTGCGCGGTAGAAAGGAGCGAAGAAGGGTAGGCCCTGGATGTGGTCCCAGTGGGTGTGGCTGATGAGGATGTGCGCCGCTCCCTTGCCTGACTCGAACTCGGCCCGCATCAGCTCCTTGCCCATGCGGCGGATGCCGGTGCCGGCGTCGATAATGATGCGGGTTCCGGCAGCAGAGGTGA
Source organism: Myxococcales bacterium (assembly GCA_003158455.1). Taxonomy (GTDB): domain Bacteria; phylum Myxococcota_A; class Polyangia; order Fen-1088; family Fen-1088; genus Fen-1137. The sequence goes on along the minus strand of PMJO01000363.1, from coordinate 20,081 downwards.
CCTCGACGCACGACGTGTTGCCGCCGTACCGCTCGGTTCGCGATCCCGGGACAGGCAAAGAGCCCCTGACACCCCAGAATTGGATTCTCATGTTCAGCCGGGGCTCCCGTGCATGGCCTGAGGAAACTCTATCACAGCGACAAAATCCGCGCGTGGGTGCATTATACTGCTGGAATTGGGAACAGGCGGCTGCCAGGAAGTCTGTCGCAGGTCTTGTTTTGCCTCATCCATCGCTCGTACGTTGGGCCTCTGGAGGCTCGGCGGAACATGAGAAGCACGCCTATTCGCACAGGGCCGCGATCGGTCGCCCGTGCGGCCTTCTGTCTGGGTTTCTTCGCTTTGGCCCCGCTCGCGATGGGCGCGAAGCTGGTCGACGACTTCGAGGACGACAATCAAACGAACGCGCTCGGCGGCGCGTGGCATAGCATCGCCGATGCCACGTCGATCCTGCGGCCGGCGACTGGCTTCACGCCGATCACCGGTCACGCATCCGTGGGCGCGGCGAGCTTCGGCTACAAGCGCAGCATAGCCGCCGTCATACCCACTCGTCCCCAGCGTGTCGGCTCCATTCGACGCGAGCGCCTACGCGGGCCTGAGGTTCTGGGCCAAAGGACACGGGATATTCCAGCTTCAAATACCCATCGTGGCGACCAGCGCCGAGCACAATCACTTTGCGATTGACTTCCCGGTATGGCTCGGAGGCGACTGGCAACATGGGGCCGGCGTGGGCGCACCCGACGCCAGCATCATCGACGCGCTGATGATGTCGGACGGCAAGTCACCGGCGGTGGATGTCGCTTCCGACGGGGCGAGCGACGCGGCCGGAACCGACGGAGTCACCGGCAGCGGCGACGCCGGAACTGGCGGTCGTGCCGGCACCGGCGGTGCCGTAGGCAGCGGCGACGCTGGCACTGGTGGCGTTGGTACTGGTGGTGTGGCCAGCACCGGTGGATCCATGGGCAGCGGCGGCGCTGGCACCGGTGGTCGTGCCTGCGCCGGCGGTTCCGTGAGCAGCGGCGGCGCCGGCACTGGTGGCGTGGCCAGCAGCGGTGGCGCTGCCGGAGGAAGCGGGACCGCGCCGACCCAAGGGGGCTGGGGCTGCCACACCGGTGGCCACGATCCCCATCCGGGAACTGCGGCATCACTCGTGCTCGCGCTCTTGATTGGGGTCGGCGGGCGACTACGCCGACGAAATTCTCGTGCACCTTGAGGCCGAAGCAATCCAATTCCAGGGCCGTCGAAGTGGCATCTTAACCACAGGGTTCATCCCGAAAACGTCTTGATCAGCGCGAAGTACTCGGTTCGGCTATAGGGTTGGTTGAGGATGTGAAACTCCTTCCGGGCCAGGCCCACACAGCCGGTGCAGTAGGTGCAGTCGCTGCACGAGGCGCACTGGACCAGATAGGCCGAGCCCACGCAGCCTTGCGAATCTCGGCAATGGGTAGAGTCGTGGCAGCCGGTGCAGCGCAGGCAATGTGAGCTGCCGGTGGTGGCCTCGCACCCAGTGCAGTGGGTGCAACGGTAGCAGTTGGTGCAGGCCGTGCAGAACATGCAGCGCAGGCAGCCCTGGCAGTCCTGGCTGCGGAAACTGCCGGCGTTCGCATCGGCCACGCCCGCCTCGCGGCGCAGACGCTGCAACTCGGCTTGGAATTCCGTGCGGGTCATGATCCGTGACTATACTGCCAGACGACTCAGATTTGGCGAGCGCGCAGAGTCCCGTGGGGAGCCCGCCGGCCTTCGGGACGGACACCCCACCCTGCCCGCCCCGCGCGCGCCCTCGCCGGCGGCGCACCATCGCGGGAGGGATGGCGAGGCCGAGCGCGATGGCGCGAGCGTAGCGAGCGGGTGTGGTGGGGAAGGTGCAGGTCCCGAAGTCCCCGAAGGGCGAAGCGAACCCTTTCAGGGTTCCCATCTCAACGCTTGCTTGTCGACTGGCGACGGTCGACTCCCTATAATCTGCGCTTCCCATGTCCGACGAAACGCCAGGCCTAATCACCAAACCCCGCAAGCTGTCCCGGCTGGCGCGCGTCCGCAACATCGGCATCGTGGCCCACATCGACGCGGGCAAGACCACGGTCACCGAGCGCTTCCTCTACTACGCCGGCCGCATCCACAAGATCGGCGAGGTTCACGATGGTGAGGCGCAGATGGACTGGATGCCGCAGGAGCGCGAGCGTGGCATCACCATCACCGCAGCCGCGACCACCCTGGAATGGAAGCGGGCGGGCGAAACGCACGAGATTCACCTCATCGATACGCCCGGCCACGTGGACTTCACCATCGAGGTGGAGCGCTCGTTGCGCGTACTCGACGGCGCGGTGGTGGTGTTTTGCGGCGTGTCCGGGGTGGAGCCACAGTCCGAGACGGTGTGGCATCAGGCCGACCAGTTCCACGTGCCCCGCCTGGCCTTCATCAACAAGATGGACCGCCCGGGGGCAGACTTCCAGGCGGTGGTCGACGAGATACACACCCGCCTCGGGGCGCGGCCGGTGCCGGTCCAGCTTCCCATTGGGGCCGAGGACCATTTCGCCGGAGTGGTGGATCTGGTACGCGAGCGCGCCGTCTTCTTCTCGGGCGCAGAAGATGATCCGCCGCGTGAGGACAGCGTGCCCTCGGCAATGGCCGAAGCGGTGGCCGCCGCGCGCGAAAAACTCGTGGAAGCGGCGGCTGACTTCGACGACCGCATCGCGGCCGCATATCTCGAGGGCAGGCCGGTGGATGCGGTTGCGCTGTTGGCAGCCCTGCGCAAGGGCACCCTCGCCTGCAAGATGGTCCCGGTGCTGGCTGGCTCGGCCCTGCGCAACAAGGGCGTGCAGCCTCTCCTCGACGCGGTTTGCGACTTCTTGCCCGCGCCCACCGAGGTGCCGCCCATCACCGGACACGTCCCCGGCCGCGATGAAGTGGTCACCCGAATCTCCGACGACAGCGCGCCCTTTTGCGCCCTGGCCTTCAAGGTGGCCATGGACGAAGGGCGCAAGACGGTGTACCTGCGCATCTACTCGGGCGTGCTGAGAGCGGGCGACGAAGTGCAGAACCCGCGCACCCGGCGCAACGAAAAGATCACTCGCCTCTTCTCCGTGCATGCCAATCGGCGCGAGCGCATCGAACGCGCCGGTGCGGGCACCATCGTGGTGGCGATGGGCCTCAAGGATGCGGGCACCGGCGACACCATCTGCTCGCCCAAGGCGCCCATTCTGCTTGAGCGCATCGCCGCGCGCGAGCCGGTTATCGCTCGCGCTATTGAACCCAAAACCCAGGCGGAAAAAGAGAAGCTCGACTTTGGCCTGGCCAAATTGGCCGACGAGGATCCCACCTTTCGCACCGGCGAGGATCCGGAGACGGGCCAAACCATCATTCGGGGCATGGGCGAGCTCCACCTCGACATCATGGTGGACCGCCTGCGCCGCGAATACGGTGTGGATGCGCATGTGGGTCAGCCCCAGGTGGTGTACCGCGAGACCCTGGCCAAGGTGGCCGAGGCCGAAGCCCGCTTCGAGCGCGAGGTTGAGGACGAGAGGGTGTTCGGGCAGGCCCGGGTGCGGGTGGCGCCTCGCCCGCGCGGCAGTGGCAACCATGTCAGTTTGGCTCTGGCGAAGGTCGAGTCGCCGCCCGGTGCGCCCCGCATCCCGGAGCCACCCCGCGCGATCCTCGATGCCGCGTTGGAAGGCGCCACCGAGGCCATGCGTTCCGGTCCGGAGGGCTATCCCTTCGAGGACATTGAGGTGTCGGTCATCGGGATCGAGTACCGACCCGATGCCTCCACGCCCGCCGGCCAGCGGGCCGCGGTGGGCGAGGCATTGCGCCTGGCCTCGCGCGAGGCGGGCACGCGCCTGCTTGAGCCCATCATGAAGGTGGAGGTCACCGCGCCCGAGGTCAATGTGGGTGGGGTAGTCGGCGATCTCAACGCCCGCCGTGCCCGCATCGAGGATGTGGGCGTGCGCGGCGTGCAACGCCTGATTATCGCCAAGGTGCCACTGCGTCGCATGTTCGGGTACTCGACCGATCTGCGCTCGGCCACCCAGGGCCGCGCCAACTACACCATGCAGTTCGAAACCTACGACGTCTGTGAGTGAGTCTTGGGTGCAGTTCGATGCTAGGCTCTTGCGCATGAACATCAGACTTGGGTTGGCACTTGCAATCGGCGTGGGCCTAGTCGGCTGCACTTCGAGCCCCGGTGGATCTGACGGCAGGGCTGCGCCGCCCGATGGTACCGCTGCGGGCCGCGAAACGGCTTCGCCCGCTGATGTCGGAAGCCCCGCCGCAGCCGAAGCGTCCGCCGACCTGCCCACCGGTGGCGTCGAAGCGGGACGCGAGGTCGCGGCTTCGCGTCTTGACGCCAGCGTGGACAGGACGGCCACGCCGCCTGATGTTGCGTCGGCCACGGACAGCCTGCGAGTCACGCCCGACGCAGGCACGGCCGAGGCAGTTGCCCAAATGGACGCGGTCGAGGCGGCTGCGCGAATGGACGCGGCCGAGACTGCCAATCCCGTCGACGCCATGGTGGTCGACAGCGCAAGACCCGCGACCGACCTCGCGCCGGCCACGCTGGGCGAAATGTCGCCCCAGCAGCTCCACGCCGCCTTGGCCAACAAGGACTTCCTGCTCATTGACGTGCACTACCCCAACGCCGGAAGCATTCCTGGCACCGATGCGCGCATCGCCTACAACGACATCCCCGCTTTGGTTGCCTTCATCGGCCCCAATCTCGACACCAAGGTCGTGCTGACCTGTCTTTCGGGCGGCATGAGCAAGCAGGCGGGCGACGCCCTGGTCGCGCGTGGCTATCGCAACATTTGGGAACTCACCGGCGGCATGAGCGCGTGGACCGCCGCCGGCTATACCTTGGTCCACCTCGACGGCGGGATGTAGAGGGAGCAGCGTGGCCTCGGATACGAAAGCGTTGCTTGCGGCGGTGGAGGCGCTCCTGCGGGCCGCTGGTCGTGACGTGGACAAGGATCCCGACCTAGCGCGCACGCCTGAGCGTGTGGCCGAGGTATGGCAACGCGAGTTTCTGGCCGGCTACGCCATGGATCCAGCGCGGATTCTCGGCGAACCGGTGCTGGGTGAGGCTGACCCCGACGTGGTCGTGGTGGGCGGCCTGCGCTTTCATGCCATGTGTCCCCACCACCTTCTGCCCTATCGCGGGGTCGCGCATGTGGCCTATCTGCCGGCGGGGAAGCTGGTGGGCTTCGGCCGGCTGGCCGATCTGGTTGAGTGTTTCACCAAGCGTCTCACCCTGCAGGAAAGGGCCACCCACCAGATCGCCGAGGCTCTGTGGCATGGCCTGGGCGCGCGCGGCGCGGGCTGTGTGATCGAGGCCGAGCAGCTCTGCCTGGCCATCCCCGGCGAACGTCACGATCAGTCGGGCGTGGTGACCAGTGCCTTTGTGGGCGAGATGCGCGAGCGGCCCGATCTCAAGGCGCGGCTGCTCGCCGCCGCAAACCTGGGGGGACGCGTACGATGAGCGCAGGCAAGCTGGCCGGGAAAGTGGCTGTGGTCACCGGCGCCTCGCGCGGCATCGGCCGAGCCATTGCAGCGCTGCTGGCGAGCGAGGGCGCAGCCGTGGCGGGATGTGCGCGTCGGGTGAGCGACGGTCACTTTGTCGACGATCTTGATCCCGCCGAACGCGCTCGCCATCTGGTCGCCGCGTGCGACGTGCGCCGCCGCGAAGAGGTCATTCGCTTCCGCGACTTGGTGCTCGCCCGCGTGGGCGCGCCCGACATTCTGGTGAACAACGCCGGCAGCGTCGTGCGGGCCAGCATCGAAACCATGTCCGAGGAAACCTGGGACGACATGCTGGCCGCAAATCTAACCAGCACGTTCCTGGTGATTCAGGCGTTCTTGCCCGCCCTGCGCGGTCGGGGTCGCGGTCGCATTATCAACATGGCATCCATCGCCGGCCGCCGGGGCACGCCGCTCCTCGGCGGGTACTGCGCAGCCAAGTCCGGCGTGGTCGGCTTGACGCAAGCGTTGGCCAAAGAGCTACGGCCGAACGGCATCGCGGTGAACGTCATTTGCCCGGGATCGGTGGACACCGAGATGCTGGCCATCGGTCAACCGGGCGCCAAGCCCGACATGACGCCGGCCGAGATAGCTCGGGTGGCGCTGTTCATGGCCGCAGACGCGCCAGCGGCCATGACTGGGCAGTGTGTGGATGTCTTCGGCTGATCAGTCTGCGGCTGTGTCGCGGCTAGCGTCTGCGGCAGCGTCGGGGCTTGCGACCGCGACAGTGTCTGCGGCAGCATCGGAGCTAGCGTCTGCGGCAGTGTCTGCGGCAGCATCGGGGCTAGCGTCCGCGGCAGCGTCGGGGCCAGCGTCCGCGCCCGCATCTGAGCCCGGGGATGGAATCACTACCGCCACTGGCGTGGAGTAGGGCGAAAGGCAGGTTCCGGTGAAGGCTCGTACCACGTAGTAGAAAGTTGTACTTCCACCCGCGGGGACGACGGGACTGTCGGTGAAATGCGTGGTCGTAAGGGCGCTTGCGGTGGGCACAACCGTGTATCCGCTGCCCGAAGTCGTGCTGCGCGAAACGCTATAGGAGGCTACGCTGCCGCTCGGCGGAGTCCAGGTCAGGGCCACGTGGCCTGCGGCGTCCGGCGTGGCGACAAGTGCCGTGGGAGCCGTGGCCACGCAGGACAGGGCACTGACCGGCGGGGATGAATCAGCGGATTCGCACGACGGCTGGCCGGAATAGGCTGACACGACGAAGTACCAGGGCTGGCCGGCAGTGATACCGGTCACCGTGAAGGGAGACGAGGCAGGCGAACCGCGAACCGAGTAGCCAGCTCCCGCGATGGTGCTGCTCTTGACGTTGTACCCGGTGGCGCCGGTGACCGCGTTCCAGGCCACGTCGGCTAGCAGGTCCCCCGGAGTGACCAGAACACCCCCAGGTGCCGTAGCCGGTGGGCTGTACTTCGCGTCCGCCGGGCACTGGTTGCTCTTGCCCGTACAGTACTCGGGCGGGTCGCAAATGTTGCCATCGGTGGAGGCGCGGCACTGGGTGGTGGATGGCGCGACGACGTCAGACGGGCAGGTAGGGCTAGCGCCACTGCAGGTATCGGCCACGTCGCAAACCGAAACCGCGCTCCGACACACGGCGCCCTTTGACAAAAACGTGTCGGCAGGGCACGCGGCGGAGGTTCCGGTGCAGGACTCCTCGTGGTCGCAGTCGCCGGCCTTGGGACGGCAGACCTGGCCCGCGTCCTTGTAACCATCGAAGGGGCAGGCAATCGACACCCCATCACAGACCTCGACGATGTCGCAGAGCCCGGCGGACGCCCGGCAGACAGTTCCCGCGGGCGCCGGACCGCCATTCATGGCGCAGGTCCCGTTGAGGATAGCGTCGGACGGGCTCGCGTCCGCCTGCGCGCCTGGGACGTCGGGTGCCGACTCTTGGGTCGAGGCATCGCTCACCGTTTCGGAGCTGCCGGGCGCGTCCGGGTTGCCGCCATCCAGGCCAGGCCCCGGCCCATCGCCAGCGCCATCTCCGGTCGCAGCGACCCCATCTGGCGGTCTATCGAAGCCCACCTCGGTCGCGATCGATTCCGAGGATCCATCCCGCACGCCGGAGATCGCGTCCTGCGCGGCGGGAAGATCGCGCGGCCGGCCGTCGCTGCCACCGTCGACCGGGCAGGTCCCGGCCGTGGTGCAGTCAGAGACAGGTCCCGAGTTCTCCGCTTGGTCACAGGAAAGCACGAGACCTAGCGAACACAACGACGTGATGGCAGCCAATGTGCGCATAGAAAACGTTCCTTGACGAAGCACGGCCCTATTGTGCCACACGAAGCAGATTTCGTGCCAAGAGTTTCGTGGCACCGCAAGGCACGGGCCAGCCGCGCGGGACTCACTGTGGTGATATGGCCCGTGGCACCCGCTGTTCAACGGGTCAGCGCAAACCGCACGCGGCGCTGGCGAGATTCCAGACGCAAGTCTCAAGCACCGAGTCACCATTCACCGCGTGTTGGCAGTCCATCCAACAATAGTCGCCCCGTGCGCAGGGCCACGAAGACTGCAGGCAGCCGATCCATGTCTTGCATTGCGACTCGTACGAGATCCCGTTCTCCCTACAGGAGCTGCAGGCCGAGATGCTCGCGTCAGTCCCCAGAGAGTAGCCATTCGCCTGGAACCTCTGGATACAATAACTCGCGTCGCCGCCGGTATCAGGGGGTGGTGGGGAAATGTCGGGGGTCAGGTCGGGCGTGAGGTCTCGTGCAATGTCAGGCGCAGCGTCTTGCCCCGGTTCAGGCCCGCCGGTTTCGGCGCCGACGTTCAGAACATCGACTGTCCCATCATCAGGCGGCCCGACGTCGGAAGGGCTTCCTGTCTCTGCGCCGACATACGGGGTGTCTGTGTCAGTGTCACCCGCGCTGCTAGCGTCACTTGATCCCGACGAGCCTCCGCCACCGGTTCCGCCGCCGCTATCGGTGCCACCGCCGATGCCTCCAGCTCCGCCGCCAGTGCCCCCGGTTTTACCGCTGGTGCTCACGGTTGCACCTCCGGTGCCCCCGGTTGCCCCGCCAGTAGCCGCGGTTCCGCCGCCGGTACCTGCCGTCCCGCCTCCAGTAGCTGCGGTCGACCCGCCGCGGGCTTGAGTTCCGCCGCGTCCACCACTGCCTCCCGTCCCGGTCGTGCCACCACTGCCGGCAGCTGAACCGCCTGTGCTGTCAGAGCAATGTGAACCGCACGCGGCCACCTTGGCGGGCTGGCTGGTGTCCACGCATGCAGCGACGAGTGACAGACAAGCAAAGCAGGAAAGAACGACTAGTCTAGACATGGCCGTAGACACTCCAGCGAGGAGAAGGTTAACCCTGTAGAGAATGGAGCGCAATTTTGAAGGTTTTGGGCCGCAATACACGGATTTCCTTGGGCCCGTCACCCCAGGGTGTCGGAAAGAATCGTGGGGTGGTGCCTCGCCTGGCCCAAAGGGTTATACTTGTGGGATCATATGAGACTCGCGTGGAAGGTAGCCATTTGGGCAGCGGGCCTGCTTCCGGCGGCCGCGCCCAGTGCAGCCACGGCGGCTGCCGCCTGCCAAGTTGACTCGAACTGTGTCCTGGTCCCGGACGACTGCTGCGGCTGTACGGGCGGTGGCAAGCAGCGGGCGCTGCCCAAGAAGGACAAGGCTGGCTTCGAGCGGGCTCGGCAGGCCCGCTGTGCGGGCACGATGTGCGCGGCGGTGATGTCGCAGGATCCTTCCTGCGCCGCCACCGCAGCTCTTTGCAAGGAGGGCAAATGCACCCTAGGTTCATGAGACTCTTGGCAATCGCGTTCGCCGGGGGCAGTGCAGTGCTGCTTGCGTGCGCCGTGCACGACGACACGAGTTTTCCAAATTCGCCGCAGCCAACTAGTACAACGCCACCCACGCGCACCGTGGTCTTCGACTCCGGCGTGGTGACCCTGCTAGGTGATGGCGGAGCGGGACCTCAAGGCGTCGGAGGGGGAGGCTTGTTCACGCCTGACGCCGCGCCAGAGCCCGACGTGGCGCCCGAACTCACGCTACCCGATGGGGGTGGTCCTGGATCGTCCTGTGATCTGTTTGCGCCCGACCCCTGTGATTCGGCAGACGGATGTTACGTCAATGCGGACGGGACTGGGACCTGCGAGCCGCCATCCTGGGGCCAACTTCTGCAATACACATATTGTGGAGGAGGCGCGGGCAATTGTGGCCCGAAGCTGGTCTGCTCGGACACTTCCTTGCTTTGCACAAATCTGTGCCATCTGGGGGGTCAGGCCGGAGAATGCATCGGCACTACCTGCAAGAGTCTGCGGGGATCAACTACCCTCGGCTACTGCGGCAACTGACCACCAGCACATCAAGCCTGGCTCACCGCACGTTTGCGTCCAGAGCGCGAACTAGAGTGATCGCATCGACCAGGGCCACGCCTAGCGCCAGGCCGTGTTCGAGCAGGGGTTCGGACTCGATTGACTTGCGCGGAACATAGCCGGCTTTGTCTAGGCGCGGGTAGAGCGACAACACGGCTGCGGTGACCGCGCCATTGGGAAACAGATCCAGGCCCATGGCTGCTCCTTGACAGGCGCCGGCCACGGAAAGCGCACGCCAAGGCTGCATTCTGATTTTCCAGGTCGCATCTAGATCGAGAAATGGGAAGCTGGCATCGAGCTTCCAGCAGGTTGCGCTGCTGCAGTCTCCGGCGGGCTTGGCCGGGCTGAGCTTGTGCCAGCCCGGCAGGACTTGCCAGATCTGGGGTTGCGCGACCAGGCCGGCAGCAGCGCCCGCCGGCAGTCGTGACAGAGCGAGAACCTGGACCAGCGCCAGACGGCCGTTTCCCTGGCTGCGAACGGCGGCGAGCAGCGCAGGCGCTTGCAGTCCTGCGCCTGCCAGGCGAGCGAGGCGGCCGCCATCCAGCTCCGACAGTTGCGGTGGCGACGGTGCCGTGGCCGGATGCCGTCGGCCATCCGGCGCGTCGCCCACGCGCTCGGCCTGCAAGCGCAGCGCACGCAACACGACGTAAAAGGACGCGGCGGCCAGGCCGGGCTCGGCCATGGGGTTGCGCTTGACCATCCTTGTCGTGATCCAGTTCACGTCGCGCAGGTTCGCGGAGGCATCAATCGACAGCAAAGTCGTGCCGGCCGGCTCGGAAGTGGCGGAAAGCCGGACCAGACCGGGCGAAAAATCGCCCTCCATGACGATCAGGTCGGCGCCCGTGGGCGTGGGCTGCAGCCAGAGCTTGCCTTCGAGATTCCAGAGCGGAACCTCCAGCTCCCAGACCGCCATGCCTTCGGACGGCCGACTGGACGCCACCTGGCGCTTGTCCGCCGTTTCGAATTCGAGCCGGCGCAGGGCAGGCAGGGCGGATCGGTAGGCCGCCAGGTCAACCAACATGGCCCGCACGCGCTCGACCGAAGCAGCCACCCGGGTGGCCAAGCGCAGGCGCGCCGGCCGCCGGCTGGGATCGGCCAGCACAACCAGATCAGCGTCGCCCAGAACGTCGAGCGCGGCGGTCAGCTCCTCGGGCGTAGCCAAGAACGGACGCGCTTGCGCGGCCGCACCACGCCCTGGCGCGAGCACGCAGATCAGCGCTGATAGGAGAAAGGCTGTCCTTGTGGCCGCCAAACCCAATGTCAACCCACCTCACAAGCGGGAAGTTGGCTCTTCCACCACAGAGAGCACAGAGAACACAGAAGTCGGAACAAAATAGAGGGTTCAGACTGGACCGGAGCCCCTTCTTCTTTCCACTCCGGCTCCGTGGCCTCTGTGTCCTCTGTGGTGAGAACAGCTAGCCTCCCTCCCTTGGTTAGTCCTTTTCGACCATTTGGTCGTAGAAAGCCAAATACTCATCCTTGTGCTCGCCCTCCCGAACCGCTATGGCCGCGCGCGGGTGTTCGTTGAGCATGCCGGTGATGAGGTACGGGATGCTGTAGCCCCAGTCCAGCTCCTTGGCCAAAGGCACGAAATGCTTCTCGATGCACTCTATGACCGGGCGCAGGTGGAACTTGGGATTCTTGAGAAACGCCAGTAGGAGTTCGAGCGCGCAGTTGCCGGCGCCCCGCCCCAACCCGGCGATGGTGGCATCCAAACGGTCGGCGCCCACGATAAGAGCCTCGACGGTGTTGGCGTAGGCAAGTTGCATGTTGTTGTGGGCATGGATGCCGACGTGTTTGCCGGTTCCGTCCAACGCCGCCAAGAAGCCGAGCACCAAGTCGTGAATCTGCTCTGAATAGAGCGCACCGTTGCTGTCGACCACGTAGACCGTATCCACCGGGCTCTTGCCGAGAACCGTCAGCGCCTCCTCCAACTCGCGATCCTGGACCTTGGAAATGGCCATCAGGTTGAGCGTGGTTTCGTAGCCCTTGTCATGGGCGTCCTTGATCATGTCGACCGCGCCCGGGATCTGGTTGATGTAGCAGGCGACGCGCACGCAATCGATGACGCTCTTGTCTTTGGGAAGAATGTCGGTGTGGTAGTCGGTGCGATCCACGTCGGCCATGACCGAGATGCGCAGCGCGCGCGGTCCCTCGCCCACAACGCGGCGGAGCATGTCTTCATCACAGAACTTCCATGCCCCGTGCTCGCCCGGCGCGAAGATGCGTTTGGACCCCTTGTAGCCCAGCTCGCAGTAGTCCACCCCGGCGGCTGCGCAGGTTTCATAGACCGCCTTGACAAAGGTTTCGTCGAACTGGTGGTCGTTCATCAGACCGCCGTCGCGGATCGTACAATCCATGATCTTTATGTCTGGCCGAAAGGTCACCCAGTTTCCTTTCGCGTCCACATGTTTTCGGTGCAGCATTGTTTCAGCCTTCGTCTACGGCTGTTTCATAACACGTCTAACGCGTATGCGCCACGGCGGTTGACGGTTCTGGGATTCGAAGCAGGGGACTTTCTTGCTGCCATCAATCGGCGGCTAATTGACGTAGAGGAGCTTGTCGGACATCTTGACGCTTGGTGATGCACGCGGAAACACGCATGTGTTCGACCTGTGGCCCGCCGAACGGAAGCGTCCCTGTGGCTGACTGGAATGCGTTTTGCTTTGGCGTTGCCCATCAAATGGTTCACTGCCTCTGCATCGGTTGGAGACAGCCATGATCGGAAAGAGCCCACGCCTGGTAGCAATCGGGATCGGTTGTCTCGTCGGCGCGATCGCGTTCGCGCCGCTCGCCCGCGCCGAAGACACGTCCACGCATCTGGCTGAGCCAACTCCAAACATGCCCATCCACGCTTTTGTCGTTTTCCTTCTAGTCCGCGTGCTTTTTCGCCCTGGAGACAAAGGGGCGCTTCAAACCCGCTTCCACTGGTCTTTTGTCACCGTGCCAATTGCGCGACCGACCGATCCCAGCCACGACGACACGCTAGAACCGCTGCAGGCCTTGCTGACTGTGCGCTACCGGGATCGTCCGTGATCCACGACGCAGAAATGGGCCTTCTGCAACGGCCAGGCCAACGACGGCGCCGGTCGGTGCGAATTGGCTCATGATCAGGGGGGAGAATTCGGGACAACATCGGGCGCGGCAAGCGCGTTCGCGACATACACAATCACGCAGGTGATGTTGTCATCGCCGCCGCGTTCATTGGCCATGGCGACCAGGGCCGAGCCAGCTTCGCCGTAGAAATGTTTGCTGAGCGCGAGGCTCAGTTCGTCAGGGGCCAAGTAGTTGCAAAGTCCGTCCGAGCACAGCAGGAAGCAGTCGCCTGCTTCCACCAGCATGGTCAGGATGTCGGGCGAAACCGCGGGCTCGAAGCCCACCGAGCGCGTGATGATGTTGCGAAAACGTGAGACCAGGACATCGTCAGCAGAGACCAGGCCTGCTCGCACCTGTTCCTGAACCCACGAGTGATCCTCGGTAAGCTGGCGCGCGCGCCCGTCCCGGAAGAGGTACGCGCGCGAATCCCCCACGTGGCACAGGGTCACGCTCTCGGCGTGGAAGCACAGGCCGGTCAGGGTGGTGCCCATGCCGGTGTAGTTCGGCTCGGCCTGGGCACTCTCGAAGATGGCCTTCGACGCGGCCGCGGTGGATTCCCTGAGAGCCTGCGCGATGTCGTCGTCGGTCCTGGTTGCGCGTGGGCGGGCGGCCAGGCGCGCGGACATCTCACGTTCCAGAATCTCGGCCGCCATATGACTGGCCCGTTCTCCCCCCAGGTGGCCGCCCATCCCGTCGGCGACGGCGTAGAGCTGCAACTCATCGCTGCACAGAAAACTGTCCTCGTTGTGCTCGCGCTTGCGGCCAACATCGGTGACGGCCCAACCTCGGGGTTTCATGTCGCTTTGGCCAGTGTAAACCGAACTGGGCTAGGGCGCCTGGGGTGACGGTGTTTCGGGCGGGGGTGGCAGGGGTGTCGCTGGGAACGGTGACTTGATGCTCTTGGGGGCGACACGGCTCTCGATAATGAACTGCACCCGACCGGCGCCGCTGCTCACGTTGCCTATCTTGAGTCTCTTTGCGTCGACGCCGTGGGCCGCTAGGACCTTGGCCACTTGTTGGGCGCGCCCCTGCATGGTGGCCTCGGTCACGCCGTCGGCGCGCACGTCGATACGGACGCGCGCCAATTCGGTGTGCCCGCGCATGACCATGGCCACCAGCTTGACGATGCTAAGTCCCTGGGGACTGAGATCGGTCTGGCCGGGCAGGAAGGTTATGCGCTCGATGATGTCGATCTTGTCCTCACGAAGCACGACGATGGGCGCACCTGGGTCAGGACAGCCGTCGTCGTCCTTGTAGCCATTGAGGGTTTCGGGTTGGTTGGGACATTTGTCGTGCTTGTCCGGAATCCCATCCTTGTCGTTGTCCAGGTCGGGGCAGCCATCGTTGTCTTCGAACCCGTCCATGTCTTCAGGGTCGTTGGGGCAGCCATCGTAGATATCAGGGACGCCGTCGTTGTCGTTGTCCGGGTCAGGACAACCGTCTTCGTCTTGGAAGCCATCCTTGTCCTCGGGCTCGTCGGGGCACTGGTCCTTCACGTCGGGGATGCCGTCACCGTCCGAATCCTCCAACGTGCTCGGGCAGCCATCGTACGGGCGCTTGCCCTTTCCGTCCTCCGGATCGTTGGGGCAGGCATCGTCCACATCGGGGATGCCGTCGTGGTCATTGTCTGGATCGGGGCAGCCGTCGTCATCCTGGAAGCCGTCGAAATCCTCGGGCTGGTTGGGACACTTGTCGACGGCGTCGGGGATGCCGTCATTGTCGTTGTCTTCGTCGGGGCAGCCGTCGTCGTCCTGGAAGCCGTCCTTGTCCTCGGGTTCGTCAGGGCAGCGATCGAAAATGTCAATGATGCCGTCATGGTCTCGGTCGCGGAAGTCCGGGGCCCAACCCAGGCCTAGGAAACCGCGGATCATGGGGCTGCCGATACCATGGTTGACCCCCAGGCCGACGCCCAGCAAGAGACTGAACATGCGCGGCAGATAGCCGCGCATGGCTACGTCAAGCTCGGCCGGATTGGCATCGACATAGGTCCACGAACCGACCCGGCCGTTGAATTCAGCCAGCACGGACATGTCGGGCAGCACACGAAAGTCGACCGCTGCGCCGTACAACACTTGATCGCCCGTCACCGCTCCCAAGACGTTGGATTTCTCCCGCAGCAAGGCCCCCAGCATAACCACGGTGCGGAAGCGCTCCGAGCTCTGGTATTCGAGCAAGGCCCGGCCACGGCCGGTGACGGTCTTGTCGCCGAGGAAGTTCGCCGAACCGCCGGTGGGAAAGGTCACACCCGCAGAAATTCCGAACACGAAAGCCTGGTCCGGGCCGAAGGCAAGCGGCGCGGCCTTGGCCTCCACCCGGACGTCGCCTATCCCGTGGGCATGGATTTGCGCGCCAGTGCCCTGCCCGGTCGAATCGAAGTCGTCGCCTGAAAGGTACAAGGTCATGGGCAGGGCGACGCCAAACTCGAACAGATTGAAAAGGCCCACCGCCCCGAAAAGCTCGGCCACGGCCTGGTGGCGAGCGACATCCAGCCGCGTGGTGCGGTTGTTCGCGGTGGTGTCAAGCGCGAAGGCGCTATATTGATAGTTGGTCAGCAGGCCCAGGTTGTAGAGGAGGTGACCAGGAACGTCGGCGCTGTCCAGGGTGACGTAGCTCTTGGGGCCGACCGCCGGGTGGAAGAGCTGGACGTCGAACGAACGATCCACCGACGGGGCTGGGATGCTCGATGAGCCCTGCGCCCAGGCCGAAACGCCAGATCCCAGGGCGACGAGGAAGAAAGCCAGTGTGAGGGTGAATGCACGCATGGCGCGCAAGAAAGTCCACTCTGAGGATAACCGGCGCAACGCAGCTTTGTCTACCTTTCAGTCTGAAACGTGTATGTCCAGGGCACGACTTGGTCGACCAAGCGGCCATCGCAGGCGTGCGCGGGCTTGAACTTGGAGCGGGCCAGGGCCTGTTTCGCTGCCTCGTCTAGGCCGTAGCCGGCAGACTTGATGACTCGGGTCCAGCGCACGTTGCCTTGACGATCGACGCCCACGCGGAGTTGCACCCGACCTTCGATGCCCAAACGCCGCGCCTCGGGTGGGTAGTCGGCCTTGACCTCGCTGGCCATGGCGGCGGGCTGGCAGACCAAGTTGTCGGCTACCGGTGCAAATGCGTCGGGGTCGACCGCTGGCGGGAGAGGTGCAGGTGGCTCCTTGGCCGGCGTGCGATCTTTGGTCATGAGCGTGTTTCCCACTGGCACCGCCACCCCACTTTCACCCTCGATGACTGACTCAGGCGTGACGCCGAAAACCGGCGGCGGGGGCTCGGCACTGGGCGGCGCGGGTGGCACCTCGCGGTTCGGGGGCGGCAGGGGTGCGGGCGGCTTGGCCGAGGGCCATCGGTTTGCCACGCGGGGAACGGGCGTCGGGGGCTCGATCTTTGGTGGCGGCGGCTCAATCGGGACGGGATGTCGCTCTACGGTTTCGATCTCGAGCGTGATCGGTGACCGTCCCTGCCTGGGCCGGCCTAGCACCGAGGACACCGCGAAAGCGATGGTAGCGTGCGCGACGAGCGCCACCAGCCCGCCCCAGAGGGTCGCATGAGCACGCCACCCGCTGAGCGCCAAACCGTTTGCCACTTTGGTCTTCCTAGGGCGTAGGAGCTGCAGCCGGCGCGGCGCCAGCGGGCTGCGCCGGCATGGGCACACCCGATTGGTAGGCGGCATCGACGTTGATGGCGAACTTACGCACGCCTGCTCGCTTGACCAGATCGATCAGGTGCACGACGTTGCCGTGGGGCACCACCTTGTCGGCGGCGATGATGGCCTGCAGGTCGGGGTTCTTGGGCAGATCGGCCGCGATGGAACGGACCACCCCGGCGTCGTCCGAGGGCTCGCCGTTCAGGTAGAGAACACCCTCTTTGGTCAGGGTCAGCGCCAGGGTAGTGCGGGTTTGCTCGGTGCCGCTCGCTGCCTTGGGCAGCTCGACCTTGATCGACGGGTTCACGATATACGTGGTGGTGACCATGAAGATGATGAGCAGGACGAGCGTGATATCCACCAAGGGCGTGACGTTGATGTCGGTGATCATCCGGCCTGAATCATCGTCCTCGAAGCGACTGGCCGCGCTCACCATGACCTACGCCCCTTTGCTCGACGATCCAGCGGTCACCGCTTCTTCCTGCGACCGGGACAGGATCAGGTGCGCCATGGCATCCACGCGACCCAGGGTGCGGCGCACCCGGCCCTGGAAGATGTTGTAGGCCACCACCGCTGGGATGGCGACCATGAGGCCGACCGCGGTGGCCACCAGCGCCTCGGCAATCCCGGCCATCACCACCGCAGCGCCACCGCCCTGATTGTGCGAAAGATCGGCGAATGCCTTGATGATGCCCAGCACGGTCCCGAACAGACCGATGAAGGGGCAGTTGTTGCCCAGCGTGCCGAGGATGCCCAGGTGCTTCTCCATGGCGAGACGTTCGTGCGATCGTGCGCCGGCCATGGCCTCGGCGGCGGCGATGCGCCCATGCGGCAACTCGGCCAGGCCGACCAGAGCTACCCGCACCTCGGGCGAGCGCGGCGGCCCAAGGATCTCACGCGCGCCAGGCAGGTCGCCGGCAGTGAGGAGCTTGAGTAGGCGTTCACGCAGATCGTCCAAGCTGGGGGCGCGGCCCGCCATAACGATGGCCCGCTCGACCATGATGGTTACCGACAAGATGGACAAGAAGATGAGCAACCATAGGACCCAATCAGAGCCGACCAAGGTGGCAGCGAGGATGCGTTCGGTGATTCGCATAGGACACGTTCAGGAGAAGGACCAGCCGGAAGGGCGGTTCCGTCGCGAAAGCTAGCACAGGTTGGCGGCCAGGGGGCGCGCAAGTTGGGCTCGTACCGCCTGTCGACAAACCAGCTACGAATTTTCGATAGGCCGTACTAACATCTCCCGCGCCTTCCGCGCCAGGCCGATCATGAAATGGTCTACCAATGTGACTGCGATCACCACCGTGGGCGCGTTGACGCTCGCCCTCACCACTTGGACAACCATGGCGGCGGGGCGCATCTGTTGGCCGATCCTGCTGGCATCGCTGCTTCTGTGGTGCCTTTCGGGCTGGCTGGGCGTGTGCATATTGTCCCGCCTGACGTCTGCAGAAGACACCATCGATCCCGTGGTCGCCACAGTCTTGGGCTTCTACTGCGTCAACGTCATTCTGTGCATAGGAACCGCGATCCTGCGACTAGATGTACTGGTCAGCCTATCATTGTGCGTAGTCCTCCTGGGCTTGCTTGCCTACCAGACGCACAGGAAACAACCACTCCACAGGCTGAAACTCGAGCCAGTCGGTGCCTTGGGACTCTTGGTTGCAATCCTTTTTGCAACTCTGTGGTCGCGGCAGAACTTGGCCGGTCTCGTGCTTGCGCCAACCACTGTCACCGCGACCCCCTGGCTTGACACCTTCTATCATTCCATCAACGTGGCTCACTTCGCTCGCGGCGCGGGCAAGCTCCTCAGCATCGATCCGCTCCTGTCGACCGCTTCACTTCCGCCGTATCACTATGCAGCCTACATGGTGCCCAGTCTGTTCGTGCGGACGACCGGGATCTCGTCATATGTCGCGGCCGCAGCTCTGTTCGCGCCATTGGGGACCCTGTTGACTGGCTTGGCCGCATACAGCTTCGGCCGCATCATCCTTGGGCCCCGTGCAGGAACACTGGCGATCGTTCTTTGCCTTGCGGTCCCAGATCCAACATTCTACTTGCTCGACAATCGCTGGGTCAGCTATTTCTTTCTCCAGCAGATCGCAGGCAACGGAGCCTTTGGAACGGCCCTTCTTCTGTTAGCGTGGGCGTTTTGCATAGAGGGTGTCGCCAAGCAATTGCGGCGATACACTCTCCTGGGGCTTCTGGCGGCATTATGTGTCGCGTTCTTCAAGTCGCAGGTCTTTCTGGCCTACTCCTTCGGACTGCTCCTGTTTGCCGCAGTCACTTTTCCTCGCCTCAGCATCCGATTGCGGATTGTTCTGGGCGGGTTGGCGTCAGTCGGGTTCGCTGGTTGCGCATTTGTCGTCCTACCGGCAATTCCTCGGGCGCCGACCTTCTTGCCTGGGACGACGGCGGGCATCGCAAACCTGCAGGGGATACTCGGCCGGCTGGGCGGCGCCTGTCCAAACTGCGTGATTGAGCTGAGCAAGAACTATCCGCTCTTCTTGGCGGTGGCCGCTCCCGTGTTTGTGGTGTTGACGTTTGGCATATTGGCCCTCCTGTGCGCTTTGCTCGCCAGTTCTCGCCAAATTCGAAAGGAACTGCCGCCAGGAAGCATGTGGTTCTTCTGCACCACATCGATAGGCTACCTATTCGTGACCCTGGGCCTCCGTCTCAACGCGGGCTATGGAGATCGCTACGAGGTCATCCACAAGACTCTTGTCTGGCCATACCTGGCCCTCAGTACCTGGTGTGGTTGTGCCCTAGCAGCCTGGTTGCTTGCCCGAGGACTCTGGGTGCGGCGAGTTTTTGCGACCACAGTGCTGCCCGTCGCGCTCGTGGTATTGGGCTTCGAAGTCAACCATTGCGCGAATTCGCTTCAGACCGGGTTCGTCTATCCCGGATCGGACAAAGCCACACATATCTCTCTATCACGTAGCGCCTCCGAGGCGGCAGCATTCCTCCGCGAGAAAACGCCCAAGAACGCCATCGTTCAGATTGGCATGGTCGAGGGAAATCTCATGTTCCAGAGCCTGATGGAGCGCCGAGTTTACGTCGCGCAAGGAATAAGCTGGCGGTACGCACCGGCCCTGACATCACCCGCAAACACCAAGGTTGCGGCCATGCTCGGCGCACCCACGTGGGAAGGATTTCGCCAGCAGGCACTTGAATGTCATATCGACTACTTCGTACTCTATCCTGGGCAACAGCCCGCCTGGGCCAGCACGCTGCGCCCAATCTTCCAGAGTGGCGAGTATCGCGTATTCCGGATCTGACCCGTTCCCACGCAAGAAAGAAGCAGGAAGGGGATGCCTTCCTGCCGTAGTCGAGTGGGGAGCCGGCCGGCACTTCGGGACGGACAGCCTACCCTGCCCACCCCGCGCACTTTGCGCGCGCCCTCGCCGGCCGCGCACATCGCGAGAGGGTGTGGGAACCCTCTCAGGGTTCCCATATCAGAAAAAATAATCCCGGCGGCGACCTACTCTCCCACAGAGTTTCCCCTGCAGTACCATCGGCCCTGGAG
>PMJO01000026.1 GCA_003158455.1 Myxococcales bacterium | reverse complement strand
CGCGCCCTGCGCTTCTTTGGCGGCAGCACCACTGTCGACATTTTCGACAACATGAAGACGGTGGTGCTGTCGCATACGCCCATTGCCACCGTCTTCAATCCGACATTCCTGTCCTACGCACGTGCCCGCCAGTTTGGCGCCATCGCCTGCAACGTGTGCCGAGGCAACGAAAAGGGTCTGGTCGAGCGTCCCATCGGCTTTGTGCGCGAGCGATTCTGGCCCGGCTGCCGTCCCTCAGACCTGCTGGACATCAACGTCAAGGCAGCCGCCTGGCGCGACACCTTTGCCAACAACCGCGTCCACGACATCACCGGCAAAGTACCCGCCTTGGTCTTCGAGCACGACGAGCGGCGAGCCTTGCGGCCTATCCAGGAAGTCTCGTTCAACACCGACGACGTCGACCCCGTCACAGTCAGCAAGACCTTTCGCGTCCGTTTCGACCGCAATCTCTACTCTGTGCCACCGCATCTGGTGGACCAATGCGTCCTCGTCCGTGGCACCGACCACGACGTGTCCGTCTTCCTCGGACCCAAGCGCGTCGCCTCGCATGCGCGCTGCTGGGACACCAACAAGGACAACGAGCTCCCCGCCCATCGCCAGGCCGCCCTGGCCCAAAAGCCTCGCTGCAAGCCAGACCAATTGCCTCCCGGCCTGGTCGGCCTCGGCGCTGTCGGCGTCCACTACTTCAAAATCCTGGCTGCTGGCTCGCGCTCCCTTCGTCGAGAGAGTGTGCGCCTGACTTTTTTGGTCGAGCTGTTTGGCGACTCCGCCACTACCAGCGCCGTCGACGAGGTCATGCGCACCGGCCACGTCGGCACCGAGTACGTCGAGTACGTCTTGCGCCACAAGCGGGGGCTCACTCCTTGCGCCCCGCCTCTCCACCTCGGCGACCCAGCTCTCGACGGCATCTCTTTGCCCGAGCCCGATCTTTCCCTGTACGACCAGCGCGTCGCCCTCGCCATGACCCGCGACCCGGGCGACCCACCGTCCGACCCACTTGCCCCAGGAGAGCCCCAATGAAGAGCCAAGACGATCCCAGTCAGGTCGAAGTCCTCATCGAGAAGCTCCGCTGGCTGCGCCTCCCTGGCATGGCTTCGGCCGTCAAGGATCTGCTGGATTGCGCGGCCAAGGACAACCTCACGCCGGTTGCAATCATTGACCGTCTCTGCGATGGCGAAAAGCACAGTCGGATCCGCAGCTCCGTTGAGCGCAGGATCAAGGATGCGCACTTCCCCGAGATCAACACCGTCGATGCCTTCGACTTTGATTTCGACCAGGCTCGCAAGCGCGTGCGCGCACGTTACCTCGCCCTGCACGACCTCGATTTCATAGCCAAGGGCACCAACCCGCTCTTCATCGGCAACCCGGGCACAGGCAAGACCTTCCTTGCGCGCGCCCTGGCCTTCCGGGCCTGTCAGGCGCAAAAGCGCGTCGTCTTCACCTCCGCCCCGCGCATGCTGACCGACCTGCACGGCGCCGACATTCATGGCTCACTCGACCGTGCCCTGCGCCGCTACGTGCGCGCCGACCTCCTGGCCATTGACGACTTCGCCGTGCTCGCCATGGACCCCGCGCAGGCCAAACTCGCCTTCCAGGTCATTGCCGAGCGCTACGACTACCGGCGCGCAACTCTCATCACCACCAACCGGTAATGCGGTGGACCGCATTACATCTTTAATGCGGAGGACATTGTTATGCGGAGCCTCGTGTGAAGAGGCCCCGCCAGACCGTCACCTGGATGGCGAGTGGCTCCGCATTATGGAGCGGGACATGAGGGAGGCAATCAACTTGTCCGTGGCCTTGAAGCGACCAGATCGAAGCTTCGGCGCGATCATTGATTCGAGGGCTTCCAGCTTTACCGACGGATCCGCGCGCGTGTACATCTCGGTCGTCTGCATGTGGGCATGTCCGAGCCAGAGAGAGACCTTGCGCAGATCCTTGGTGGCTTGCAACACGGTGAGAGCGCACGTATGCCGCAGGACATGGGGCGATACGCGCTTCGCCGCCAGCGACGGGCAGGACTTCGCTGCTGCCTCGACGTGCTTGGCCAGAATGTACTCGAAACCCGAGCGTGTCAGAGACTGGCCGCGAGCACCGACGAAGACCTCGGGCGCGGGTAACGTTCCACGCACGCCGAGCCACGCGCGCAAGGCCGTAGTCGTGACTTTCCATAGTGGCAAGCACCGCTCCCGTCGGCCTTTGCCGTGCACGAGAATACTCGCCTGCGGCTGAAGGGTCAGGTCTTTGAGCTGCAAGCCGACCAGCTCTGAAACACGGAGCCCGGCGGCGAAGCAGAGGTGGAGCATGGCGCGGTCGCGAAGGCCATCCCACCCTGACGGGGCGGGCGCGTTCAAGAGAGCGTGTATTTCTTCGACCGTCAAGTGTCGGACCAACCGGGTTTCGGCTTTCTTCGGCGGGATCGCCAGGATACGCCGGATCTGGTCGATGGCCGCGGGTTCGCGGAATTCCATGAAATGCATGAACGACTTGATCGCGGCGAGCCTGACGTTTCTGGAGCTTGGGTGATTCGCACGAGCCGTTTCCAGGTGATTCAGGAAGTCGACGATGAGGTGGGCATCAATCTGCTCCAAGTACAAGGCCGAAGGCGGGACATGCAACCGCCCACTCGCATATTCCAGGAGCAACTTGAACGCGTATGCGTACGAATCCGAGGTGTGGCTGCTGACGCCTCGTTCAAGCGGTAGTCGCTGCTGGAAGAAGGCGGTGATGTGCGGCGCGATTGGGGTCATCGCTGTCCTCCCATCACGAAGTGTTCGCAGTCATCGGCGATGTCGGTCATCAGCTCCGGTACCGCTTCGAGGTACCAGTAGGTATCGGCGACTCTGGCGTGACCGAGGTACGTCGACAGCGCCAACATGTGCTGGGTGATCGCATCACGCCCGTCCGGGCAGGCCTGTAAGGCTCGCACAGCGAACGTGTGGCGGAGCGAGTGCGGTGTTGGTCGTGCCCGAGGCGAGTCGGGCAAACCAATGGCTCGGGCGGCTGTGCGGAAGGCGGCCTCGACATCTTGGAGCAAAAGGGGCTTTCGCCGCAGCGACACGAACAGGTGGGGCTCCATGGGGGCATATGCACGCCGTCGGTGCACGTACCGCTCGATGCCGGCTCGGGCGGTATCGTGCAGAGGGACCAGACGGCTCTTGCGGAATTTCGAACACCGGACGACGAGACCATCTGGCGTGAGGTCTTCGAATCGGAGATGGATGGCCTCGGAGACGCGCAGTCCGGTGCATGCGAGCAACGCAAACAGCGTGCTGTAGGTGTCGCGCCGGAGCGTACGGTACCCCGAGCGAGCGGCGGCCGAAATCAGCTGTCGAATCTGATCCGGGGAAAGGATACAGGGCGCCGGACGAGTGCGCTTCTCTGCACCGAATGCCGGGGGTGGCACCTCATGGCGGATGTCCTCCGCGTGGAGGTAGCGGGCGAGTCGGATCACTTGCCCCAGTCGCCGGGCGCGTTGGGACACCGAGCGGGCGAGCCCAGCCCACTCGACGGCGAGGGAAACACGGACATACGCTTCACCCCTCGCATCCGAAAAGGCTGCGAAGCTATCGAGCAGCAACGCTCCCGATCGGAGGGCAAAGCCGGCGGAGCGACGGACCGCGACGTACGATGCAACAGCAGCGGCTAGCATGGCTGCCCCTCTGGCCACACCTGAGCAATCCGGCGGAGCGCTGTGACGTCGACCTTTGCGTAGATCTCCGTCGTCGCGACCGAACGATGACGAAGGAGTGCCGCCACCTCGTACAACGAGGCGCCGTGCCGGAGCATCGACGTCGCGGCGGAATGCCGCAGCAGGTGTGCGGCGCCGCGACTCGGGCGAGTCACGCCCGCGCGGCTGAAGGCTCGATCGACAATCACCGAGACGGCACAATGAGAGCCGAATGCGCAAAACGGTGCGCAGCAACGGACGAAGACAGCGTCGGCGTCTGTCTGCGGCCGACCACGGGTTAGATAGGTGACCAAAGCCTTCCCCACCTCGTGGCTCAGTGGCAGTCGCGTCTCACGATGGCCTTTGCCGGACACGTGAATCCACGCCCCTTTCCAGTCGATATCATGGAGTTGCATCTGAACGATGTCGCCGGCCCGCAGGCCCAAGCGCGCGAGTAGCAGCAGAATCGCGCGGTCACGCTTGCCGACCGGAGAAGCGATATCGCAGGAGGCGATGAGGCGCTCCACATCGTCGTCGGACAGGTAACGGGGCAGGGACGACAAACGCCAATGGGCGAGGACGGGGACGGCTCCCTCCAATCCGCTGGCACACTGGCCTTCGGCGATGAGATACCGGAGGAACATCCGAAGCGCCGTCGTGCGCGTCTTGGCGGCCGCCCAGCCGTATGTGCGGCTACCATCCAGCACGAATTGTCGCAGGCCTCGCGCGTCCCACGTGCCCGGCTTGTCACCAAGCCGCGTGAGGAGTGCGCGAAGATGACGCCCGTAATTCGACAAGGTGATCGCACACGTCCCACGCATCTGCCGCATCCATTGGTGGAAACCTGCGATCAGCGGCGACGAGGGGACCGTGCTCTTCACAGTCCGGCCGCCCAAAGGCCCCAAATCCTGGAGATACGTCAGGAAGAGACGAGCGCCGTGGAGAATCTGCAGCTGAAAGGTATGCCCGAAGTGCGGGCATCGCCCAGCTCGCTGCAGGTGGCGACGAAATCGCTCCAAAGCTGGGCCAATTGTGGCGCTGAGAGACATTCCCGCGCGCTTCGCCCAATGGACGAAGTGCTCCGCAGCTCGGAGATGTCGGCGGATCGTGAGCGGAGCGTACCCGTTTCGCGCCAGCGCTTGCGTGAAGCCATCAAGCATCGTCCCGCAAGGGCCATCACGAAGTGCCTGAATGCGTGCGGCGGACTCGAACAAATCGGTGAGCATGACGTCCTCCTTTCAAGAGAGAACGTCACCGTAATGCCGAGCACGCCAAGGCCGGTGGTCGTCGGAATCCCTCTATTACCGACGCGGCCGCCATTCAGCTCCGCATAACAATGTCCTCCGCATTAAACCGACCGTTCAAGGATTGGACCAAGGTC
>PMJO01000217.1:1895-17500 GCA_003158455.1 Myxococcales bacterium | reverse complement strand
CTGCGCAATTTCACTCGGTCCGTCAAACCGTTCGGTGCTCTAGATGAGCCCGCGGCGCCGAGCCCGCGCGGTGGCGCTCCAGGTTTTGTACGCCATGGACAGCGTCGAGAGCGTTGATCCAGGCGTGGCTTTGGCAACCCACCTGCGCGAATTCGGCGTCAGCCAGAATGAAGACCTGGGCGAGCAGGCGGAGAAATCCGCCCTCGATGAAAAGCTGGCCGCCACCTTGGTCCACGGCGTGTGCGCACACCGGGTCGAGTTGGATGAGATTCTGGCCCGGCTGTCCCAGAACTGGCGAGTGGAGCGCTTGGCGCGGGTGGACCGCAATGTCCTGCGCCTCGCGCTTTTTGAACTTGCCCACTGCCAGGCCGACGTTCCTGCGCGTGTTGCCATCAATGAAGCGGTGGAGTTGGCCAAGCACTTCGGCTCCGAGGAAGCACCTGCGTTCGTCAACGGGCTGCTCGACTCCGCTCTAGATTTGCTTGGCATCGCACCCTGAGATGCTGGCCGCTAGCCAAATTGCCTTTCTCCCGGTCGACCTCGGCCGCTGGGATCACTGCTCAGGCGGTGACGCCCTGGTGGTGCCGGTGTGGGCCGATGTGCGTCCCTTGCGCGGCGCGGCTGGTCTTCTCGACTGGCGCCTCAACGGTCGCCTGTCGCAGCTTTTGCGCGAAGGCCGTCTGGAAGGCGCGGCCGGAGAAAAGCTACTCTTCTTCACCACCCGCGTGCCCTGGCGCCGCATCCTGACCGTCGGCGTGGGCCCGACGACCAGCTTCTCCGAGGACGCTTTACGGATCAGTCTGGGAGCAGTCCTGGATGCCGCACGTGGGCTGGGCATCCAGTCGGTGGGACTGGCGCCGCCCGGCCGCGACATGGATCGCATTACCCCAGAGCGGGCTTTGCGCGTGCTCATTTCGGTCGCCGAGCAGCGCGAAGAGGAATACCCGGGCACGGCATTGAGCGCGCTGACCATCATCGACGTGCCGCCCGCGATCAAGGCGATGGTCGAGACCGTACGCGCCATCGAACGTTCGCTGGCTCGCTGACTGCTTCGTGCTTCACTTGTTCCGGCCGTAGCGGTATTCTGTGGTCGTGGTTTTTTCTGTGATAGGGCGATTGGGCGGCCGGCTGGCCAGGAGTCCACGATGATGGTGTTCGAGAAGGAACTATCGTCCCTGGAGGCGGGCAGCCACCTCTGCGCGGCGACCGTCACCCGCGACGAACGACGCGAGGCGGTTGCGGCCTTTCTGCTCGACGGGCTGCGCCGGGGCGAGTGTTCCGCCCTGGTGGCGTCGACGGAGCATCAGAATGCCGTGTGCATTCTGCTCAACCAGGCCGGTGTATCCACCGCCAGTCTGCGCGAGCGTGGGGCCTTGGTCCTGCGTGATGCGCGCGAGGTGTACTCGACCGAGGGAAGATTCGACGCAAAACGCACGCTTGAGATCGCTCGCCTCGCCATCGAAAGGACGCACGCTCTCGGTTTTCACGGCTACCGGGTGGCCAGCCTCTCGGGATCATTGCTCCACGACCTGGACATCTCGCCCGCCACGCTTTCCAGCTACGAAGCCGACATCACCGAGCTCATGCGCGCAACCCGCAGCGTGGCCTTTTGTGCGTTCGATCGCCGTCGCTTGGGCAACGGCCTGCTCGCAGCGATGTTGCAAACCCATCCTTTGGCCTTGCTCGGGGGACGGCTTTGTCACAACCCATTCTGCGATCCGCCTTCCTACAGTAAGGGCGTGGTGGGCGACGCCAAGAAGATCAATTGGATGATCAATCAGATCCTGCACAACGAGGATAGTAGCCGCGGGCTGCGTGAGATGAACGAGGCTCTCATCCGCGAGGCTGCCGCGCTGTCGCTGCGCCACGAGCAGCAGCGACAGCGAAGTGACGACCTTGCGCGCGCCCTGGAAGCCCGCGACGCCCTCATCGGCACGGTGGCGCGCTGGCTCGCTCGGCCCCTGCCGCACCTCTTCACCCAGCTTGAGTCCCTGTTGCAAGATGAGCGTCTGGGCGACGCGCGCTCGAGTCTGCAGAACAGCGGCCACTTCCTCTCCAGTCTGCAGCGACTGGCGCGCGGCCTGGAGGATGTCGATGCTGTGCTCAACCCCACCGCTTGCCCGGAAGAGACCGATCTGGTGCAGATCGTTTCAGAGACCATGGCAAGCCTGCCTGGACTGGAGGATCGCAAGCACGTGGAGATCCGGCTGGTGGCTCCCGGCCGCTTGGTCGGTTGGTGGGACCCTGCCCGCCTCCGCCAGGTTGTGCGCGTCCTGATTGAGGTGGGCGGCGAGCACGGATTGGGCTCGCCCGTGGATTTTTCCCTGCAGGATCTGGGAGCGACGGCCCGCTTGACCGTGCGTTTTCACACGCCCAGCCGTGATTCCTGCCTCAATTCCCCCGTGCGACAACCGGATTCGGGCAAGCCCGCGGGCGAAACTGTCCCGCAATCGCCGGATGACCAGATCGCCCTGGCTCTGTGGCCGCCGCGCGAGACGATTCGCCAGATGGGCGGCAGCTTCGACCTGACGACCTCGGCTGATGCCCGCCTGCGGATCACCATCGAGCTGCCTCGCAGCGCGACCGGCCTCGCCGGGCCCGCGACCCTGCTGCACTGATGGGTTAGCCATTTCGCACAGAGCAGCCTCGCGACCGCAACCAGAGGGCGTGCGACGAATCGTCTGACACCCGTGAGGTTGCGGCTAGCTATCCTCTACTGCGGCGGGATTGTGACGAAGCGGAAGGTGTCCCCGCGCCGGACCCGCAAGAGGTGCCCCGCCTTGCTGCCCGCGCGCAGGGCGTTCACCGCCTCCTCCGCGCTGGTGACTGGCTTGCGGTCGATCTCCACGATGACGTCCTCGGCCCGTAGCCCTGCCTTGGCGGCCCGACCGCCTGGATCCACCCCGCTGACCACCGCACCCTTTGCCCCAGGATCCATGCCCAGCATGCGCGCCATGTCAGGCGTCAAGGTCTGCAACTGCACCCCAACCTTGTCCTTCTCAACCTGGGCGTCGGGCTCTTCGCCGGGCCGCGCGGGCAACTCGCCCAGGGTAACCAGCACCGTGCTGGGATGGCCATCACGCAAGAACGCCAGCTTGACCTTGTCGCCCACCTTCTGCCCCGATACGTAGTCCACCACGTCGGCCGCTCCTTCTATCTTCTGCTTGTCGATCTGGGTGACGATATCGCCGACATGCACGCCGGCCTGGCTGGCCGGGCCGTTCGGCAGCACCTGGCTGACCCAGGCAGCGCGCGCTGGTCCGGACTTGCTCGTTTGATCTTTCTGCTCGGGCTCGCCGTCCGCACCCACCTTGACGCCATCCTTGATGTCGCCGATGGCCACGCCCAGCCAGGCGTGGCGTACCCGGCCGTCGCGAATGATCATCTGGGCCACTCTCCGCGCCTGACTGATGGGGATGGCAAAGCCATAGGCGCCACCCGGCCCCACGTTGATGAGGGTGTTGATGCCGATGACCTCACCCTGCAGGTTGACCAAGGGGCCGCCCGAGTTGCCCGGGTTGATCTTGGCATCAGTCTGGATGTACTCGCGCATGCGCTCGCCTGACATGTGCACGTTGCGTGTCACCTTGCCCTTGCCGCTGATGATCCCCGCGGTGACACTTTGATCGAGTCCGAGCGGGCTGCCGATAGCCAGCACCCATTCACCCACCTCGATGACGTTGGAATCGCCCAGGCGAGCAGCTACCAGCCCCGACGGCGGATTCTGCAGGCGGATCACGGCCACGTCGGTCTTGGGATCGGTGCCCACGATCTTGGCGGGGAACTCGCGTCCGTCGGCGAAAATCACCGTGACCTTGCTGGCCTTTTCCGCCACGTGGCTGTTGGTGATGATGTCGCCCGCGCCGTCGAGGACTACTCCGGACCCGGTGCCACGCCCGGGACCAGGCATGGGCAGGCCCTCAAAACCGTCGCCGAATTGGAAAAAGTGCTCGAAGAAGCGCTCCATGTCGGGCGGCAAGTCGTCGCGCTGGAAGTTGCGGCGGACTGGCTTGGCCCGCTCGATCTCGACATCGATACGCACCACGCTGGGTCGCAAGGCCCGGGCGGTGGCCGCAAAGGCCTGCGACAACGAGCGCGCTTCCTGAGGAACCTGGGTCTTCGGGGTTATGGCCGCAGGCGCCACGGCCGATTCCGCGGCAGCGCGCGGCGCAAAATGCGCGCCCAGCCCCAACCCCGCCGCCAAGGCCGCCGTCGCCAACATCACCGAAAGAACCAGGGTCCTTTTTCGCATGGTCTGCCTTTCCAGTTTCTTGCTTGCTGCCAAGAGCGGCCCGCGCTGCCGCGAACCATCCTACGCGAACAACACCTGGCGGGCCGGGTTTCTTCCCGATTTACATGGGAACCCTCAAAGGGTTCCCAAACCCTCCCGCGCTCTGGCTCCAGGCCTGGCAGCTGCGGCAGCAGCCGCAAGGCCGTGGGCTAAGCCCGCCTTCGCCTACNNGAACCCTCAAAGGGTTCGCTTCGCCCTTCGGCCCCACACCTGCCACCCCTACCACGTAGGGGGAGCTCGCCGGCTCCGCACGCGATTCGGGCCTTTACAAAGCGGCACCGCATGCGGCAGAAGGCTGGCCAAACCTTGTACTGGCATCAAACAATCATCCGGCTTCCAGCCCGGCCTCGTGGCTTCCACCTGGTCACCCACGAGATTGTGTCCCAGGTCCCTGGGCTGGCGTCCGTGCGGGTTGGCCTGCTGCACCTTCTTCTGCAACACACCTCGGCCTCGCTCTTCCTCAACGAAAACGCGGATCCAGACGTGCGGGCCGACTTCTCCCACTGGACCGACCAGGCCATCCCGGATGGCGCTCGTTACTTCGTCCACGATCTGGAGGGCGTCGACGACATGCCGGCCCATTTGAAATCTGGCCTGCTGGGCGTGACTCTGACCTTGCCGATCTCCGACGGACACCTGCAACTCGGCACCTGGCAGGGTATCTACCTGGGTGAGCACCGTTCGGAAGGTGGCAGCCGAAGCGTTGTCGCGACGCTGTGGGGCGAGCCAAAGTCGGAGAAAAAGTGACACTACCGCCGACCTTTTCACGGGGGTATATGTTCGCTGGCCGCGGCGAGGGAGCTTGACAATGGCTGATGCACCCGACAGCAAGAAGGTGAAAACGGGACTGACCTACCGCGACGCCGGCGTCGACATTGACGCTGGCGATTCGCTGGTCGAGCGAATCAAGGGGCATGTGAAGCGCACCATGCGGCCCGAGGTGTTGTCCGATCTCGGCGGCTTCGCCGGCCTGTGCGCCCTGCCCAAGAACTACAAGAACCCGTTGTTGGTGGCCTGCACCGACGGCGTCGGCACCAAGCTGAAGCTGGCCTTCCTGATGGGCAAGCACGACACGGTCGGCATCGACCTGGTGGCCATGAATGTGAACGACCTAGTGGTGTGCGGGGCCGAGCCGCTGCTCTTCCTCGACTACTTTGCTGCCGGCCATCTGGAAGTGGCCATCGCGGCAGAGGTCATCTCCGGGATAGCCGACGGCTGCAAGCAGGCGGGCTGCGCCCTCATCGGCGGTGAGACCGCGGAGCTGCCCGGTTTTTACCAGCCGGGCGAGTACGACCTGGCGGGTTTCTGCGTGGGCGTGGTGGACAAGGCCTCGCTCATCGACGGCAAGACCATCGCGGCCGGCGACGTGTTGCTCGGCCTGGCCTCCTCTGGCTTCCACTCCAACGGCTATTCGCTGGTGCGCCGGGTGTTTCTCGACCACGCCCGGCTCGATCTCGCCGCCCAGCCCAAGGGGCTCGACGAGCCGCTGGGCCAGGCCCTGCTGCGACCGACCCGCATCTACGTGCGCGCCCTGCGCATGCTGGCTGCCGCCGGCCTGATGAAGGGCGCAGCCCACATCACCGGCGGAGGCCTGGTTGAAAATCCCCCACGCATGTTGCCTCCCGGCGCGCTGCTCGCGCTGCAGATCAACCTGGGTTCCTGGACGCCACCGCCGGTCTTCGGACTACTGCAGAAGCTGGGCAAGGTGGCGCCCGAGGAAATGCGGCGCACCTTCAACCTGGGCATCGGCATGGTGGTGGCGGTGCCGGCCGGGGCTGTCGACGCGGCCCAGTCGATCCTGGAAGCCGAGGGCGAGAAGGCCACCATTATTGGCCAGGTGGTTGTCGCCGACCGGCCCGACGCGCCGGTTGAGTTCATCCCATGAAGGTCGGTGTCCTCGCCTCGGGCAGCGGCACCAATCTGCAGGCGCTCATCGACGCCGCCGCGCGCGGGGAGATGGGCCGGGCGCGGGTGGTGGTTGTGGGGGCCAACGTACCCGGCTGTGGTGCCCTGGAACGCGCAGCCCAGGCCGGCATCCCAACCTTCCTGCGTTCGCACAAGGATTTCGCCCAGCGCGAGGATTTCGATCACGCGCTCCTCGACGAACTGCGCCGGCATGGCGTGGGTCTGGTGGCTCTGGCCGGCTTCATGCGCATCCTGACCCCGACCTTTCTCGATGCCTTTCCCCATCGCGTGGTCAACATTCACCCGGCCCTCTTGCCCTCCTTTCCCGGTGTGCACGCGCAGAAGCAGGCCTTCGACGGCGGCGTGCGTTTCTCCGGCTGCACCGTTCACTTCGTCGACGCCGGCGCTGACACCGGGCCCATCATCGCCCAGGCCGTGGTGCCGGTGCTCGACGGTGACGACGCGGAAGCCTTGCGCCTGCGCATCTTAGCCGAGGAGCATCGACTGTATCCCGCCGTGATTCGCGCCATCGCCGAGGGCCGCGTGAGCGTGGACGGGCGACGCGTGCACGTGCGCGGTGCCCCGGTCGATTTGGCCGACGGCCGGCTGAAAAGCCTGTAGCCCTACCCGCCGAATCGCGTCTTGGGCTCGGCAACCAGCAGATTCTCTTGGACGTTGACCTGACCGCGCCAATTGGCAAGATCACCCTGCCGGATGCAATAACTCACCGGTTCGCCGGGGTGGCGAAATGGCAAACGCGGCGGACTTAAAATACCCCTTCAGTGATAGCCACTGCGTGCTGGTGACAATTCAACCGGGAATTACGGGGCTTGTGTTGTGGGGCTGATAACTGCGGCGGAGTGTGAAAACTCACTATTGGGCAGCAATTGGCGTCACTGTGGCGTCAGCCTGCTAACCTTCATCGTGGGCAGCGGCTCGGAGTCATGACCGAGTCGCGGGCCGGGCACGCATTCCCGCCTGGCCCCGCCCACGACCTTTCGACCGGGGATGCAGACCAGGGAATGCAACCGTGACCACGAAGAAAAGACCTCACCAGGATTCACCATCTCACGCAAGACGGGCGATTGGCGGGCAGGTGGGCAAGGACGCCAAGGACGGCGCGAGCGCAGCCCAGGGGCGCAGTGAGGCGGCCGACGACTGGCGCAAAGGATGGGAGGAGGACAAAGAGTCTGCGCAGGACTGCGAAGCGTCGATAGCCGAAGTCCGCCCCTATCAGCCAGACCCGGTCAAGTTCCCGCCCGACCTTCAACTGCGCGTCAGCCTCGCCCTTGGGAGGATCGAGAACGACGCCTGCTGGGCAACGGCGAGGAAGCATCCCAAGTTCTCGCGCCTCTACACCCTCGCCAGCATCGGATCGATGTGTCTGGACCATGCGGCGGTTGCGCTCGAATATCTAAACGCCGGCCCGCTGACCGAGAAGGGAAAGCGAAAATTCGACCGAGCGGTCAGCGCGGCCGAACGGATGGCCCAAGAGATAGAACAGTCGGGGGAATTGAAGGCACTGCTCGCCAAGGCATACAGGGGGCGCATAGATGGCGCAAATACGACGAAGGCCATGGCCGAGGCAGAGCGTGGATGGACCGATCGGGAACTGGTTGACACCTTCAACGGGTTTTTCGCCAGTCGTCCAGGTCGCGCGGGCAAGGCATCGTCCGTGCGCCTCACAATCAAACACTTCGCGGGCAAAAACCCACGGATCGACATCAACCCGCACAAGGTGAACCTCGTATTGAGACAGTGGGCGAAAAGACAAGGCTAAGCCTTGTCCCTGATTCTGCAGCGCTGGCGACTCCTTGAAATCACTGACGATTTGGCTGCGTTGGCCCTGGCCGCGATGCCTTTTCGCCAAAGTCGAGTGATACCATGACAATATGGTTTCTTTACCGACTGTCACGTTCCCCGCCACTGGACGCCCCCGGCTGCGTGAGCTGCTGATTCAATTGGGATTGCGCGCGCCGGCCCTTCTGGGCGCGTCCCTGCCGTCACTACAGCGCGCGGTTGGCGGCCTGCCCATTCGTCTCGGGACCGTGCTCGCAATACAAGCAGCGCTCGAACGCCTGCCCACGACGCCCGCCGAATTGGCGAAAGTCGTAGCGGCCGCGCGTGCCCAACACCCCGCCGAGGAGCCGCAGTCGTGACCGACGCACTTGTGCAGGCGATGCGCGAGGCGATCCGCGCTGAGCTTGCCGTCGAGCTGCCCCGCGCACTGGCTCCGCTTGTCGAGGCACTGCGCGCGTCGCAGGCGCCCCGGCTGGTGAGCCCGGCCGAGGCCGCGGCGGCTTTGGGCGTCTCGATTGCGACCTGCAGACGGCGAATTGCAGACGGCACCCTACCCAGTCGTCACCTCGGAAGAAGGGTGGTGTGCGACTTGTCGAACGCGCGGCCAGTGCCGGCACGGGAGGCGCGCGGATCATGAACACGTTCAACCAGGCCGACGTGGTGGAAAGCTTCACCGAATGGCTCAACACAGAGCTAGATCTCGAACCGTGCAACGGTGTCCCTACCAGCGGTGAGCGGTTCTATTGCCGCGCCAAGAGCAAGGCAAAGCGCAACAAGGACGGACGCGCAGGACTGTTTCTCGACGGTCGGCCGGCGGGATGGGGGCAGAACCACTACACCGGGTCCGGCGTGCGGACGTGGGCATACGGCCAGGATGAAGATTTCACGCCAGCACAGCGCGAAGTCTGTAGGGCAGCAATTGAAGCCGCCCGGCGTGAGCGCGAAGCCGAAGACGCGAAAGTCAAGGCCGCTGCTGCTGAACTATCAGCACGAATCCTGAAAGAAGACACGGCGGGCTGTCCCGTCCATCCGTACAACACGCGCAAAGGCGTCCAGGTTCATGGGCTGCGAGTGACCACGCACGAATTGCGGTTGCCCTGTGCTGACGGCGAAACCTTCCTGACCATCCCAGTGGGCTCGCTTGTCGTTCCCCTGGCCGATGTCCACGACAAGCTGTGGAGTCTTCAATTCAT
Organism: Myxococcales bacterium; assembly: GCA_003158455.1. GTDB lineage: Bacteria > Myxococcota_A > Polyangia > Fen-1088 > Fen-1088 > Fen-1137. The sequence goes on along the minus strand of PMJO01000217.1, from coordinate 8,311 downwards.
CACCCCAGATGGAGCCAAGTGGTTTCTACCAGGTGGACGGAAGCGCGGGCTTTTCTTCCTGCTTGGAAAACTCACCGGCCAGCCTGGCGAAGTTGTACTTGAGGCCGAGGGATTCGCGACCGCGGCAACCATTCACGAAGACACCGGCCGGCCCGTCCTGGTGGCTTTCGATGCCGGAAACATGACCCCAGTGGTTGAGGAATTCCAGGCCGCGCACCCTGGCGTGCGGCTAGGAATTTGTTGCGATGATGATCATCACAAGACCCCCAACACCGGGATCGAAGCTGGGAAGAAAGCACTAGCGGCGGCACAGAACGGCACCCTGATTGTGCCTGCCCTTGGACCGGCCAAGCAAACCGGCGCAACCGACTTCAACGACTGGGCGCAGGCACTAGGCCCCGGTGGATTGGATGTCATCAAAATGCACATCGAGAACACGCTGGCGCAGACAACTGCGACGACTGAGACGGCGGCCGAGGGACCGAAGATCACGCTGCGGCTCGCGTCCGACATGGTCCACGACCTATTTAGCAAGCCGCTTCCCCCGCCCATCGTTACGCCGTTCCCCCAATTGAATGACCTTCAAGGTGGCGGCCTTCGTGGTGTGAATATCCTCGCTGCCGTCACGGGACGATTTAAGACTGGCCTGGCCCTCACGCAAGCGCGCTACACCGCCCGCACGCGGCCGGTTATCTATCTCTCCACCGAGGTGGACCCGCGCCAAGCCCTCGCGCGCGTTGCTGCGCAGGAACTGGGTAGGGCATGGCGCCCACTGTACGAGGACCCCACAGCCGAGGCGACAGTTGCCGGCGCAATTGAAGGGCTGCGCCTATACGTGATGACCATCGCGTCCGTGGCGCAGTTGTTGGACGTGTTCAGCTCGATACCGTTCTACGAAAAAGACTCGCCGCTAGTCGTGCTCGACTACTTGCAAGGACTAAGCAGGGCGGCCGAAGATCGACGGCTCGCTGTCGGCTGTGTCAGTGAAGCTATCACCGCCTGGACCCGCACCACGGGCGGCGTTGTGCTCGCGGTGTCCAGCATCTCCCGCGCGAATTACTTCGGGACCGACGAAAAGTCTGCAACCGACTTTGTGAACGCGGCCAAGGAAAGCGGCGATGTGGAATACGACGCCGCGTCCGTGATGTTCCTCGACGTGCCAGCACCGCCCCTCGGCGGCACCTCCGAAGGACGCCTACACGTTGCAAAGGCTCGTTTCGGCAGTCCTGGCACCATCGGGCTTTTCGTTGATGGACCGAGCGGCACCTTCCAGGCAGATCCGGCGGGCGGACTGACGGCTGACCAGCGGGTGGTGCTTGAAGCTGTCCAGGCCGGTGCCCGTTCCGGCAACGCGATCGCCAAAGACGCCGGGTTGCGACGCTCCAAAGTCGACCCCTGCTTGCGCGCCTTGCGGGCTCGAAATCTCATTGACGCGAACAATAATCTACTAGACGCCGCGTCCCATTTGCCGCGTCAAAATGGTCAAAATGCCGCAACGCTGCCGGGAAACACCTCGGAAGTGTTTCCGGGTGCGGAAACGGTGGGTGCGTCTCCGTCGGAGAAAGTGTTTCCGGGCATTGGGAAACAGGCGGTGTCATCCCGTACCGTTTCCGCCCCCTATGGGGGCGGAACGGGAAACACCGGGAATCTGCTATCCCTGCCATTCCGCGGCAACGGCAAGCCCGGGCCAGGTGAAGGGGAAGTGTCGTGACGGCCCTGTCCATCCTGGCGCAAGCCACTGCGGCCGGGCTCACACTGCGGCCCCTTGGCGACCGGATCCGTTTCAGGCCGGTGGAGAACATGACGCCGGAGCTACTGGCCGAGGTGCGCGAGCATAGGGCGGCACTTCTGGACATCCTACGTGCTGGCCGTGTCGCTGAGGTGCGCGCGTTCTACAGCCAAGCCTTCAGCAGACTCGCTGCCCTGTACCCGGACAGCATGATCGGCGACCTCTGGCCCACCATCACCAGGGAGCACCCTGCCCTGGCGAGCGCCATCAACACGGCCGAGGCGGCATCGGACGCGGCCGGGCTTGCCTACCAGTCAGGCGACGCACCCGACGCCGGGCAGTTCCTGGCCGCTTTGGCGACATGGGAGCGCGCATGGGCTGAGGCCATCGCCGCGGTCACGAACACCAGCCGGGCCTGCGACGATTGCGGCCGGACAGACGCCACCGTCATGGTCGAGACGGACACCGGGCGCTACTGCCGGCGCTGCCTGAGGCCCGAGCCGATCGCCGCAAGACCGAAGACGAAAGGCATGGACGCATGAGCGCCAACGCAGAGCGTGCGCAAATTTGCGCTGTGACTGAGGGCCAGGCCGCGACGTTGCTGAACGTCAGCCGCCGAAGTATCCAGCATGCTGGTGTGGTTCTCGCGCTCGGCGTGCCGGAACTGATAGCGGCAGTCGAGAGTGGGGAGATAGCCGTCTCCCTGGCCAGTGAGATAGCGCGCGCTCCGGCGGACGCACAGCGGGCGGCACTTGCGGCGGGTTGGGCTGCGCAAAAGGCGCTTGCCAAGCAGATCAAGCAGCAGCGCCACGACAAGCGCCATGCCGAGGAACGCGAAGCCTGGCGCATCGCCTGTGAGGAGCGAGGAGGGGCGCCAGATGCGTGAAAACAGCCCCGTTTCGGATACCATGCCCGAAGCTCTACCCGCCTCGGCACCGTCGGCTAGCCCGGCCACAGCCGCGGCCCGAGGTGGCCATTCTGCGGCCGTTCTCCCCCACCGGCGGGCAAACGTCGAGGCGCAATGGCGCCAAGCCCGCGCCTGGATCTCGGTGGCGTTTCCGCGCGACCTGGACGCGGCCATGAACGAGGTGAAGGCCACGTATCCCGACCTGCACGAGCACGTCTCGCGCCTCAAGCAGATAGCGGACGCCGAGGGCATCCACTACGAAGCCGAGCCAGGGGCGGGCTCTGACGCTTTCCAGGCCGCGGTGAAGGCTTGGGAGGCTGGCGTGTTGGACGCCCTTGCGGCGTTGGCCACGAAGGGGAATAGCAATGCCTGACACCGGCAAGGAACAGTGCGCGAATTGCACCGCAACTGACTACGAGCTGGCCCACTACACCGGCGGGATGCTTCTCTGCGATGCCTGTTACCGCGGTGTTGCTGTGGCCAAGAAAGCGGCGCAACCGCCGAGCCCGCGCGAGGCCGCGCAACTTGAGATGTGGATTCGAGGTGCACTATGACTTCGTTCTTCGCTCTGACCGACTCGGGGGGTTCTGTCGCCCCTTCCTTCGCCGGCGTTTCTCCTGCCCGCTGGTTCGAGTCGGCCGGAGCCTCTTTTCCCCGAGGTGTGGGCAATGACTGACATTGAACGCCCCGATCTGCACGTGGTGCCGGTGGCCCCGGATGGCCCCTCTACGTTGCCCGTAACCACCGCGCCGGACGATGAAGACACCTTCACGCCAGAGCCGATGAATGCGCGGGAAGTCCTGCTAGTCGAGCGCATCGCCGCGGGCGAATCCCTGGCGGACTCTGCCACGGCGGCCGGCATCAGCTACCGCACGGCGCGCCGGTGGCGACTCAAGCCCCACGTGGCAGAGGCAATCCGCAATCGCGTGAGCGAGAACCTGGCGCAGACTCGGGCGATCCTTTCGGCCGGTTCCAGTCGTGCGGCCCGCGGGCTTGTGGCAATGGCTGACCCATCGGGAACCACTGAACCCAATAGCGCACGTGTGGCAGCGGCCCGCGGCGTCCTGGACTCCGCGCTGAAGCTGGCCGAGCTGGAAGATGTGATCGAGCGGTTGACCAAGCTTGAAGAACGACTCTCCGCGAATGGAGAAAAGAAACAATGGACCTGAAAACGCTTCACAATCGAATTGAGGCGCTCGCCAAACGCGCCTTGCCCAACGAAGCCGGCGCTGCGCCTCACACGGTCCTGGTGTTGCCCGATAATGGCCGCGGTCTGGGCAACACAGGCCCACTGCCGCGCGTGTCCCGCAGCGGCTCGTCCGCTGTGATCATCTACGACCCGCGTGCTGGCCAGCCAAACGACGCCGCCATTGCGGCCAAAATCACAGCCGCGAATGGAGGAACAAATCAATGGACCTGAGAACGATCCGCCAACGTCTCGCCGCCCTGGCCGCTCGCGTGCCCTCGACTGTGCGCGCGCCTCGGCTCTGCATTGTCATGGCCGACGATCCCGACGGCGATCGCAGGTGCCACGAAGCCGAGGCCGCGGGGAATCCGGTTCTGCGAGTGGAACTCTTCAACTTTAGCGACCAACAGGAGCAGACAAATGTTTGAAAACGAACTGTGGGGCCTTCGCAGGCAACTCGCTCACATCAATCAGCTCGACGACAAAATACGAGGACACCTAGATGCCGTCGCGCAACTCAACCGCGAGGAGAGCGCAAAAGCCGAACGCGAGCTAGAACAGGCCCGCGAACGTGAACACGCGCCCGCGCCAGTCCCCCCCGCTTCGCCCGCGCCACTGCCGCCGCATGCCCAGAACAAGGCCATGGTGATTGCCGGGCTGCGAGGCATAGTGGCTCCGCCCGCACGTGACCAGCACGGGCGATTTGAGCCCGCGCCGCCCGACGAGCGCAGCCAATTTGCCCGCAACAAAGAGGCGATGCAACAGGGATTGCGAGGGGGCAACCTGTGAACCTGCGCGAGATTCGATTGAACCCAAACCCGAAAGGAATGACCCCATGAGCACAAACCCCAAGACCTGTCCGCAGTGCGGGCGATTCGTTACCGCAAATGGAATCTGCGAAACCTGCCAGGCTGGCGCGCAGGTCGACAACTTCAGTGGTGCAGTCGGGTTCCTATTTGGGGGCGTGTCAGCAGCGCCCGCGACCGCGCCACGCAGGAAGAGTCTCTTAGAAATCCTGCGCGAGAAATAGCCATGAGCCCGCATTCAATTCGCGAGATTCGCACGCGACTCGACCGGCTCACCAGCCACGTGCCCACACCCACAGCGCCCCTTGTCCCAGTGATTCCACCCGGCGACGGACTCCCGTTGCCGAGAGGAACACGCTGCGCGACGTCCGAAGAGAGCCTGCGCACAGTCGTGCGGCTTCTGAACGGCGAGCCTTCGCCCTACTTGCTCACGCGAGAGCAGCGCGAGGAGTTGGACGCGCGTTTCGAGCGCGCTGGCGGCATGGCGCGAGTCGCGCAAATGCAACGAAATGCCACAATGAACGAAGGGAAGGAAGACAATGGCCACCGACCAAGCAACACTCGTTAACCTCAATGACCTCGCGACGCAATACGCATCGGCGGTGACCGCCTGCCGGGCCGCCGGCCAAGCCGCGGCGGTGGCGGCGAACACTCTCGGGGTCGCGACGCGCGCGGCCGCTGGAATCCCCATCCCTCAACCGGGCGCATCCACCGCGAACATCGTCGCAGTTGCGGGCGTGCAGGCGGCCCTGGCGCGCGCCAAGTCCGCGCACGATGCCGCCGTTTCCAACGCGGCCAGCGCACAAACGGCACAGGACCAGGCTTGGGCGGCGTTGCTGGCGGCATCGTGACCGCTCGGTGAAGGGAGACATCATGGGAGCATTCCGCAAAGCCGTAAACGCCATGTGCCGGGAGTGCATCTACGACTCAGGCTCGGAGGGCACGTGGCGGCAACAGGTGGAAGCCTGCACCGCCCCCAAGTGCCCTCTCTTTTCACTGCGGCCGCGTCCAGTTCCACAGCGGGAAGATCGGCCGTACAGCCAAACAGGGCCAATCTTGGGTGCAGAAACGATGAACGCGCGCCCGGGGTGTCCAGATAGCCAAAAACCATCAACGCGGCGTGAACGCACGGCCGAAGGCCCATCTATCGGCACCGGCGAAGCGATAGGCGGCGAACCGTGAACGGCGCCCGGCTGACCGCGAAGGTGGGCTCACCCTCGATGCGCATCCTGCTCGAAGGCCGCAAGGCGGCGCTCGAAGCCGAGATAGCACAACGCCACCGCGCAGCCAGGGTGACGGGCACCACGGCCAACGTCACGATGTTGTCGGCGACGCTTCGCGCTGTCAAGCGGCAGACAGCGACCACGATGGAGACACCAGCAATCGAACAGAGCACGAAGACCCCACAAAACAAGGGGTGCGCGAGCGGCCGGCCCAAGAGTTGCCCCCAAAGTTGCCCCCTTGTCATCGTGCGGAAAAGAACTTACTTGACTAAATAAACACGAGGTGTATAAATAGGTCATGCTTGAAACTGAAAATTCGCAACGGCACCGCAGATCGGCGAAACTCCCCGATGTGGGAAGACCACGCATCCGCCCCCTCGACGAAACGGCCGCGCTGAGCTTCAAGGTTTCCCCTGAGCTTATCCGCGCGCTGGACGCCGAGGCTGTGCGTCTGACGGCCGAGCGCGGCCCCGGGGCTTCCAAGGTGAGTCGCACCGAAGCGGTCAAGGTCATCCTGGCCCGTTGGCTGGACTCGCAGGCGAAGCGCCAGTAGAGCGCGCGCCTA
>PMJO01000217.1:0-1887 GCA_003158455.1 Myxococcales bacterium | reverse complement strand
GCGGCGAAGGCATTCACGCCAGCCGAGGCCATCGAATCGTTGACGATGTTCGCGGCACAGTACCGGGCCAAGCTGGCCGAAATAGATCGCGGGGTGCGGCCATGACGCTTGAGCTGGTGACGCTCGACCTCGACCTTGACCCTATCAGCGTAGGGTTTGACCTGCGAGCGGAGGGCTTATGGGTGAAGCTGCCCTCTGGCGCGGTGCTGGCCGTGCGATACCAGACGCAGGGGCGCGAGCTGCGGATTGTCCAGGGCTCGCGCGCCAAGGTAGCGGCGACTCTGCGGCGTGCTGGCTACCACGTTCTCACTGGCCGGCCGGCGCCCTGGCCTACTGAGGCGCAGCCATGAGCAGACGAGTCTCGAAGCGAACCGCACCACGCGAACGCACGGCCACGCCAGCAGAGATCATCGAAGCCGCGCGCCAGCGCTGGCTACGGGCGAAGGCCGGCACGATACGGGACGACATCGACATCACACAGGAGATCCCGGTCGTGACCATGGCCGAGCTGGTGGGCCAGGCCCGTGAGTAGACGAACCCAACGAAGGAAGGAAGGAAAGACGATGGACGAAAGACGAAGAACCCACGACCCGGGAAGGAAGGCGCACGATGGCGCGTAAGCGTCGCCGACGGGGCAACGGCCTTGGGAGCATCCGCAAGCGCGGCGGCCAGTACCAAGTCATCTGGCGCGAGAACGGCCGGCGCTGCTACGACCACGCACCCGATGAAGACACGGCAAAGCGCATGCTGGCCAAACGCTCCTCCGACCTGGCCTTGGGCCGGGTAGGTGTTGAGCCAGCGAAGCCGGATGCACCTTGCTTGGACAAGCTGGCCAAGGACTGGTTAGCCCGGCGGATCAAGACGCACCGAAGCGGCTCGGACGATGAGTCGCGCTGGCGGGTTCACTTGGCCGGGCGCATCGGCAAACTTCAGCCTGACGAAGTCACGCCGGGAACGATTCGGGAGATCGTCGAGGCCGAGCTAGCCGCGGGCCTGGCGTCTGGCACGTGTCAACTCTTGGCGCGCTTGCTGTCCACGTTCTACAGCGACTTGGTGGAACGCGGCCTAGCCGTGACGAACCCCGCCAAGGGGTTGCCCCGGGCGACACGCCGGCTTATCAAGCCGTCGCACGACCCCAAGACAACGCCCTTCGTGGAACGGCCGGCGGACGTTCCGCGCATCTACCGCGCCCTACCCGACCCCGTGAACCTGGCCTATGCGATCGGCAGTCAGGCAGGCTTGCGCACGGCTGAGATTCTCGCCCTGCAGTGGTCATCGGTGGACTTAGCCCAGCGGCGCATCGTAGTGAGCGAGCAAGTCCAAGACGGGGTGGTGATGCGGACGAAAGACCTGGATAGCCGGGTGGTGCCGATCTTGGACAGCCTCTTGCCCGTGCTCCGCGCCGCCAAGCTGGCCGGTGGTGGCGCGGGCCAGGTGGTGCCACCGATGCGTGGGGGCAGTCGCAAGCGGCTGGACCCGCACACCCTGCGCAAGAACCTCCGGGCAGCGCTGGCGGCGTGCGGGTTGCCCAAGCTGACGTGGTATCAAGCAACGCGCCATAGCTTCGCTTCACATTGGGTCAAGGCCGGCGGCAGTATCGAGAAGCTCCGCGAAGTCATGGGACATTCGACGGTGCTCGTGACCGAGCGCTACGCGCACCTACGGGGTGACTTGTTCTCGGACGCCGACATGGGGCGCATGTCTGTTGACCTTGCGGGGCCGGTGGGCAAGATTCTGCCCCTGACGCCGGCCGGGGAGATTGGCGTCACCGTGGCGTCAGAATCGCAGATGGCACAGAGCGGCGGAAACGGCTAGCGTAACTTAGCGAAAACGAAAGAGAAAACACAGGCCGGGGTGGCGAAATGGCAAACGCGGCGGACTTAAAAT
>PMJO01000342.1 GCA_003158455.1 Myxococcales bacterium | reverse complement strand
GCGATTGTAGAACACAACCGGCGCCCGCACGCCCAAGCCGCGATCGCTGTAGACAGTCGCCATGTTGGGACCGTTGACCCCGTTGTGCTTGAAACGCTTGTAGAACGGGGTCACCCCCATGGCGCGAACCCGTTCGTGGATCATGTCGCCGATGGGATAGTCGACCATCGCGGTCGCGATCCCGGTGTTCAAGCGAAAGCAGTCCGCCAGATTCGCGGCGGCGTTGAACTCTCCGCCGCTGACGTGAATCTGGCAGCTGTTCGCCTTGCGCCAGGGCACGATGCCGGGATCCAATCGGTTGACGAGGGCGCCCACGGAAACGAAGTCCAGGCCGCCGGAAGGTGGAATACTCAAACCGTCACGCATGTCGAATTCTCGCTCCTTGGTTGTTCTCTCGCGAAGGGTGGCCCGTGACACTGTCAGCTCGCCCCGTCCTTGAGTCGGTAGAGATCTTGTCCAGCCTCTTCCACCACCAACGTATCCTTGTCCGCCTTCCAGCTCTCGAGGTCGATCGCATGCACGTCGCGATAGGAAAGGTTGATGGCGTCGCAGGTTCGCTTGGCAATGGACGTGGCCAAGGTGACGGTGACGCGTGGCCTTTCCACGCCGCCGGCAAATGTCCCCACGCCCTTCACGTTCGTCGAGTGGGCCAAAATTAACTTCGATTCGTCGGCGAAGCGCTCCCACTGCTTCACGAAGTAGTCGCGCACGTGGTAGCCGACGCGCTCGATCTCCGCGCCGTGCATGAACGACACCGCCTTGACGTGGGGGCCGTGGATGACGAGCTCCCCGCCGTCGGCCACGATGGGCTCCAGCTTGTACATGGCCTTGCCCGCCACCCACACATCCTCGTAGATGGCCGGCGTGAGCCCCAGGACACGGTGGTAGGGCTTATCGAGATACTTGATATGGAGCCGCGCGGAGTAGTCCGCCGCCTGCGACCAGGCCGCCTCGGGCGCGCCCGCGAAAAGACAGGCCAACTGGTGTCGGCCGTCGATGGCGAAGGCGAAGCACGTGCGCGGGGTGGGCAGAAATTCGACAACCCGATCGATGACCCGGCGGGTCGGTGTGTTCTTGACACCGTTGATGACCGGGTTGGTGATCACCGCGGCCAGCCAGTGGAACTTCTCGACCACGTCGAGGCCGGCGATGCCGGGAAAGAAATACTTGTTGCCCCCGGCGAATCCCATGGCCTCGTGCGGCACCACCGGCGAGACGATGAGGATGTGATCGTACTCGGTCGCCTTCCGGTTGATGGTCACCGGGATGTCCTGAGAGAATAGCCCCTGCGTGAGCTGCGCGACTTCATCGCCCGGCAGCGTCCCCAGGGAAACCAGCTCGTCGAGCTTGTGGTGCTGGTGGTTGAAGAAGCGAACCTTCGCGTACTTCTGCTGATGCTCCGACGCGGTCAAGCCGACATGGCGGTAGATGCGCTGGGTTTCCATGGCCGCGTGGGTTCCGGTCGCCACCAGGTAATCCAGCGCTTTTACCCGCGCCTGCAAAAGGTCGCTCAAGACGTGGAAGAACAGATCGATGGGCGCATGCCGCGTGTGATCGGGAATGAGCACCAGCACGCGCTTCCCGTCGAGAGGAAGATCGGCCAAGGTCGCCGCACAGATGTCTTTCACATCCTGGGCGCCTAGCCGCCGTTCCATCGAGCCGTGTCCGAAAACCTTCATCGCTGCTGTTACCGATTCACCTTACTGCGCTGCCCACTGGGTGTGAAATGAAGTGTTTGTCCTTCTTGGGGTCGAGATCGAAGCCGATGACCAAAGTCCCCGGCCCTCGACGTTGAGGGCGAGGTTCTCGCCCATCACGCCAAGTCCGACGATTCCGAAGTTTTGTCCAGACATGTCCATTGCCTTTCTCGTTAGACGCCACTGTAGGCCGAAAAGCCGCCATCGATAGGGACCACGATTCCGGTGACGAAAGCCGAGGCTGGTGAGAGCAGCCACAGCGTGGCGCCCACCAGATCGTCGGGCGAGCCGAATCTGGCCATGGGCGTGTGTTCGATGATCTTGTTGCCTCGGGCGGTGAGGGCGCCGGTTTCCTTGTCGGTGAGAAGAAACCGATTCTGCTCCGTGAGAAAAAATCCCGGCGCGATGGCATTCACCCGGATCTCGGGCGCGTATTCCTGCGCGAGGTGCACCGCCAGCCATTGGGTGAAGTTGCTCACCGCCGCCTTGGCCGCCGAATAGGCCGGGATCCTAGTGAGAGGCCGAAAGGCGTTCATCGACGAGATGTTCAGGATCACGCCTTGTTTCTGCTTCGCCATGACCCGCCCGAACGCCTGGCTAGGAAGAATCGTGCCGAGCAAGTTCAGGTTCGCCACGAATTGCAGCGCGTGCGCCGGAATGTCGAAGAAGCTTCGCTCCGGGTTGGTGGTCGCCATGGGGCTGTTGCCGCCCGCGCCGTTGACGAGGCCATCGACCCTACCGTACTCGGCCACGACCGCCTCGGCCGCTTTGTCCACGGCGTTCTTATCGAGAACGTTGACAAGCATCGCCTTGTGCTTGCCCTTCGTGCCCTTCAGCTCGGCGACGGTCTTTTCCGCCAGCGCGAGATCGCGATCCAGGATGACTACATTGGCGTGGCAGGCTGCCAGGGCTTCGGCCATGGCGCTGCACAGAACACCGCCACCGCCGGTAATGGCGACGGTTTTCGCGGAAAAATCATAGCTACTTGCAGGACTCCCGGGGTTCATGCTTGCTCCTCTTGCTGCTCCTACCTATCTCCGTGGCTGGTTACTACCACGGGCCAGCGAAGACTGCGTCACCGCATTACGCGGAACCTCCGCGAAACAGCGGTTCGACGTGGCGGTGGGAAAGTCATGCCGAAAGACGCAGTGGCGATTTGGAACGAATTCGGCTCAACCTATGAGATGTTATTGACACGATCTACGTTGCACACCACCAGAGCCGCTGGTGCGAGGTGCCAATACCTGACCGGGCGACGGTATCCCGTGGCCTCCCGAGTGCCAACCGCACCATTGCTATGGGCCATGGCGCGCAAGAATGGATTGCTGTACTTTTGCTCGCCATGAAGCCATTTCTCGATGAGAATTTCCTTCTCGGGAGCAAGACCGCCGAGCGGCTGTATCACGAATACGCCGTGGCTCAGCCCATCATCGACTATCACTGTCACTTGCCACCCGAGCAAATTGCGAACAACCACAGGTTCGCGACGTTGACCCAGATTTGGCTGAGCGGTGACCACTACAAATGGCGGGCGATGCGGTCGAATGGCGTGTCCGAGCACTATTGCACCGGGGGCGCGTCGGACTGGGAGAAGTTCGAAATGTGGGCTCGCACGGTGCCGTACACGCTCCGCAATCCGCTCTATCACTGGACGCACATGGAGCTGAAGAACCCCTTCGAGGTCAAGGGCCAGCTACTCGACCCGTCCACCGCGCGAGCCATCTACGACCACTGTAACCAAAAACTCGCGCAGGATGGGTTTTCCACCCAAGGCTTGCTCGCCCGGTTCAAGGTTCTCGTGGTCTGCTCGACCGATGATCCGGTCGACGGCCTGCAGGCGCACCAGCGTCACGGCAAGGACGCGGGCGCGGCCACCAGGCTCTTGCCGACCTGGCGCCCCGACCGGGCCATGATGGTCGACGACCTTGCGAGCTGGAACGCGTGGGTAGACAAGCTGCAAGCAGCCTCGGGAATGTCCATCGTTTCCTTCGAGGAGTTCCTTGCTGCGCTCAAGCTTCGGCACGATTTCTTCCACCAAGTCGGCTGTCGCATCAGCGACCACGGCATCGAACAGGTCTATGTCTCCGCCTACACCGACCACGAAATCAAAGGTATATTCGGCAAAGCGCGCAGTCGGATCGCGCTTTCGCCGGTCGAGCGCGATCAATTCCGTTCGGCCCTGCTCTACCAGCTCGCCCTGCTGGACCATGCCGCGGGCTGGACCCAGCAGCTTCACCTCGGTGCTATGCGCAACAACAGCACGCGCATGCTGCGCAGTCTTGGGCCGGACACCGGGTTCGATTCCATCGGCGACTATCCCCAGGCCCAGGCGCTTGCCTGCTTCCTTGACCGCCTGGATTCCAGCAACCAGCTATGCAAGACCATCCTGTACAATTTGAATCCAGCGGACAACGAGGTCATGGCAACCATGCTGGGCAATTTCCAGGATGGCTCCTGCCCGGGCAAAATCCAATTCGGCTCGGCCTGGTGGTTCCTGGACCAAAAAGAGGGAATGGAGCGGCAGCTCGGCGCGCTGTCGGCGCTCGGTCTGCTATCCCGTTTCGTCGGCATGCTGACCGACTCGCGCAGTTTCCTGTCCTACTCGCGCCATGAGTACTTCCGCCGCCTGCTCTGCGACCTGCTGGGCGGCGATGTCGAAAAGGGCTTGTTGCCCCACGACCTGGATCTCCTCGGAAACATGGTGCGGGACATTTGCTTCCGCAACGCCCGCACCTACTTCGGCTTCTAGATCGCGTGGGGAGCCGGCGAGCTCCCCCAGGGGGGCTTCGGGACGGACAGCCCACCCCGCCACACCCGCGCGCTTCGCGCGCGCCCTCGTTACTCGCCGCGGACCATCGTGGGAGGGAATGGCGAGGCCGAGCGGAGCGAGCGGGGACGGGGTGGGTGTGGGGGGCCGAAGGGCGGAGCGAACCCTCCCAGGGTTCCCATTCTTTATGGGGCGCCCCAGGCGCTGGCCAGGGACGACACGTCCCACGCTGTGGGAACGGCTTCGTAGCCCGACGGCGAGCCGGAGGTGACGGTGACGACGCGGTTCAGAATGTGGTCGCGGGTGTCGTATTCCGTCGACTGATTGGCGATAGTGGCGGAGGTTCCCGTTGCTGTGGTCAGGGATGCGAGGTTGAGGCCGGTGCACCCGGCCGATTTCCAACCCACGTAGCTGGCATCGCCGAGCGAGAGGGGCGCCGTGGTCGTGTTCCACAGCCCGGCACCGATGGTACCCGCGCCGCTAAAGGCGATGTTGATGAGCGCGACCTGGTCGTACCAAGCGCCGGTGCCTGCGTCGCGGCCGAAGGTGGCGGTCACGTTGGCATCAACGCTGACTGCGGAATTGAGCACCACGTAGCCTTTCCCAACCGTGCCATTGCCGGTGACGGTGCTGCCGGTGCGGGCGACAACGAGGCTGTAGGAAGCTGCCGCGCCCCCGAGGTCGTTCAGGAAGTGCATGCTGCAGTTTTCAAACAGGGCAGCCTGGGACGTACCCCAGATGAAGTCCACGTTGCCCTCGATGTAGCACTTGTAGAACCAACTCCGCCCCGAAGTCTGCAAGGTATCCTGATTGCTGCTAAACGAGCTATTGTAGGCCGCCAAGGTGTTGGTCCCGCTCGCGAAATAGAGGGTTTCCGCCTGGCCATATTGGGTCCGCGTGCCGGTGTTTTTCAGCGTGATATTCTGGAGCACCAGGTTGGCGCCGGTGAAGTAGAAAGTGGGCCGTGCCTGGGTGCTGCCGTTCACGTTATTGCCGTTGGCATACTGGAAGACGCAGGTGTCGCCCTGCTTGTTGCCCGCGGGCCCCAAGATCGTGATCGTCTGTTGCGTGGTGCCGCCTGGACCCGTATAGCGCAGAAGCTCGCGGTAGGTTCCAGCGGCCACGTTGATGGTGACATTGGCTGGGGCAGTGGCACTTGCGGCGATCGCGTTCAAGGCCGCCCCAAGCGTGCGGAAGTTCGCCGTGCTGGTCTGCGCGCCATCCACTGTGACGTTGGTGAAGTCAAGCGTGGGCGCAGCCTTGGTGGTGAATCTCCATGTGGCGACGCTGCTCAAGTTCGAGAAACCGTTGAACGTCACGCCATTGAGCGTGCCGGTGATCGACGTGGTCGGCATGACCACATAGTAGTCGGTGCCATAGGCGATCTTTCCGAGGTGGGGCGCAAAGTAGACGGTGTTGCCGTCGACGCGGACCAACTGGGAGCCCACGTTGATGACGGTCGTGCCAAAGGTTTGGCTCTCGTTGGCGAAGCCGATGCTGTCCACTTCCGTGCCGTCCGACAGCTTGAAGATCTTGATGGTTCCGCCCTGGGTCAGGGTCGGGGCGGAATCGAAGGTCAGCGCGAACTCGCCGTCGGGGAAGGCGCTGGTGGCGCCTGGCGCAGGATAGGCGGACAGAGTTCCATAGCTATCGCTCGTGGCGTAGTCGTTGACAGCGACGAGGAAAGTCTTGGTGTTGGTTACCGTGCTGGTGTCGGCGGTGTTGGTAACGGTTACCGTGGTAACACCTCCTTTCAGTCCGGAAATGGTAAGGGTCGAGTTGGTCGCCCCGTTGTCGACGGTGACAGTGGCAATGCTTGGATCGCTCGGGACCGCGGTCACGCCGGAAACTGCGCCACCGATGGCGTTGGCAGTCGCTGTCACGGTGGCGGATGCACCCTTGGTCATGCTGACGCTGGTGCTCGAAAGCACGAGGGCCGCCGGGACATAGGTGACCAGGGTGCCGGTCGCCGAATCGAAAACGGTAGTGCCGGCGGCATCCTTGATCACCAGTTTTGCGATGCTGGCGACGACGTTGTTGAAGGAGACGGCGGGATACACGGCACCGTCGCCGTAGACGTTGGTTTCATCGGTCAAGCTGCTGGTCGCGACGGTATTCGAGGTAACGGTGCCGCCAGTGGGGCCGGCGCCGTAGGTGATGTTCTTGCCGGTGCGGCTGAAGGTCAGCGCAAGCGGCGTTCCGTTCGTGAACGGTACGCTGGGCGCGCCAGCGGATATGGTTCCGGCGCCATTGACGTAGTAGCCGTTCGTGGAGTTGTTGCTGTTGCGCATGAGGATGTACGCGTAGGTGTCGGTTGGGTTGAACCCCGTGGTCATGCCCAGTCCGATGCCGCACGCATTGTTGGCCTTGTTTTGCGTGGTAACCGTAATCTCGGCGGAGATGCTGAAGTCGCCGGTCATGGCCGTGGGGAAGGAGATGAATCCGTTGCTGCTCGTTCCGTAGTAGTTGGGCGACACGTACTTGAACCCATTGCCGGACGAGCTATAGGAGCTGTTAACCGTGATACTTCCGGCAGCCGTGGTCGCGCTGGTGGTGCCATTCGCCTGCTTGATGAAATACACGAAGGCGCTGGTGGATCCGGTCTCGCCTGACCCGCCAGTGTCTTCGGTGGCATTGATATCGGGGGGCGTGTAGACGTCGTGTCCGCTCGGGCCGTCAGCACCTGCGTCATTTGCGGTTGTGGGCGTGGAAGACTTGGAGCTACAGGCCCCGCACACCAGCAGGGGGAGCGCGAAAAGCGCAAGGGATAGGTCGCGGCGATCTTGGTTGCTCATGAGTTTCCTCTCCTGGCTTTGTGGCGGCGGGTAGTCGCCAATCCGGCCTTCAAAGTTATGGTAGTGGCGCGTGCTGGCCAATTCGGCTTAGAAATCTACGAAGACTCAGTGCGCTGGAAGAGGTTTTGCCTCTCGCATGTCGTATACCTGAGCCACATCCGCGCGCGGCAACCACTACCGTCCAAGAAGTCCCAGTGCCTGAAGCCCGTTGACCTGGCGGGCGTCGAGGCAGTGTTGCTTCCCTTGCCAGAAAAGAGGAGAACAAAGTGAGGACATCGATGAAAATGCGCAGCGCGACCCTAGTAGGATCCCTGATGCTCGTGTCAGCGGCCATCTCGACCATTGGGTGCGGGAGCAACACCCCTTCCACCAGCTCCGGCACCGGCGGTGTGACTGGGAGCGGGGGAAGTACACCTGTGACCGAAACCGGCGGATCCACCGCGCCCGCAGTTGACGCCGGGGGAAGCCCGCCCCCCATCACGGGAGCAGATGGCTCGGCGAGCACCGACGGAACCACCAGCAGCACCTTCACGCCGTTGTGCGCAGGGCTGACCACCGCCGGCGGCGCGGTACCGACCAAGGGGGGCACCTGCACGGCAACCGACCCATCCCTCTGCTACAAGACTTGCGGCCCACAAAGCATAGGCTTCAAGTCCGAAACCTGCCCTTCAGGGGGCGGGACGTATGCCGAACAGTCGGGATGCAGTTTCCTGCCGACGGGCGACTATTCCTGCTACAAGCTTCCGGCCACGGCCGACCCGACCTGCCCAACCGTAGCGCCGCAAGCCAGCACGGCTTGCACCGTCGCCACCTGCGTGGTCTGTGGCGGCACCGCCACTGCACAAACCACGGGCTATCTTGATTCGACGGGCGCCGCGAAGGCCGGCTTCTGCGTTTGTCCCGCGGCGGGCGCGGGAGGAACCAGTAAATGGAGCTGCGCCAGCACGACTGCTTGGCCCTGCCCCCAGGGCACTGGCTGCTGATCTTGGAAGACCTTCTAGTAGTTCAACGACGTGTGAACTCTGGACAACGTCGACTGGCCAGCGCCCTGTTGGCCGTACCGCTGTTCGGCCTCACCGCCTGTCCTTCCAACCCCAGCGACCCGCCGCCGATCGAATATCAATGCGGCACCACAGATCCTCCCGCGTCCGTGCCGGCGGGGGAGGCCTGCGGTGCCGGCGACCCCAACTTGCCGCCCGAGCCAGCCTTGCCCACCGACGTCTGCCAAGAACTTGCCGCCAACAAGTCTTTCCCCGACGAAAACAATCTCGACACCAGTCGAGTTCAGACCGCACTCGCCGCGTGCAAGGGTCGGGCAGTCAAGCTCGTGGCCGACGGTGACAACAATGTCTTCATCACCTCGACTATCGCCGTCAACAGCGTCACGCTGTGGGTGGACAGTGGGGTCACGCTCTACGCGTCCCGAAATCCCGAGCTTTATCAAAAGACTGGCAACTGCGGCACCGTCGGGGTGAACGACTCGGGTGCCTGCAATGATTTCATCACCATGAGCGGTAGCAGCCCGGGCATCGTCGGCGACGGGACCATCGACGGTCAGGGTGGCGAGCCACTGGTAGGTCGCGACTACTCGTGGTGGCAGTCCTCGTATGCTCTGCGAGCCATCGACGGAAGCATTGGCAATCCCACCTTGATCAACACGAGCTCGGGAACCACCGGGCTTCTCCTCTATCGCATCCACCTACAGAATTCTCCGAAGTTCCACGTGAAGATTACTTCGACCCCATCCTACGGTACCACGACGTGTACCAATCCCGGTGATGGCTTCATTGTCTGGGGCATTACCCTGCTCACGCCATCTAGGTGGACCAATAGTCGCGGCGAGGTCTTGACGCCCAGTTTTGCGCGCAACACCGACGGTGTCGACCCGGGCGCCAACAGCATCGCCCAGTGCGGCGTTATCGCATGCAACACCATCAGCACCGGCGATGACCACGTCGCAATCAAGGGCGGCCACTGGGTGTCCAACCTGGTCATCGCGCACAATCACTTTGGCACCGGCCACGGTATGTCGATCGGGAGTGAAACCTATGGCAGCTACCAATCGCCGGACGGCGTCCAGCACCTTGGGGTCGAGAACGTCAATATCTACGACCTCACCATCGACGCCGATTCGCGCCCGGTGGGTTCCGATGCCCAGGCTGCTGATTTCAACGGCATCCGGGTCAAGTCCGACGAAAGCCGCGGCGGCACGGTGAACAACATCACCTATAGCGACATCTGCATGCGCGACTTGACCAACGCCATCCTGATCAGCACCGCGTACAATCCTCTGTTCGCCGGAACCTATGTCCCCAAGTTCGGGATTCTCTCGTTCCATAACATTCACCATGTGACCTGCATGGCGCTCAATCCAGCGGTCATGACCCTCAATGGCTTCAGCGCGGCCTATCCCGCCGGCCCGATCACTTTGGATAACGTCATTGTCGACAACATGGGACCTATGGACGTGTCGTCGCAGTTCGCCAACATTGTCCTCGGTCCAGGAAACTTTGGCCCCGATGAAAACCTCCGCTACACCCCCGTGGGACAGGACGTTGCCGTCCTGGACAACAGGCAGGATGGATCGGTGCCGCGAGCTTGTGTGTTTCCCACGCTACCAGCCCCTGCGCCGCCTTCGGGATGGTTGCGGTAGGCTGAAAGAACAGAAGAACGCTTGCAACAAAGCAACCTCATGCGCATTTCGTCCTACCCCTTCGCACTGCTGCTTCTCCTCGCGGGATGCACGAACCCACCGGTCACCGAAAATGGCGCTTGTGTCCAGAATTCCGTCGGTGTGGACTGTACCGTGAACGGCCTCGCCAGCGATTACTTGGGTCTGCTCGGCTACTCCTGCACTGGCACTACGCGACCCGATGACAGCCCTACCTTCACCGATGGCGTTCCGCAGGGCTTGATTTGCGCCGACCACGGGCCGGTCAATGCCGACGGAAGCAAGGACTACTGTTGCACCGTCGACTCAACGCCTTGTGCCTACAATCCCGTCGCCACCTGTGAAACGTCGAGCAATTACGGCTACCAATGCCTTGGTTCCAGCCGACCCGAGTCTCTCAACCCAGCGGTCTACTGCACGCAGGGTGTGCGGGAAGAAGGTAACTTGATTGACTACTGTTGCTCGGGTACTCCCCGCGTGCATGCTTGCGCGGACTATGGAGGATGTGGACCGGGCAGGACGGGTTGGACCTGCCAGTCCGGCGTGTTGCCGTCCGCGCAGGATATGGGTGTGAGCCAGAGCCGCGCCGATGTGTACTATCTGCTTTGCCCTATTCCCACCCAAGCGCCCAACCCGAGCTACTACAACTTCTGCTGCTTTGCCGCTGCCCCCATTCCCCCAGGCGGCTCTTGCATTCAGGACTTGCAGGTCCCCGGCTGCCAGCCAGGTCGGTTTGGTATCGCCTGCTATGGACGCGACACGCCCGACCAGGACTTCCCAAGTCTGACCTGTCCCGACCCCGGAGTCCCCGGCGTAAGCGCGCAGAACTATCCCGCGACTGTCTACTGCTGCGACTTCAAAGACCAGTAGCTACCCTCGCTCAAAACACGTAGAGGGTCTGCCCCATGCCGCGTAGGTTGTGCGGCTTGTTACCGTCTAGATACTCGACCTGCGTGTACTGGCCGGACACGCCGACCCGCACGGCGGGCGTGATGTCCCAGAATAGGTTCGCGTCGGCGTAGCGTGAAGTGTCGGCGACGCTGCCGAGCAGTTCGATCTCGGCACCCCCCTGCGGGAACAGCGTGGCCAGATTGTCGGAATGGGACTGAGTGTAGTTGGCAGAGAAGAGCACGCGTCCCGAGGGTGGCAGGTAGTATTGCAATCCGACGCGAAACGCCAGCCAGTTGATCGGATGAAGCAGTCCGGTCCGTTGATCGAAGGTGACCAGACCGCTGTCGATGTCCGGATCATATATTGGCGGAGGGCTGGCCTGCGCGGGATTGATCAGGGTCGGGAACTTCGCCCCGCCACCCGATGTGATCAAATCCGCGATACCTGTGCCTTTCACGAACGACCCGGTCAAGGTCAAACGATTGCCGCGATCGTCGGCGCTTTTGGCCGGAATGACTGGAATCAAAGCGTCGATGGACACCCCCCAGCCCATCACGCTATTGGAGCCTTGTGGCGGAGGGGGCAGAAATTTGTTCACCTTGAACTGCCTGACGATGCCCGACACCCCGATAGAAAGTGGCAGCGCGGTGGTCCCCACATTGCCTGGCGTGGTGATTCCTTTCCATCCATTCAGGCTGAGGCGCACGCCGGCGTTGACATCGGGAACTTCGGAATCCCGCTGGGCCGGGCGCACCGCCGAGGCCGCTACATCGACGCTCACTGCGCCGTCCGGGTTGAAGGCTCGCGAAAGTCGAAGCTGTGCATTTCGGGAGAAGAGCTGATTCGGTAGCCCGAGAAACTCGGCCGTACATGGAAAGAAAGAGTTCTGCCAGCCGAACACATCGTAGGTCTGTCCCGCAAGTACATCGAGGTAGGGATGCTGGAGTTTCACGAAGGCATGCCGGATCCGAAGGCTAGGGCTGTCGAAGAAGGTCCCCTCCGAATTCGTTGGCGGGCTCGCCTGATGTCCGAAAAAGTCGGCTTCGATAACCGCCGATGGTTTCAGCCCGCCGACCATGGGGGATTCGAACCCAAATCCCAGCCGAGTGTTCCGCAGCGAGAACTGGCTGCGTCCGGTACGACCTTCATAGGTATCACTGCGGGCGACAAGCGAGGAGCCGATCGCATCGTCGTAGCTCCGGGTTGTGTCGAAGATGTAGTCCGCCTCCACTAAGCCGAAGATGGTTACCTTGAATTTCTGCGTTGCTTCTCCCGCCGACAGCGTCAGCGGTGCCCTGGCGAACCAAGACACCTCTGGCGCTCCCACGGTCGACGAGATTGCAGCTGGCTCCGGCGTGGTCGGGGCGTTGGCCGATGCGCCTGATGGCTTCGCCCCGCTGTGCTCGGGCTGGCCCTGCCCGTTGCTCAGCGAAGCTGCGGCGGCGGTTTCGGCCGGCACCATGGCCGCCGGCGCGGTGGCCTCGCCCGGCGTCTTCGTATCTGATTCGGTTGACGCTTGCGCTTGCGCGGGGCCAATTCCGGTAGTTTGGATCAGGGCCAAAGCGACGGGGACCAGCAGGATTCCGTTACACGACTTCGATCGGTCATTCATTGAGCGAGAACCTCCGGTGGAGAAATGATCGCGATTCGTGGGATAGTCGCAGTCGCCCTAGCAACCGGTAACGCCCACGTCCGAGGTGCTGGACGGACCGCCGGCCGGCGAACAGGGCCACGCTGTCTTGTTGGCACAGGCCCACTTGAGGGTGGTACCCGTGCCTCCGCAGATACAGAACCCCACTCCTTTCGTGGACGTGGGGCCATAGTAATTGTTGCTGCCGTCGGTGTAGCCGGCACAAACTTGATCGGCGGTCGTACAGGTTTGCGTACACGTGGCTGTGCCTGTTCCCCCCACGTCCACGCACGTTGTGGACGAAGAACTAGAGCTGGTCCCGGCCGGACAATCCGCGGTAGTCGCCGAAACCGCGTATTTCGTGTAGTCAGCCGCTGGAAACACGCAGTCGGCGCTCTTCCACGTTCCGGCCGCTTGGCAGGTCTCAAGTTGGCCGCCCTTGAGGGTGCCGGGCCCGCACGCCTTGGTGCACGGTTGGTCCGTGCCACTGACGCAGCTACTTGGCGTGGACGTCCACGTGCACGCGGGAGCCGCACCACTTGAACCTCCAGTCGCCGCCGCGTCGCCCGCGCCCGTGCTTCCACCTGTTGCTGCCGCGTCGCCCGTGTCCGAGCTTCCGCCCGTCGCTGTCGCGCCGCCCGCGCCCGAGCTTCCGCCTGTTGTCGCCCCGCCGCCCACGCTTGTGCTTCCGCCCGCGGATGTCGTGCCGCCAGACGATTGCGTCCCTCCCGCGGCCGAGCTTCCGCCGCTGCCGGTGGTTCCGACCGTGCCCGTCGTGCCGCCCGAAGTCACAGACCCGCCGGTGCTGACGGTGCCGCCAGAACCATTTTCGCCTCCAGCCGTCGTTGCTCCACCAGTGGCAGTGTTTCCGCCGCTGCCTGCCACGCCCCCTGTGCCGACCGAACCGCCACTTCCGATCGAACCGCCGCTCGCCGGCGCCCCGCCCGTCCCCTGCGCCCCGCCGGAGCCACCTGCCGCGGTTGTCGACGAACTACACCCGGCCAGACCCAGTCCGGCCACAACGCCCAAGACGAGCGCAAGATTCAAGTCGCGGTTCATTTTTCCTTCTTCTCCTGTTGGCAAGCCCGGACAACGGAAATGGTCCACCTTGGACCGCATCGTCCTGGCCGAGCATGGCGACGGTTGTCGTGAGCAGTGGCCCCTCAATCCAAGTTTGGCTCCCTCATTACACCGCTTTCGGAATTTTGGCGTCTTCGCCATCGTCGGAACGAATCTCGCAGCGCGCCACGATAGACGATCTTGGGATCGTCTGAGCCGCTAGCCACGGCGACCATCATTGATGCAGTTGATGCCTTCTGCGACAATTCCCCGCGATGGGTCGAGCGCCGAGGAACCCGACGACAGCATCGCGGCTCGCCAGTGCCCAGCCCGCCGGATGTCCACCGCCCTGCCGCAGCCGAGCATGGACGCGGCTCGGCCTCGGCATTCTCGCGGTCTGCGCGCTTGTCGTAACGGCGCACTGGCCTGCGCTCTCAGCCGAGGCGCTCTCGGCCGATGACTCCCAGTACCTGACCGAAAACGTGCTCGTACAGAATCCGGGCTGGGCGTCCGCCCGCCGCTTCTTCGTTGAGGTGCGCGATCCCTCAACCGTCCGCGGCTACTACCAGCCGCTGACGATGATCTCGCTGATGGTCGACTACGCTCTCGGCGGTCGGCTCGATCATCTTCGCTCGTTTCACCGCACTAGCTTGGTCCTGCACGTGCTCAACACCACCCTGGTGGTCGTGCTGCTCTACGGGTTGTTCGGCCACGCGCCAATCGCATGCCTGGTCGGGCTGCTGTTCGGGCTCCACCCGATCACGGTCGAGCCGATCTCCTGGATCGCTGAGCGCAAGACACTGCTCGCCAGCTTCTTCGCGTTGATCGTCCTAGTGCTCCACGTACGGTTCGCGCAGCGAGGTGGTCGCTGGCGATACGCCGCGGCGCTGGTCGCTTACGCGCTGGCTATGCTGGCCAAGCCCACCGCCGTGCCGCTGCCGGCTTGTCTACTCGTGCTCGATTTCTGGCCACTACGACGTCTGGACAAGCGCGCGATCGTCGAGAAGCTGCCGTTCCTGGCGATCGGTGCGCTGTTCGCCGTCGTCACCGTATTGTCGCAGGAATCGCGTGGCGGCATTGCGCTACCGACCGAGCGCCACCCGTCGACCGTGCTGCTGACCATTCTGCACAACACCGTTTTCTATCTCTACAACCTCGTCTGGCCGGCAAAGCTGTCGTCGCACTACCCGTTTCCGCAGCCATTTGATCTTTCGCAGGCAATGGTCCTCGCTGGTGTCATCGGCACATGCTTGCTCGTGCCGATTCTGTTGATCTCGCTCCGCTGGACACGGGCACTGCTGGCCGGCTGGGTGTTCTTCATGCTGATGATTTCGCCGACGATGGGCGTGATCAAGTTTACCTACGTCATCGCCGCCGATAAGTACGCATACCTGCCGACGGTCGGGCTGCTGCTGCCGTTGGCCGCGGCACTGCGACACTTCTGGCCGGCCGCCACGAAGCTGCGCGATCATGCAACTGGTCCGGCCGCGATCTGCGCGGCTGTGGTGGTGATGGCAGGCCTGGAGCTACGGGCGACACGCCGTCAGCTCGACCCATGGCAGACGAGCGAGAACCACTATCGTCACATGCTGTCGGTTGCGCCGAACGCAGCCGTCCTCCATCACGGGCTCGGGAAGGTGCTGCTCGACAAGAGGGAATACCCGGAAGCGGTCGCCGAGCTCCGCCACTCGCTCGAGCTTGACCCGCACTACCAGGAGGCCCGGCTCACGCTTGCCATCGCGCTCACGCGAGCCGGGCATCGTGATGAAGCCATCGCGGAATACCAGGCGATTCTCCGCGCGAACCCGAAATCCGCCGAAGCGCACAACAACCTCGCAAATGCGCTTCTGGAGCTCGGTCTCGTCGACGACGCCATCGCCCACTTCGAAGAGGCCGTTGCCCTGGACCCGGGGTACGCGACGGGCTGCTACAATCTGGCGAACACGCTTGCCCAACACGGTCGGTTGGCACAAGCGATCGAGCAATACCGCAAGGCGCTCGCAATCCATCCTCGCTTCGCCAGCGCCTGGGCCAACCTGGGCCTTGCACTGGCCGGAGATGGCAAACCCGACGAAGCCCTCGCGGCCTTGGTCACGGCTACCGACCTGGAGCCACGCAATCCCCAAATCCGCATCAACCTAGGAATCATGCTAAGCGAGATGAAACATTACGATGAAGCAGCGTCGCAGTTCCGCCGTGTGCTGGAAATCCACCCCCAAGACGCGCAAGCCCGCGAGATGCTTGACCGCATCACAACGGATCCTCGAACCCGCGCCTTCGGGCGCTAGAACGCAGCCGAAAAGTTCGCGACGGCCCGTGGACGAGGGAAAACGTCCCGTCGTGGCTTCCTTGCTCGTCCACCGAGAAGCACACTCATTTCTTAATGAATTGCCATCCTAGGCTGCTCTAACAATACAAAACATTGGGCCGTGCGGACGTCTCCTATTTTTTCGGGGTGCCGCATAGCTTAAAACTAATCAACGCGGGAGGCCCGAGATGAAGTCCCAGTACTTTTTGTCGATTTGCGCTATTGGTACGCTGGTATTTGGTTTTGCAATCGAAGGTTGCGGGAACGATCAGGCTCCCAACGCCGATGGTAGCAATGGCTCTCCCACTGGTGGCAATACCAGTGGGGCTCAGGGTGGTCAAACCGGGAGCCAGGGTGGTCAGCATGGCAACACAGGTGGTGTCACAGGGTCTGGCGGGACCAGCGTAGCTCAGGGCGGTCAAACCGGGAGCCAGGGTGGTCAGTCTGGCAGCACAGGTGGTGTCACGAGGTCTGGCGGGACCAGCGCAGCTCAGGGCGGTCAAACCGGGAGCCAGGGTGGTCAAACCGGGAACCAAGGTGGGCAGCCCGGGAGCACAGGTGGTGCGACAGGGTCTGGCGGGACCACCGGGACCACTCCCCTACCGACCGATACGTTCACTGGGGTCGGGACTGATACTGGAAGTGGCAGCGGGA
This sequence comes from Myxococcales bacterium, assembly GCA_003158455.1. GTDB lineage: Bacteria > Myxococcota_A > Polyangia > Fen-1088 > Fen-1088 > Fen-1137. The sequence goes on along the minus strand of PMJO01000342.1, from coordinate 386 downwards.
CGGTGACTGGAAGCGGAACCGAGACTGGAGGCGGAACCGAGACTGGTGTCGGGACGGTGACTGGAAGCGGAACCGAGACTGGTATCGGGACGACGACTGCCATCGGAACGGTGACTGCCATCGGGACCGTGACTGGAAGCGGGACCGCCACGGGGAGCGAGACGGAGACCGGCATCGTGACGAAGACTGTCATCGTGACGTTGACGGGCACTGGGACGTCTACTAGCCCCGGGACGGTCACGCTCACTGGCTTCGGGACGAGGACTGCCACCGGCCTAGGGACAGGGGGGTTCACTGGCCCCAGGACGGTCACCTTCACTGCCCTCGGGACGGGGTCTTTCACTGGCCTCGGGACGAGGACGTTCACTGGCCTCGGGACGAGAACG
>PMJO01000186.1 GCA_003158455.1 Myxococcales bacterium | reverse complement strand
GGGGATCGACACGGTCAAGCAGGCTGAGGTGTTCGCGCTGGTGAGGGAGACATTCAATATTCCGCGCCAGGACACGCTGAAACTGCGTGACTATCCGACGCTCCGTCATGTCATCGGGTTCGTGGAGACGAATCGGCCCGACCTGGCAGGGCCAGCAACCACCGCTCTACCGGTTTCGTCTCCGGCCCCGGCGTCGGTTCCCCCCTTCGGGGGCTTCGCGACGGACAGCCCACCCCACCAACCCCCGAGTGCTCCGCACGCGCCCGTCGCGGCTCCGGTTCTCCCCGTCGGGGGCTCCGGCATGGCCAGCCCACCGAGTGCTTCGCACGCGCCCGTCGCTGCCACTACAAGTGCAGTTGGAGCGGGGGATGCGATTGCAGAGAAAGTCCTGGAATTGGTTGCGGGCAAGACCGGATATCCGCGAGACATGCTGGAGTTCGACTTGGATCTCGAGGCGGACTTGGGCATCGACACGGTCAAGCAGGCTGAGGTGTTCGCGCTGGTGAGGGAGACATTCAAAATTCCGCGCCAGGACGACGTGAAGCTGCGTGACTACCCGACCCTCCGCCACGTGATCGGGTTCGTCAACAAGTACTTGCCGGCCACCGCGCCGGTGGCGCCGGCAGCACCGGCACTCGCCGCGGCGGCACCGGGCGCGGCGGCTTCCGCGGTCGACCTAGGGATGGGGCAGAGCCCCTTTACTAGTGGGCTTCTGCGCCGTCCGGTGGTGACCCTGCGGCCTCCGCTCGACTCGTGCAAGAAGACCGGCGTGCGGCTGGAGAGGGGCAGTCGCGTGGTGGTGGTAGCGGACGGCGAAGGCGCAGGCAGGCTCCTCTGTGAGGAGTTGGAAGGCCGGGGCGTGCAGGTTCTGCGTATCGATGCGCGACCCGAACGGGCCGAGATCGAGTCCGCCCTACACAACTGGGCTCAGGCGGGCAACGTCGCGGGCCTCTACTTTCTGCCTGCGCTCGACCGCGCGGCACCCTTGTCGGACCTCGACCTGGTCCAGTTCCGCAAACTGTACCGCGACCGTGTCTTGCTTCTGCACGGGGCTGCCCGCGGTCTGTACGAGACGCTCAACCCGGGTTGCTTCGTCATCGCCGCCACGCGCATGGGCGGGCAGCACGGCTATGGTGCGGCGGGCGCCAGCAATCCTGTGGGCGGCGCGGTTTCCGGATTCACCAAGACCCTGCGGCGCGAGCGGCCCGATTTGCTGGCCAAGGTTGTCGACTTTGAAGATGGCGCCTCGCCTGAAATGATTGCACGCGCGTTGCTTGACGAGACCGAGCGCGATCCGGGCGCGGTGGAGATCGGCTACGCGCTCGGCCTGCGTGTGACGGTTGGCCTGGAGGTCATGCAAGCCGTGCCGGATGACGCCAAGCCAGGGCTCAAGTTGGACGGAAACACGGTATTCGCTGTGACCGGCGGAGCCGGGGCAATCACCGTGGCCATCGTGCGTGATCTGGCGGCCGCCTCGCATGGCACGTTCTACCTGCTCGACGCGCGCGCCATGCCGCCCGAGAGCGAACACGCTTTGCTCGAGACTGTGGTCAAGGATCGCGAGGCGGCCAAACGCGAGGTCTTCGAGCGCATCAAGGCGGAGAAGGGCCGTGCCACGCCCGCGCAAGTCGAGGAGAAGCTCTTCGATCTGGAACGGCAGGCTGGAATCCTGGAGGCTCTGCGCGGGGTGCAGCAGGCGGGCGGTCGCGCCTTCTACCGCCAGGTCGACGTGCTGGACGGCGCGGCGGTCAAGGCGGTGGTGGACAACATTCGCGCCGAGAGCGGACACATTGACGTCATCCTGCACGCAGCAGGACTTGAGCGCAGCCGCTCGCTCGACCGCAAGCCGGTGGAGGAATTCGACCTGGTCTTCCGGGTGAAGGCCGACGGGCTCTTCAATCTGATGGCCGCGACAAGGGAGATGGACGTCAAAGCGATCGTCGGGTTCTCGTCAGTCGCCGGCCGATTCGGAAATGCAGGGCAGGCTGACTACAGCTCGGGCAACGACTTCATGTGCAAAACGCTATCGTGGTGGGCGGCTTCGCGTCCGGGTTCTCTCGGCATCGCGCTCGACTGGACCGCCTGGGGCGGGATCGGCATGGCCACGCGCGGAAGCATCCCCGAGATCATGAAGCGCGCGGGTATCGACATGCTGTCGCCGGCCGAGGGCTTGCCCGTCATCCGTCACGCGCTGCAAGCGGGCTTTTCCGGCGAGGCCGTGGTGGGGCACAAGCTGGGCATCTTGATCGAGCCCTTTGACAAGGACGGGGGCATCGATCCCGACGGCAGCCTGCTGGCGCGAGCCCGCGCAAGGGCGTTGCCTCTGCCCTTTGCCAAGGTCAGCTTCGACTTGCACCAGGGCATGACCGCCGAGATCCGCCTCGACCCCAAGGTGGAGCCGTTCCTTCACGATCACGCCATCGACGGCATTCCGGTGTTGCCGGGCGTGATGGGCCTGGAAACCTTTGCCGAGGCGGCATGGTTGCTGGCCCCGCAGCGTCGGGTGACGGCACTGGAGAATGTGCACTTCTTGGCGCCCATGAAGTACTACCGCCACGAGCCGCGTTCGGTGATCGTGCGCGCGCGCCCACTGTTGGGTGCGGACGGGCGAGTGCGGGTTCACACCACCCTGTCATCCGTCCAAGTGGTGGTGGGCCGCGAGCCTGAGGAGAAACTGCACTTTGCCGGGGTGGTGGTGCTGGAGCAAGGGGAAGGGCAGGGCGCGCGCACCGCAGTGGATGGCGCCGGCCCGGTGGGCGGCATCGGCCACGACGACATCTATCGGGTCTACTTTCACGGCCCGGCCTACCGCGTGTTGGAAATGGTCAACCGGCTATCGACCGGGCAGGTGGTGGGGACCATGCGGACGCCACTACCGGATGACACCACCAACCCCAACAGCACCAGCATGGTGGGGCCGCGTCTGGTCGAGCTGTGCTTTCAGACCGCGGGCGTGTGGGAGATCGGCCATACCGGTCAGATGGGGCTGCCCTCTGTGGTCGACCGGGTGACCGTATTTGATCCAACCCCCAATGGCAAGCCAGTGGTGGCTGAATTGCAGCCGCACCCATCCAAGGATGCGCTGTCGTTCAACGCGCGTGTGCGCGACAACGAGGGCAAGGTGTACCTGACGGTAGAGGGCTACCGCACCTCGCGCATTCCGGGCGGACTGCCTGACGAGGCCCTGGGCCGCTTCCGCGGCGTTGTCGGCTGACCGGCGTTCATGTTTCGCTACGTACTGGCCCACGCCGGCGAGCACCCCGCGCTGGCGCTGGCCAAGGCACCGGCCGGTCTGTGTAGCCCGCGCGAGGAAGCTATCGTCGCCGGGCTGACATTCCTGCCGCGCCGAAGGAAATGGTTGCTCGGCCGTTGGGCGGCCAAGCGACTGTTGGGCGAATTGGCTGCCGAAGATAATGGCCTAGTGACAGGATTGCTTGGGAAGCCTGGCTCGCATGAAGACTGGCGTTGCCAGTTCAGCGTTCTCAATGACGAGGCCGGGGTTCCGTATGTCGATCGCGAAGGGCAGGGGAGACTGTCGCTGTCACTGTCGATTTCGCACCGAGGTGATTGGGGCCTGGCTGCAGTGGCGCTTTCGCCCGCGGCTCGCATCGGCGCCGATCTGGAAACCGTGGAGCCGCGGGATCCGGCCCTGGTGCGCCAGTTCTTCAGTGCTGGCGAAGCCGAGCGCGTGGCCAAGGCGAGTGGCGGGGTAGTCGACCGGACAATCGCGCGCATCTGGAGCGCCAAAGAGGCGGTGCTCAAGGCCATGGGCATCGGGCTTCGTCACGACACACGCGACATCGTGGTGGGTGACGAAGTGGACGCACCCGCGGGCTTGGCAGAAGCCTGGCAGGCGCTGGACATTCGACTGGCACCTGTCTTGGCAGCGCGCGTGTCGCCGCGTTCACTCACCCTGCTTTGGCGCGATCTCGACGCGCATGTCGTCACGGTGGCGCTGCTGATGTGATATACGAATAGGCTAGCCAAGTGTGAAGTACGGTAGCACGACAGGTACGCGACATCGCGGTGGCGAGAAGGCGGCGGTTTCAGGCAGGGCAGAAGCGTGGCGGGCGCTGGAGATTCGGCGGCCACCCGTCTTGGTCCGGTGAGTGCTACTTCGGCGTCAGCTTCATCACCGTGCCGCCCGTGCTGAGGTTGGTCCAATAGACGCTCGTAGCATCCACGGCGATGCCGTAGGCGGCGTATCCTGAGTAAAGGGTCGTGGGTGTGCCACCGCCGATCGGCGCCTTCATAACCGTAGCGCTATTGCTGCTGCTGGTCCAATAGACGCTCGTAGCGTCCACGGCAATACCGTAGGGAGAGTCCTGTCCCGATGCAAAAGTGGAGGGGGTGCCGCCGCCGATCGGCACCGACATAACCGTACCGGTGCTGCTGTTGGTCCAATAGACGCTGGTGGCGGCCACGGCGATGCCTTGGGGTGCGTTCTGCCCTGAGGCAAGGGTGGTTAGGGTGCCAGCCCCTGTGGGGACCTTCATCACCGTACCGCCGTTGTAGTTGGTCCAGTAGACGCTGGTGGCGTCCACGGCGATGCCGCTGGGCGTGGACTGCGCTGAGGCGAGGGTAGTGGGGGTGCCGCCGCTGGTGGCCACCTTCATCACAGTGCCATCATTCGAGTTGGTCCAGTAGACGCTGGTGGCGTCCACGGCGATGCCGGCAGGCATGCTCTGTCCTGATGCAAGGGTGGTGGGGGTGCCGCCACCGGTGGGCAGCTTCGTCACCGTGCCGTTGTACAAGTTTGTCCAATAGACGCTCGTGATGTCGACGGCGATAAGGTAGGGGGAGTAGTCCTGTCCTGATGCGAGGGTGGTGGGGATGCCACCAGCAATGGGCACCTTCACCACCCCTCCGTAGTAGTTTGTCCAATAGACGTTCGTGGCATTCACGGCGATGTGGTAGGGCGCGTTCCAATCTGAGGCGAGAGTGACGAGGCAGCGGCCCGCAGTGCACGCGGCCGTGGAGGGCGAGATGGCCGAGCACGTGGTGCCGCAGGCGCCGCAGTTGGCGTTGTCGGTTTGCATGTTGACGCACGCGCCGCTGCACACAGACTGCCCTAGCGGGCAGGCGCATTGGCCGTTCTGGCATGTCCTGCCGCTGGTGCAGGCCAAGCACGTCGTCCCTGCGGTGCCGCACATCGCGTCCGTCTGGCTGGCGTAGGCCTCGCACACCTGGCCGCTGCAGCAGCCTTCTGGGCACGAGGTTCCGTCGCACACGCACGCACCACCCACACAGCGCTCTCCCGTAGCGCAAGTGCCGCAGGCGGCCCCTGCGGTGCCGGTTCCGCACTGTGAGTTCGTCTGGCTGGAGGAGAGAATGCAAGCGTTGCCGTTGCAGCAGCCGCCGCACGATGTTCCGTCGCAGATGCACGCACCCCCGGAACAGTGCTGTCCCGAAGTGCATTTCGCGCTGCAGCCGCCGCAGTTGGCGGTGTCGGTTTGTTCGTTGACACATGTGCCGCTGCACACAGACTGCCCCAACGCGCAGGAGCACTGGCCGCTCTGGCAGGTCCCGCCGACCGGGCAGGCGCTGCACAAGACCCCTGCGGTCCCGCAGGTCGAGTTCGTCTGGCTGGAGTATGGATTGCACACGTTGTCGTAGCAGCAGCCGTTGGGACACGAGGTTCCGTCGCACACGCACAAGCCCCCGGCACAGTGCTGCCCCCAAGCGCACGCGGCGCCGCAGCCGCCGCAGTTGGCGGTGTCAGTTTGCTCGTCGACGCACGTGGTGCCGTTGCACCAAGAAGGTAGGTTCGCCGGGCAGGCGCATGTACCGCTTTGGCAGATCTGGCCACCGGTGCAGGTGATGCCGCAGCCGCCAGCAGTTGCCGTACCAGTGCCCATCTGGGTGAAGGTCGTGGTTGTCGTGGCACTCCCGGTCATCATCCCGGTCCTCACGGGACTAGTCCGGGTGGAGGTCGTGGTTGCGGTTGCACTCAAGGGGAAAGTCCGGGTCCCGGTGAAGATGGAGGTCGTGGACGCGGTGCTCGATCCAGGAGAGGTCCCGACAACTGTGCTGGTCGTCGTCGCGGTGCTCGTCGAAGTGGCGGTTGCGGTGGTGGCCCCGGTGCTCATCGCCCCGCCCACGTCCGTGGTTCCGCCGGCGCTAGTCGCACCTCCGTAGGAGCTGGTCGTACCCCCGGTTGAACTGCTTGCAACACCACCGGTCCCACCTGCTCCGCCACCCGAGCTACCGATAGGAGCATCCGGCTGACCGTCAGGGGCATCTCGGACTCCGGCATCGCCAACGCCGCCACTGCCGCCCAACCCGCTGCTGCCACCGCCACCCGCGCCACCTGTGCCCATCGCCGTCGCACCTCCGGTGCCGGTCGCGCCGCCGGTACGCGCCGCATCCCCGCCTCCGTCACCGCCAGTGTAGTCGCTCAATTTCAGGTCGTAGCACCCGACCAAGAAGACGGCCGAGCACAGGGCGCAGAGACAGCGGATTCCCTCGGTCGACCGCAGTCGGGGACAGAAATGTCTGGTCGTGTGTACCATTGCCGGATCTACGGAGCGCGGTTCCCATACTACCCGCGACGCCGATGCAAGGATAGAGTCGCCTCCGATGTTGCGCCTCATTCTCTTTGTCACGGGATTGCTCGCCGCTGGTCCCGCCGGCTTGTCCGATCGCGGGGTCTTTTCTGAATTTGATGCGCGCGTGGCGATTGCGCTGCCGGCGTGGGTGCCTGCCGCGGACTTGCGCTTTGTGGTGGATCGCCCGCGCAGATTGCTCATCGTGCTGGCTGGCCGCGAGCCAATCAAGGCCTATCCCACCGATCCGAAGTGCGATGAGCCCACTTTTGATTGCCTGGGCCTGCGCCCGGCCGACCGGGGCGAGTTGGCGAGCCTGGCTGCGGGCCGCTTGCCCCTGGCCGAGGTAGATTTGCGCGACAGTGACGGCGACGGCATTCCTGACCAGGTGGACATCTTGCTGGGCGCAAAGAAGACGGTCCAGCTCGCCTCGGCCTACGTGGAAACCAGTCCCAAGCTCGCCTATCCAGGTGGCGATGTGCCGACCACTGAGGGCGTTTGCACTGACGTCGTAGTGCGTGCCCTTCGCAATGCGGGCATCGATTTGCAGAAAGAGGTGTTCGAGGACGCGGGCCGCGCCCCAGCCGCCTATTCCGCCATCGCGAAGCGCAATCCGAACATTGATCACCGTCGCGTGCGCAATCTATTGGTCTACCTTGGCCGGCACTGGCGAAAGGTGCACCGGCTCGAGGATCTGTTGCCGGGTGACGTGGCGATGCTGGATACGTTTCCCAACCGGAAGGGCATCGAGCATATCGGCATCGTGTCCGACCAACTGGGAAAGAGTGGAAGGCCGCTCATTATCAACGCCTGGACCGAGGGCTACCACACGAGCGAGATGGATTTGCTTGGCTTCGTGCCTATGCCGGTGGCCTTTCGAGCACCAGCCGCGACTGGTCCAGCGCCCGCCCCATCGTTCCACATTCCGGCCGAAACCCGCCAGCTTGTCACTGTGGTCACCTCGGACTGGGGCGCCAGTCGCGCTCGATTTGCCTGGTGGCAACGGCAAAGCGACGGGCAATGGGTCAGGCAAGGCAGTGAAGTGGACGCCGTAGTGGGCCGTGCAGGCCTAGGCTGGGGCCGCGGGGTTCATCCGGCTGAGCTGGCCAAGACACTGGGCGGGCCGCAAAAACGCGAAGGTGACAACCGGGCGCCGGCAGGCGTGTTCCGCCTGCGGCAGGCCACGGGCTACGCCGAGGTGCCGCCGCAAGGGGCACGAATAGAGTACCGCCGCGCCTCGCCCGCGCTCCGCTGCGTCGACGATCCTGCCTCCCCTTTCTACAATCAATTACGCGAGGCCCCTGGCAACGGGAAGACCGCATGGTCCTCCGACGAGACCATGTTTCGCGCTGACGGCATGTATGCCTTGGCTATCATGGTTGATCACAACCGCGATCCGGTCCAGCCCGGCGCAGGGAGTTGCATCTTCATCCATCCCTGGGTTGTGCCCGGCGTGCCATCGCCCGGCTGCACGATGCTGTCACACGCGCCAGTCGAGCACCTGGTGCGCTGGCTGGATCCCGCGGCTCATCCCCTACTGGTGCAACTGCCGCGCGTCGCCTTTCGTGCCGTGGCCAAGTCCTGGGAGTTGCCGGTGCACAGCACGCGATAGTTCCATCTCTTTGGGCTTGCGACAGGCTATAGTGCAGCGCTTTGCCGGAATCCATGCCCTCCGCAGCAAACCGTCCCCCGCCCAGCTTCGGGGTGCGTCTGCAGCGGCTTCCGCGCGACTTTCTTCTGTTTGTGATCGCAGCGACTCTGTACGCCTTCGCACAGAGCGCAGTCACTTCGGTCTTCAACAACTTCCTCAACGACACCTATTCCATCGGCAATTTCCAGCGTGGTTTGCTGGAGCTGCCACGCGAAACGCCCGGCTTCTTGGTGGTGTTCGTCTCCGCGCTGCTCTACCTCATGAGCTCGCGCCGTCTGGCCGCCCTGGCCAATCTGCTGGGCGGGCTGGGTATCGCGGGCATTGCGCTCTTCTCTGCGCGCTTTGGCGTGATGCTGGCCTGGTTGTTCCTCTTCAGTGTGGGCCAACACCTGTTCATGCCGCTAATCCAAAGCATCACCATGGAGTTCGCCGCCGAGGGCAAGGCGGGCCGACGGCTGGGCCAGGTCACCGGGGCCAGCAATTTGGCGGGCATCGCCGGCAGCCTGTTGATCCTGGTCGGCTTTCGCAGCCTAGGCTTCAGCTTTCGCACCGCTTTTGTCATCGCCGCCGGCGCTCTGCTGCTTGCGGCCCTCCTCATCCGAACCATGAAGGCCGACCCGCCGCCGGCCGCCCGCACGCGCTTCGTCGTGCGGCGCGAGTACAAGCTGTACTACTGGTTGAGCATCCTGTACGGCACGCGCAAGCAGATCTTCCTGACCTTCTCGCCCTGGGTGCTGGTCACCATCTTCAAGCAGCCCACCGAGATGGTGGCCTCGTTGCTACTTGCCGGCGGTCTCATCGGAATTGTGTTCAATCCGCTGCTCGGCCGCGCCATTGATCGTCTGGGCGAGCGCTTCATCCTCATGGGCGAGGCCGTGGTGCTGATTTTCGTTTGTTTCGGCTACGGCTTTTCCCGCCGGCTGTTTGGCGAGCACACCGCCTTGCTGGTGGCCGGGGCCTGCTTCATCCTCGACCAGATGCTTATGTCCGTCGGGATGGCCCGTGCCACGTATCTGAAGAAGATCGCTGTGCAGCCCGGCGACGTATCGCAGACCTTGATGATGGGGGTGAGCATAGATCACCTCTTCTCCATCATGGTTGCCGCCCTCGGCGGCATCATCTGGGTGCACTGGGGCTACGAATACGTATTCCTGCTCGGCGTCGCCATTGCGTGCGTCAATCTGGTTTCAGCGTCGCGAGTTCGGATCCCGCAGTGAGAAAATCTGCTAGGCGAGTACCTGCGGACCGGCATCCGCCGCCGTCTGTGCATGCCGCCGTTTGTCCGCGCGGGCTTGCAGGGCAGCGCCGATGAACGACCGGAACAGCGGGTGTGGCTGCTGCGGCCGCGACTTGAACTCGGGGTGAAACTGACAACCCACAAAGTACGGATGGTTGCGCAACTCGATCATCTCGACCAGCTGCTCGTCGGGCGAAGCCCCGGAGATGACCAACCCCGCGGCCACCAGCCTCTCGCGATAGTCATTGTTGACTTCGTAGCGGTGGCGGTGTCGCTCTGAGATTTGGTTGACTCCGTACGCCGCCTCGGCGCGCGTGGCCGGTCGGAGAAGGCAGGGCCACGCGCCCAGTCGCATGGTCGCGCCCTTGTCCACCACCCCGCGCTGCTCGGGCAGAAGGTCGATGACTGGATGCGCAGGGGCGGGCTCGAACTCCGTCGAGTTTGCCCCACGCAGACCAGCCACATTGCGCGCGAATTCGATGACCGCGATCTGCAGACCAAGGCAAATGCCGAAATAGGGCACCGCACGTTCGCGCGCGTAGCGGGCGGCGATGATTTTGCCCTCGGTGCCGCGCGTGCCGAAGCCCGGGGCCACCAGGATGCCATCGGCGGTGTCGAGGCATGAAGTTCCCTTGCGCTCGATTTCTTCGGCGTCGACGTGGCGCAAGTTCACCCGGCAGGCGTTCGCGATCCCGCCGTGCATGATGGCCTCGTTGAGGCTCTTGTACGACTCGCCCAGGTCAACGTACTTGCCCACCAGTGCGATCTCGACCTCCGCGGTCGGGCTGCGCATGGCCTCGACCACCCGCTCCCAGCCGGTCACCTCAGGGGCACGCGACCAGATGTTGAGCAACTCTGCGATCTTCTCGTCCACGCCTTGCTTGAGGAATCGGATCGGCACTTCATAGATGCACGACACATCCTCGGCGGAAAACACCGCGTCCGGCGCCACGTTGGTGAAGAGCGCGATCTTCTGCTTCAAGTTCGTGCCGATGGGCTTGGTCGACCGGCACAGAAGGATGTCGGGTTGGATGCCGATCTCACGCAGCTTCATCACCGAGTGCTGCGTCGGTTTGGTCTTCAGCTCGCCCGCCGCGGCTATGTAGGGCACCAACGTCACGTGCACGGAGATGGCGTTCTGATGGCCCTGCTCGAAGCGCAGTTGGCGCACGGCTTCGAGAAAGGGCAGGGACTCGATGTCGCCCACCGTCCCGCCAATCTCGACGATGAGCACGTCCATGCCCTCGGCGCATTCCAGGACGCGCGCCTTGATGGCGTCGGTCACATGTGGGATCACCTGCACCGTGCCGCCCAGGTATTCCCCGCGCCGTTCCTTCTGGATGACCGTCTGATAGATCTGTCCCGAGGTCGCGTTGTTGAGGCGCGACATTCGTCGCGAGAGAAAGCGTTCGTAGTGCCCCAGGTCGAGATCGGTCTCGGCCCCGTCGTCGGTGACAAACACTTCCCCGTGCTGCAGCGGGTTCATGGTTCCCGGATCGACGTTCAGGTACGGGTCCAGTTTCTGGATCGTGATCTTGAGACCGCGTGCCTCAAGCAGCGACCCGATCGACGCTGATGCCAGCCCTTTGCCCAGCGAGGAAACCACACCGCCTGAGACAAAGATGAACTTCGTCCGCTTGGAAGGGGTTTTGCTTCCGGTGGCCATCAAGATAGACCTCCTTCCGGAAACCCGCCGCCGGTGGACTGCCGGTGCGGGCCCCGAGTTTCACGTGACGAATCGTTCCTCAACTCGGGAGGTCATTCTTGGGCCTCGCCCCCCGTGAAGTCAATGGCGATCGTAGTGATGGACAAGAAAAAAGGTGGCGCTGGTGCCGCCTGTTGATAACTCGTGGCTGGTCGAGTTAGCGGTTGGATCACGGCGGAGCCGGAAGCCGGGAGCCGGAGGGCACGGATCGTCGGCCGTCGTCACCTCCGTGGCTTCGGGCGGAGCCTATCTAGCGCTCGTCGAAGACAGCCAGGTACAGCAATGCAGTCTGCCGGCGGTAGTCGACCGAACCGCCGCTCGGGAAGCTGGTGTAGAGGATATAGCGAGCCCCGATCTCGAAACCTTGCGCGAGGGGCCGCGCCACCTCGATGCGTAGGGTGCTGCGGTTTTCGTCTTCGATGCTGACCAGAGGTGTGCCGGCGTTCGGGTCCTGCGCCAAGACCTGCGAATTCCAGTAGTGGGTTGCCATCAAGTCGGCGCGCGAGGACAGCGATATCGCCCAAGGCAAGGGCACCACGGCGCGCAAGTGAAACACGCCCCGCACTAGCCCCTCGCCGTAGCTGTTCGACTGGTTGATGTGAAGCGCAGCCCCGGCTCCCAGCAGGAAGGTCGTGGTGCGTGTCAGCTCGATGTGACTGACCCAGAATCGGTCCAGCCGATGAGGCGGAGACGCCGAGTCGGCGGCGCAGGTCACGCTGGTACACGCCAGTCCGTCAAAGCCACGCCATTCCAAACTGGCGCCTGCCGTCCATTCCCAGTCCGCCTCGCCTCGCTCAAGGTTGCCGGGAAACATCTGGCGCGCGGTCAGAAAAGCCGTGGGTCCGGCAAAGCTGAAGCTGTCGTCTGACTTGAAGGTGAACCAGCGATAACCTCCGCCGAGCGCGAGCTGCGCGGCCCGGGCGAATCCTTGCTCGATGCGCAGAGCCGGCGCGAGGGAACGAAAGTCGCGCCGGTCAACCGGCCCGCGCTGAAAGGCATCGTAGTAGCTGCCCGCCATGCCGAGAACCGTCCTGCCTGCCACACGCAGGGTGCCGTTGGCACCCGCTTGCACGATCAGGACATCGTCGCCGCGCGCGTCTTGCTCGAAGAAGCGCTTGCCTGCCACGGCCCCTGACAGGGCAAGCGCGCCCTTTTGTCCTAGCGCCGAGGCCCAGTTTCCCGAGGCCACCAGGCGCACTAGGGGCGAAGGACCCGCCTGCGGCAGCGGCGGCGGATAGTTCGCCACCTGCTCGGCCCGATCTGGATTGCTGTCGTACTCGGTGCCCAATTCCACGCGAAGTTCGTGGCGATCCGAGTCGGCACGCGCCCAGGGGCACGCGCAAAGCAAGGTCAGCACGACGAGGGTGAGGGTCAGCCGCATCCGGGCCTATACTAGCCCGAACCCGCGCCACGCAAAGCCCGTCAACTTGGTTGGACCGCGATCACTGCTGGCTGGCCCGGGCACGCAGGCGACGTGCGTGTTCCTCCAGGGCTTGCGCGTGTTTGCGCAGAGCAATCACCGCGGCCTCCACCGCATCGGGGTCGGAGAGCGATCCAGCCTGGCTGAGGCTGCTGCGAATGCCGGCGAGCGTGGCGGGATCAAGAAGAGTCCGCTGCTGCAAGGATGTCTTCGACGATGCATCAGTCGAGGCCGGCGCAGGTGCGGTCAACGGGTGGCTGGTCGTGGGTGAGGCTCCGGATGGCGAAGGGGACGACACCGCGCTGGGGCCACCAACCGTAGCGGTAGGCGATGCGGGCCCTGCTGCTGCGGGGACGGCCGGACTTGCCCCGGCCGAGTCTGATGTGCCTCCCGACTTGGATCCCGGGTCGCTGCTCGTGGATCCGTGTGGTGCTGCGGAACTTCCGCTGGAATCCGTGCGCGAGCTAATGATCGCGATACGTTTGGATGCCTCAAAACCGGCGAGTGGGTCGCGGTCCCACGCACCGGCACGCCGACGCAATGCCTGGCGAGTCCGGATCTGTTCTGCGGTACGCGCCAGGGATTCGGCCTCGGTGCGAAAGCGACGCGCCTGATCCGACAAGAGGTCCGCCTTGGCCTCCAACTCGACGGCACCATCCTGGGCTGTAGCGGGCGGGGTCTGCACCCTGTCCACCAGGGTTTCGGCCGGCAAGGGGCCACGAGCGGCGCGCAGGCGAGCTTCGGCAGCCGTCACCTTGCGCGCCAATGCCTCGGCCTCTGCCATCTTGTCACGCAGAAGATAGTCGCTGCGCACGCCGCGCCCGCCTTGCTTGAGCGCGGCGACTTCAGCGTTGACCCGGTCCAGATCGGAGCGCAGCCGCTGACATTCGGATGCGAGACGCTGGATTGACGCAGATCCGGTCGCTTGGGCGAAGACAGGCGACGGCACCAGCAGGAGAATCCCGCTGAAGAAAAAGACACCAAGCGTCGTGCCGAGCATACGCATCTGACAGAACTAGTAGCAATCTTCGCGCCAGCGCCCTGCACAAGAAAAGTGGCGATCTTTTGGGAGAAGCCCCTCAGTTTTCTGAGACTGACGGCTGCAAGTCAAATAGGTGATGTGGATTTGCGGACGCGACCAGTCACGCGCTGGTGGCTATCCAAAAGTCTCAGTCTGGCGTCTAGTGAAGGGATGCCAAAATCGTTGCTGAACATCGCCCTATTGCTGACAGGCGGTTTGTCTGGCCTTGCCTGCGCAACCACCCAGAAGGCACCCGCGCGCACGCCGCCGCCTGAGCAGGCCGCAGCCTACTTCCCGCTGGCGACAGGATGGAAGTGGGCCTACGAGATCGAGAAGGGTAGCGAGAAGATTCTGGCCACCTATGCGGTTCTCCAACAGGTCGGCGACACCGTGATCATCCAAGCCGGCGAAGAGCGCAATGGCTACGCCATCCTGGCCGAGGGAATCGCCCGACGTGAAAGCCTGAACCAAGGAGACTTCATCCTCAAGACGCCGATACGCGCCGGCGCGACCTGGCCGCTGGCTGGCGGCCAGGCCACTGTGATTGCAGTGGGAGAGGACGTCACTGTGCCTGCCGGGACATTTCCCAATTGCGCCGTCGTAGAGGAAACGCGCACCAATCCCGATCGCGTGCTGCGGACCACCTACGCCGCTGGGGTTGGACCCATCGCCCTCGAATATCAGGTCAGCAATCCCGAGACGCGGAAATTCACCGTGGTCCTGCACGCCCGCCTGCTGGGCTTCACCCGTCCGGGCGAAGATCCGCTGGGGAACTAGCATGCCCGAAACCCGCGAAGACTCCCAGGCAACGCACCAGTAGATCGCGGACGATCGGGATGGCGAGGGCGATTCTTGCCGGATAGACTCTGCCCCTGCCTTGCCGGCCTGATGACTGTCGCTACGAGTCGCAAAAGTGACCAGCTCGAAGACACTTGAGACCTTCGTCGCGATAGCGATGGCTGCGGAATTAGGCTGCAGCGCGAGCGACGGCGGCAAGAATGGGTCTGGAGGCGCGCTCGCGGCGAACGCCGGTGGCAGCTTGGCTTCCGGGGGAATTTCGTCAGGCGGCAATACCGGGGTGGCTGGCGACCCAGCCGCC
The DNA here is from genome assembly GCA_003158455.1 of Myxococcales bacterium. GTDB lineage: Bacteria > Myxococcota_A > Polyangia > Fen-1088 > Fen-1088 > Fen-1137. The sequence continues at coordinate 12,510 of PMJO01000186.1, read as the reverse complement.
GGTGGGGCAGCGGGTGGATCAGGCTCTGGCGGCGCCAGCGGCGACTGCCCCGAAAGTATTCCGTCGATGTGTGGCATGGTGGCTGCGCACAACGCCGTTCGCGCGGCCGCGCCGGCCGCAAATCCGGCGCTCCCGCCCATGACCTGGGACTCCACTCTGGCGAACTTTGCCCAGACCTACTCCAGCACTTGTCCCACGGGGCACAACCCCAATCGCACGGTCGAGGGCCAGACCGCGGGCGAGAACATGTACTTCACCAGCCAGCGCAGTTTGTCGCCGCCGGCAGAGGTAGTCCAAGCCTGGGCTTCGGAACAAGCCAACTACGTCTACCCGGCCAACACCTGCGGGGGAGCGCCCTATACCTCAGCGACCTTCAGTTGCAGTACTTGTCCGGAATGCGGGCACTACACCCAGATCGTCTGGCGCATCGCCATCAAGGTCGGGTGCGGCGTGGCCTCGGGTTGCGGCGGCAGCTTTCCCCAGGTCTGGGTCTGCGACTACCTGCCGGCGGGCAACATAGTTGACCGCAATGGTAATCTCCAGTTGCCGTACTGACGGCGCCGGGCGGAAAAGGGTTCTGACCACATGATCGAAGACGGCGACGAGCAACTGAACGATGACAGCCATGACGACGAGAAGCTCGAAACCGTCGGCAAGATAGAAACACCCGACCCGATCGACGACTGGCTGCCGACCCTGGGTGGCGAGGGCATCGAGGTGGTGGACTCCGCGTCCCGGGTGAAGGAACCCGACAAGTCGGCTCCCGGCGAAGTCGTCCCCGAGGAAGAAGCCGAACCGGAACCCGTCCTCGCCGCCGAGGAAGAAGAGGAGGACAACTACGCCAAGACCAACGATCCGGTGCGCATGTACCTGCGCAAGATGGGCTCGGTGTCGCTGTTGACTCGCGAGGGTGAGGTGGAGATCGCCAAGCGCATGGAAGAGGGCGAGCGCCGGGTGCTGCAGGTGGTGCTCAATTCTAGTGTCGCCATCGAGGAAACCCTGGACTTGGGCGACAAGCTGCGCCAACAGAAGATTCGGGTCAACGAGGTGGTCAAGGACGCCGACGAGGAGGACGCCGAGTTCGATGAGAACTGGCACGTCGAGCGGGTGTGCCAGGCAATCCAGAAGGTGCGCCGGCTGCGCCAGGAGTTGCAGAAGGTCGAGGAGAAAAGCACCTCGACCGAGGCCGCACGCAAGCGGGTCAGCAGCCGGGTCGCCGCGATCAAGCAGGAAATGCTCGATGCCTTGCAAAAGATGCGCTTCAAGAAGCAACAGATTGATCGCATTGTCGCCCGGCTAAAGGGCTTGGTGTCGCGCATCGAGGCCGCCCGGCGCGAAATCGCCGACTGCGAGCAGCGCGCTGGCATGCCCCAGCGCGGGTTCCGCGGGACCCTGCGCGAGCTTCGTTCCTCGCCCCTGCGCCAGCGTGCGGTGGCCAAGAAGCTGGGCCTGCGCCCTGATCAGATCGAGGAGCTGGCCAGGGTGATCGACAACGCCAAGAGGAAGGTCAAGCAGGTGGAGGACGAGGCCACCATGACCGAGCAGGGTCTGCGCGAGACCGTGCGGGAGATCCAGGACGGCGAGCGCCAGGCCCGACAGGCCAAGGCCGAACTGGTCGAGGCCAACCTGCGGCTCGTGGTCTCAATTGCGAAGCGGTACACAAACCGCAACTTGCAGTTTCTGGACCTGATCCAAGAGGGCAACATTGGCCTGATGAAGGCGGTCGACAAGTTCGAGTACAAACGCGGCTACAAGTTCGCGACCTACGCGACGTGGTGGATNNCGGACCAGGCCCGCACCATCCGCGTCCCGGTGCACATGGTGGAGATCACCAACAAGATGATTCGCACCAGCCGCTATCTGGTGCAGAAGCTGGGACGCGAGGCGACCGCGGATGAGATCGCCGAAAAAATGGAGGTATCGATCGACAAGGTTCGCAATGTGCTCGCCATCGCCAAACAGCCCATTTCGCTGGAGACCCCAATCGGTGCGGAAGAGGACTCGCGCCTGAGCGACTTCATCGAGGACAAGAGCGTGATTCCGGCGGCCGATACCGTGATCTCCATGAACTTGGCGGAGCAGACGCGCAAGGTGCTAGCCACCCTCACCCCGCGTGAGGAGAAGGTTCTGCGCATGCGCTTCGGCATCGGCGAGCGGTCGGATCACACCCTGGAGGAGGTGGGTCAGGACTTCGATGTCACGCGCGAGCGCATCCGCCAGATCGAAGCCAAAGCCCTGCTCAAGCTGCGCCACTCGTCGCGTAGCTTGCATCTCAAGAGCTTCATCGAAGGATAGAACGCGCGGCGCAAGGAGGACCAAGTGGGTGTGACACCCTCCCGATTGGCCCGTTACCCTCAGGTGAAGCGGACGTGAACGCGCGGCGCCCCGGTGTATTTTCGAAATGGGATCTCTGGGCGCTTGCGGGCTTGACCGGTCTGCTTGTCCATTATGCCCGGTTCGTGCCCAGGCTGCCCGACCCCGTGCCCACGCATTTCAACGTCGCCGGCGATCCCAACGGCTGGACTGCAAAAACCTACCTGCCCTTGGTGGTCTTCGCCGCCCCGGTTTTCATCTGGCTGGTGCTGTTTCTCTTTGGCGTGGTGGCGGCAGCGGTCAAGCAGGAATCGGCCCGGGCGCAACTCGCGGCGATTCAGGCCCTGCGTGGCTTTCTGACCTTTGGCATGTCTTTCCTTCTCGGTTCCTGCCTGGCCATGGCCAGGTGGGGCATGCCCGCGCTTCATACCGGGCTGGTGGTTTTCTTCGTCTTTCTCGGCCTCGGTTTGGTTTTCATGATTCGGGAATTGAAGATCCATATGCCCAAAGTTCACGACCCCAATCACTACCGGCGTGGACTCTTCTATGTGAACCCCGATGACCACCGGTTGTGGGTACCCAAACCCATCGGGATGGGCTGGACCCTCAACTACGCCCGCCCCGCGGCGTATTGGATAACGGCGCTGATTCTAATCTTTGTGGGCGCACTCCTGTACTTCTCGCTGCACACCGGGCCGACGCGTTCGTGTTCTTTGCGCCGGTGAGGATTCCAGCCGGCCACAACCGGTCATCGTGGCGCCGGCACCGGCGGTGGGGGCAGATTGGGAAGCTTCAGCTCCACCAACTTCTTTGGCTCGGCTGGGTCGTTGCTGATGAGTTGCAGCTTGCCGACGCCGGTTTCGCCGTGCTTTCCGGGAGTGGACCCCTTCCAGGTCACTTTCACTTTGAATACGGCACTGGATTCCGGCCTTTCGATTGCGGCTGAAAATGGGCCATCGAGCACACGAACCCGCAACAACCTGAAATTCGGTTTCTTGCTCCCGACCCGCAGGACGCGTTCCTGGCCCTGCTGTCCGGCATCGAACCTGAGGCTGTCCGGCTCGACCTGAAGCGTGCTGGTCACGGCCCAGGTCAGGTTCAGCTCCAGATTCTCTGGCTTGGGCAGGCCAGTGGCCAAGGTCACCTTGCCAGATCCAGATGTGACCTTGTCGCCCTTGAGCGCTAACTCCAGCCCCTTCTTGACCGCTCCGCCCGCCTGCTCCTCAATCGGGTGCACGCTCAATGCATTGAGGATGGGGTCCTTGTCCACGTCCACAGGACTATCAGCCCGCCTTTGACTTTCCAGTTTGAGAACTTTCGGAGTTGCTGCATTCAACAGCTTGCCGGTCAGCCACACCTTTTCTGCGTGCGGAACGCCATACTCGGTCGCCACGCGCAGGTAGCCCGATTCAAGCGCGAGCAGTCGTTCCACGTTGGCGGTCAGGGTGAGCATGACGTTGGCCTGACCGGCGGCGTTCGAGTCGACCGTGATCGTGGTGCGGCTGGGCCCAACCCGGTTGTGGGTGTCGAAGGTGGCGTCGATCTCGCCGGTTCCACCCGGTGCGATCGACTTGCTCTTCAGCGCAGCTACCGTGCACCCGCACGACGCATGGGCACCGCTAATGAGCAGCGGCGCATTGCCGGGGTTTCTTAGCACGAAGACGTGCCTGAGCTTGTCTCCCTCAGTCACCGTGCCGAAATCGTGCGCGAGGCTCGCGAACGCGATCTTGGGCCCGCCCGCATCCACCGGCGCTCGCGCGCCCGAGCCAAGCCGACGTCCACATCCGAAAAGGCACAGGGAGAGAATCAGCAGATCGACCGCAGCGAGCCGGGATTTTGCAATTTCACGACACATCGGGCAAGCGTACCAGCAGATGACGACTATGGACAGAATCCTGCCAGCACCGCGTGTTCTTGCTGGACGACAAAATGGTTCACAGCGCATCTCCTGCGTCGCAGGCGGGGAACTGGTTGGTCCCCACGCAGTCGCCGTCGGGGGTCAGCACCACGCCCGCGTCCTGCAGGGTGGCACCGTTCACGTCGGTCACGCGGAAGGTGTAGGGGCCTGGGCCCATGCCCGAGGCGGCGACGAAGTAATTGTAGTCCAGCCGGGGCACGCTTTGCCACTGGCCCGTGCCGTCGAGATACTCGAAGCCCGCAATGCCGAAGCGGTGGTTGCGGATCTGCACCGCGGTCCACCACTGGTTGCTGCCAACCTTGAAGTGATACACGATGGGTCCGCTGACCGCGCAAGCCACGTAGGTCCACTGGATGGGAACGCGGCCCGCTGACAGCGCGGCCAGTTTGGCAAAGGCCGAGGGGCTGAGGTCGATGCCGCCCGGCTTGCACTCCGGGCACCGGTCCACGATGCGAATGGTAAGCGAGCCATCGGGCCCGGTGACCTGCACGCACATCCCGCACGCCGCCGAGCCGGCGTAGTCGGTCTGGTTCATGGCCCCGATGTCGAGATCGTTGGGCGTGGCCGGGAACATGCAATTGCCCGAACCGTTGGCAAAGGTGTAGTAGGTGCCGTCGCCAGTGTGCACGCTGGCGGCTGCGCCGGGGCAGGTGGGACCGGTCACGCTGACGCCCGCCTCGGCGTGGGTGGCTGCAGGCCCGTCCTTGGCACTGCTGCAGGAGAGCGCGGCCATGACCCAGAAGGCGCACTGGCGACAAGGGCTCACGTCCCCGATGGTGGCACGAGCAGGCCGGCGCCGTCCACCCTTCAGGGCGATCCTTCTCGCGCCAGGCGCGCCAGGGATTTGCCCTGGCCGGACCAGATCGCCAACTGAGCGAGGGCGAAACGGTATTCGCTCTCGCCCGGCAACGACGTTTCGATCGCGGCACGGTACCAGTCGTGCGCCTCGTCCAGCCTGCCCAACCCCTGGGCGCGCGCGCCGAGATAGAAGGCCACTTCGCACGACTGGCTGGGAGTGGTTCCGCGCAGGGCCGTTCCGGCCGCCTCGTCTTCCAGACCCATGACCACGCGGCCCAACAGGTAGTAGCGCGCATTTCTCGGCGCGGCGAAGTGCTGCGTGAGCGCCTCCAAGTGGCGCGACGGCGGATGCCACTACGCGGCCACGGCGCGGAAGAGCCAGAGTAGGTCAAGGGCCTCGCCCGGGCCAGGCTCGTCGAGCAACCAGAGCGGCTCCTCTCGGTGTTCTGCGATAGCTGGCGCCGGTGGGGCGCCGTGAAGCCGTTCTCGGCCCCAGGCTTCGGCTGCCGCGTCCCCTCTCACTGCGCGCACGATCTCCAAGTTGCGGAGAGCTGCCAGCATGCGGGCCTTGGGCGCGGTCAGCCGTTCCATGAACGCAACGGCCAGCTTGGTATCGCTCCGCCCCAGAGCATCGATGAATAGGCCTTGCGCCGGGAGCCCCAGATCCGCCTTGAGAAGCTCCTGCCACGCCGCTTCGGCGCCGCGGGTCTTCTCGTTCACGAACACATCCGCAAAGATCCGGGCCACGGCGTCGTAGTCGAGGGTGAGTGGAGTGCTCTCTTTCAGGATCCGGGCCGCCTCGGCCGGCTTGCCCAAACGCCACGCAATCTCGGCCAGGAGGGCGGTGGATGCGGCTCCGGGATAGCGCGCGGCGGCTGCCTCGGCCATGGCCTCGGCCTTCTCTGCCTGTCCCGTGATCGCGTAGAGCACGGCCGCCTCGCGCATGGCGCAGCCATGGCCGCTGCGCAGGGCCGGCTCGACTGCGCGCAGAGCATCCTGGTTCTTGCCCAGCCTGCGCAATGCCTGCGCGAGATCCGTACGCACGGCAACGCCATCGAGCCCGCGCGGGTCCGGGTGATGGTCCAGCCACGCATGCGCTAGCCACACGATGTCCGCGTGGCGCTGGTTGGTCTGCAGAGCCCCCACCAGGCAGGCAAGTGCGTCCGCGCTTCCCGAGTCACGTGCGGCTGCTGCCTCCATCTCGCGCAGGGCCGCACCCAGCGGGGCGATACCAAGTCTCACGCGCGTCTCCAGCAGCCGGATGCGCTCGCAGGCGTCCAGCTGCGGGAGCGCCAGCGCAGCGTCGATCGAAGCAGGATCACCGGTGTACCTGGCCAAGAATACGTGGACGTAGGGAAACGCCCCGGGCGCAACCTCTGCCACGCTCCGGTACATGCGTTCGAGCATATGCAAGTCAGGTAACTTCTGCGCGATGTCGCCGGCAAGGGCCCGGTCAGCCGGCCGCGTATCCAGGCGAGACACCACGCCCCGGGCCGCTGCATAGGTCGTCGGGTTTGCCCAGTCGATCCGGTGCTGGATCTCGTAGAAGATGTCGGTGAGGGCGAGCCCGCCTATGCCGGGCAACGCCTGCACGTTCTCGAGCAGCTTTCCCGTGACCTCCTGCCCGGAATTGGACGCCACCAGGTAGTCGAACCAGCGCTTGAACGTGTTCGCTGTCAGCCCCGCATCTGCTGCCAATGAGCGGGCGAATGACGCCGCAGCCGGATTGGAGGCCAGGGTGTGCAGATAGTCGTGTCCCTTGGCCCGCAGAGCTGTGAACATTGCTCCGCGGTAGTAGGCCCCGAGCGCGTCGGCGGCCAGATCTGCCTTGGCGCCGGCCATGGCCGAGACCGCTTCATCGAAAGCCGACAAGGCATTGCCAGGCTCGACGCCAAGTTGGCCAAACATCGTCCGCTCGGACTCACCAGGCAGCACGCGCGCCCTGGCCGCACGCTCGGCTCGCGCGCCGCCCGCGTCGCGGAATGCGGACAGCAGGACCAAAGCCGGCGCGCTGCCCGCCAGCGATCGTCGCAACTCGAAGTCGCCCCACACGACTTTCGCCAGCACCACCGGCACGGCGGCGGCAAAGTCCGCCAGGCGAGCCTGCTCCCAGATCTGGGTCTCGGCGTAGCGTCGACTGAGAAGCAAACGCCGCATCCACAAGAAGCGGGTGGTGGTGTCGCTCGCTGGCTCCGCCGCCAGCGCCGCCAGTCGCGTGTCATCGGCAAACAGGTACGCGCGCACGGGGCTCGTCTCGGGCATTTGCGCGGCGATGCGCTGGGCTGCGCCCCGGTAACCAAGCGCGAAGGCCAGCAGACATCGCTGCGTGCTCTGCGCGTGTCCGAGGGCCTCGTCGAGGGCGGTGGCTGCCCACGCCGCTGCCAGCAAGCGATCGGCGGCCTGCATGGCGTCGAGCACCTGGAGAGCCAGGGACACGAGCCCGACGCTCAGTTGGTGAATTCCCTGCGCGCGCCGGGACGGCTGCCCCCACAGCTTGGCGCCCAGACGCACGGCGCGCACCGCCGCCTCGTCGAAGAGCAGTTCGGCCGACTCGGTCGGCGCCACGGCCTGGGCCACGGGATGGGCTGCAAGCTGGCGGCTGGCCCACGCCACCAGCATGGCATGGGCTTCGTCGAAATCGGGCAACTCGGCGAGAGAGCCAATCTCGACCGCACCTGCCCGTATGTGCCAGCCGTTCTTCCACTTGGCAGACGGGGACTGCGCTAGTGGCGTTGCGACCAGAGCGGCCATGACCGCCGCGGCATCGACGATGCGCGCATCAAGCGAAAGGCGATACGCACTTTGCAACGCCTCGCGCGTGGCGGCCAAATTCTCGCGAACGAACACTGCCGGCACCGCGCGAGCCGGGCCGCCCAGATCCAGACCCGGAATCGGGGCCTGGTTGGGGGCGGCCTTGGGCTTGTGGCAGACCGCCAAATTGACGACCGCGGCGCAGGCAATCACAAGAAGCACACAACGAAATGCAGACGCCATGCAACAAGACTACACCCGAGCGCAGCGCACTCAAGCGCTGCTGTTTGTGGCGACTGCTCCCGTCGACCAGATGGAGTCGGAGGCGCACCAACTTCCAATCCGTGAAAATGCTTCACAGCGGGCCGGGTACGCCACGCAAGGCGACCGCAATCATCCAAGTGGCGCGCACAGAATTCCGGCTCCGCGCTCTCGCAGGGCTTGTTAATGCCTCGACGAGGTGGCGCGGGGATTGCAGTGACAGCCCATTGAGACGTTCCAGCAGTGACCACGCGATCGTTCACATCTTGAGGTGCTGTCATGAAGACCAATTTGACTGTTTGCCTTTGTTTCCTGCTCGCGGGGTTCGGTGTTGCGCGGGCCGATGAGAATCTGCCGCAGTCGGTGCAGCCGCCCACCGCCGCCCCCAATCAGCAGCCGCCCGCGCCGCCGCTGCAGCCGCCCGCGCCGCCGGTCCAATCCCAGGTGCAGCCGCACGTTCAGCAGCCCGTGGCGGCAAGCCCGGCGGTGGGCGCCGGCCAGTGGGTTTACACGAATCAGTATGGCTGGGTCTGGATGCCCTACGGCGATCAGTACACCTACGAAGGCACAGCCTATGACGCCTATCCCTATGCCTACGTGTACTATCCCAGCTACGGCTGGACCTGGTTGGCAGCGCCGTGGATTTGGGGCTGGGGCGCCTATCCCTACTTCGGACTCCGCGGTTCGCTCGCCTTCGGCTGGTATCGCGGCCTATACCGGGCTGGGTATGGTTGGGGCGGATATCGCGGCGGGTTCCATGCCGGCTTTGCCGGCGGCTACCATGGGGGATTCCACGGTGGTCTTGCTGGCGGCTATCACGGCGGATTTTCCGGTGGCGGCGGACTCCATGGTGGTGGCGGAGTTCACGGTGGCCTTGCTGGCGGATATCACGGTGGATTCCACGGTGGCTCTGGCGGTGGCAGCTATCGCGGTGGCGGTGCCAGTCACGCTGCCAGCGGATTCCACGGCGGCTTTGCGGGTGGCTCGCACGGTGGCTTCTCGGGACACGGAGGGTTCGGCGGTGGCCACGGCGGCGGGCACCGCTGATCTTCGCTCCGCTGCGTGCGCAGACATTCCATACCTGCACGTACGCAGCTGCAATTGACGACGGGGCTATTTCCCGGCGTCCTTGCGCCGTCTGGCTTCGGCGAACGATTGATCGGCGAGAGCCTTGTCGCCCAATTTCCCCGCCAGGTCGCCGATGTTCTGTGCCACCCACCAGCGGCCCGGGAAGAGCCTGTCGATCTCATGGTAGAAACTGATGCCGGCCTGATACCGATCGGGCCGATCCCAGAACGGGGCGGAGATCGGGCTGACTTGCAACTCCGTCTGCTGCGGGTCAAGGGCCCTGCACAAAGCTGCATAGTCGACACTTTTGCGCCAGTCGCCGAGCCCAGCCGATGCGGTTGCGATGCCTCTGTAGATCGCGAACATCTCCCGGCTGAGCGGGATGCTGGCCTCAAAGTCGCGCAGTGCGGCCGCGTAGTCCTTGCGCTTGAGAAAGTACTCACCCCGGTAGACCAGTGCCTGGGCCGAATACTGCTCAGTCTGCACGGCCCGGTCCAGGTGATAGCGGGCCTGCTCCCAGTTGCCGAGCTGCTGATACACTATGCCCAGGTTGATGTGTATGATGTGCCAGTTGGGCGCCAGCTCCAGCGCCAGCCGATAATACTTGAGCGCATCCTGGTACTGCCCGCGTCGCATGAAGGTCAAGCCGTAGTTGACATAGGCACGCGATGAGGGCGCTTTCTTGACTATGTCGCCATAGTAGGATTCCTCGTTGGCAAACACGCGATTGCGCTGGAACGTCAGAACGAAGAACGCAGTCAGAAGAACAACCAGGCCAGTGACCGCGCAAACGCGCGCGACCGCGTGCGACCGCCCGACGCGGAAAGCGAAGAGTGATGCGGGAATGGTCCAGGTCAGCGACAGTAGTGCCAGCGGCAGATAGGGTCGGTGCTCGTTCACCATCTCGGCGAGCGGCATGACCGAAGAGGTGGGCGAAATGATGGCCAGCGCCGAGATCACGGCGAACGCCAGATACGCGTAGCGTGGGTACCACCACATGATGAGGCCGGCCACAAGTACCCAGCCAGCGATTGCCAGCAGCACTTCGGGCGCAAACAGCGAGCGGAATATTGGATAGACTAGGTTGTCGGCGACTAGATTGACCGGGGCGAACCAGGTCAGCACATAGTGCCACCACGCCGTGGTTTGGGTGAACAGATAGACCGCCGATGTCATATCGGCCGCATGCCGCGCCGACTGATGATAGCCGACCATGGCGCGCCAGTAGCACGCGAGATAGATTCCGGTGATTGCCAGGAAGATCCACAGGCTTTTCAGGGTTGCGGGTTTGAGGGTGGCCACTATGTCGCGCAGAAAACCGCCGCGCGAACCTGCCGTCGGGTTGCCCGCCCGGCGTCGTGCCGTCTGCACCACATCGTAGAGAAGATACACGGGCAGAGCGCCGATCGCCTCGATCTTGGAGAACAATGCCAATGCGTAGAGGACGGCCGCCGCGACCGGGGCAGTCGAAAGTGAATCGTGATGGCGGGGCCGCATGTACAGCACGATGGAGGGAAGGAGGAATGCGGCCACCAGTAGCGAGGACCGAGCCGAAAGGTAGTTGACAACACCCGAGGTAGTGGGGTGCACGGCGAACAACAGCGCCGGGACAAGCGGGACGGTGGTGCGTTCCAAGGGCGGCGCATCGGGATAGAACTGTTGCAGAATGCGACGGCACAGGAAATACAGCCCCAGCACGCAAGCCAGGTGCAGCAGAATTTGCGTCAGATGCCACGACCAAGTGTCGTAACCACTGATGGCGTAGTTGATCGCGTAGGTCGCCTGCAGCACGGGCCGGTAGTCGGCATTGGCCGGCAAACTGGTGAGGGTGCGGCCGTCAAGAAAATACTGCGGGATGAATTTCAGGCTGCGGACGTAGGAGTTTTCCAGCAGGAGGTGACCGCAATCGAGGGGATAGTCGTGGCGGTAGTTGTTTGCGAAAACCGCAAAGGCGGCTGCCGCGAGCACGGCGATGTGCAGCGGAATAGAGTAGCGAAGGAGGAACTTCTTCATGGGTGGTTCGCGACGATGCTTCGACAAGCCAGAAATCGCTGTGATTCTGCACGCGCGGGTGGGAGACCGCAATCCGGGAACGAGATGCGCGAGATGGCGGTTGAAGAGTTAAACTGCCAACTTCGGTCAGCTTCGAGGCTGCTTGCCGCGAAGTCCCGGCCGGCTTTCCACAGGCAAGGCGGCTGTGGTCACGAACGCACGGCCGGTGACAATACCCTTCACCGAGTGACCCGAAGGAATCGAGTTTCGTCCAGCTCTCTCGGTTGACAGAGCTACCTCTTGGCGCACGCGCCACAGCGGTTCCGTGCAGCCTATTCCACGTGTACCGCGTAGTTTCGGACCTCAGTCCTTCCCGAGCCAGAAACCACCTCGTTACCGAACTCCAGACAGGCAACGTAGACGTTGCTATCCAGCAGACGGGCGTGCATCAGGTAGTCGATAATCGCGCCGATGTCCAAAGGGCCATGCAGGATGGGTTTGTCGGCTATCAGGGAAATGATAGTCCAGGTATTGGAACTGCCGCCCGAGGCATCACCGTGGTTGTTGGCGAAGAAGATGCGGAATTGATTGCCCGCAATGGTCGCCGTCGCAACCAGACTTCCGGCCGGCCCCAGCCGATTCTCGTCCAGCCAAATCATCACCTCGTGGGTGATCCCGCTCTTCGTGACGGACGGGGAGGACACCGTCCAGAATTCAAACGCCAGGTCATACGAGCCCGACGCACGCATCGACACGTCGTAGTCCACCACGAGCTTCTTCGAGCCCACGCGAAAAGGGAATCCCGAATTGGGGGCGACCTCACCGACCCAAGGGCTGTGGCCCACTTGGATCTCGGGGTAGCTGGCCACATCCGTCCCGCCACCCCACCATTTCCAGGCCCAGCCGAAAATGAGCTTGCCATTGGATTCCTTCACGAAGACTTTCTGGTGGAACGGTCCCGTGTTGGCTTTTGCGTTCCAGCCGTTGTTGAAAATGCGATAGCGGTTGTCGACCGTGTTCGACGCGAAGTTCTTTTCGGATTCGTACACCGTGGTTCCTTCGATGCCGGAAAGATCGAAGTCCGCCCGCACCGAGCCGCGGCAGCCGGAAGCCGAGGCCAAGGACGGAAAGGCAATAAGCATGAAGGCGAAGAGGCGTCGCATGTGTGTCCTCCGAAGAGTGTGTGGTGTAGCTCCTGCACGGCTCACACAAGTAATGAGTCGCAATCCCACGTGCACGGGTCAGCGTTTGGTAGAACGGGGTACCAAGCACGGCAGGGTAGCCTTGGAACCCGTGCCGTACGGTCTGCGCCTGGGTGAGGTCGATCGATTTCGTGTGTGATTTCGCGCTCGTGCGGGGAGGGGGACTCGAACCCCCATGTCTTCCGACACCAGATCCTAAGTCTGGCG
>PMJO01000009.1 GCA_003158455.1 Myxococcales bacterium | reverse complement strand
CGTGCTTCTCCACGGGGATCGATTCGCCGGTGACCATCGACTCGTCGATGGAGCTCGTGCCCTCGAGCACCAGGCCGTCGACCGGGACCTTCTCACCTGGGCGCACCCGCAGCCGGTCGCCGACCGCTACGACGTCGAGCGGGACATCCTCTTCGACGTCGTCCTGCCTGATCCGCCGCGCTGTTTTCGGAGCAAGTCCGAGCAGCTTCTTGATCGCGGTGCTCGTCGCGCTGCGGGCCCGTAGTTCGAGCACCTGCCCAAGTAGAATGAGCGTGACGATGACCCCAGCCGCCTCGAAGTAGACAGCAACCTGGCCGCCCTCGCCACGGAATGCGGCAGGGAAAATGCCTGGTGCGAGCGCGGCGGTGAGGCTGTACGCGTACGCGACGAACACGCCGAGCCCGATCAGAGTGAACATATTGAGGCTCTTGAGCCTCACAGACTGGATGGCACGCACGAAGAAGGGCCAGGCCGCCCAGGTGCAGACGGGCGTCGCGAGGATCAACTCGAGTATCGTCCGGGCCCGCAGCGAGAGCAGGTGCGAGATCGGATGCCCGGGGAGAAGGTCGCCCATCGCGAGAAAAACCAGGGGAACCGTCACAGCGGCTGCAAACCACAACCGCCGCTTCATATCGCCGAGCTCGTGATTCTCCTCCTCAGTCGCGGCCCCGGCACGGGGCTCGAGAGCCATTCCGCAGACCGGGCAGCTTCCAGGCGCGTCGCGAACGACCTCCGGGTGCATCGGGCACACCCACTCGGTCTTGGCCGCCCCACCTGGGAGCACGGGTTCGAGAGCCATTCCGCACTTGGGGCAGGACCCCGGCCGATCCGACCGCACCTCGGGGTGCATCGGGCACGTGTACGCACCCACCCTATCTACGCTCGCTTCCATTAGGACTTTGATGTTTCTTCTCTCAAGGTGTTGCCGCCGGGCGCCTCGTCCGCCGAGCGAGCATGTCCGGCCATGGCCGCTTCTACGTCTACGACCATGCCCTCCTGCGTGTGTCGCAGGATTAGGTTGTTGCACGAGCGAGGATTACGGCCAGCCTTAGGGGAAGTCGGGATCTCCGCAGGGACAGCCGCCGCCCATGCCGCCCATGCCCCCGGCCATGCCCCCGCCATGCATCCCGCCGTTCCCCATGCCGCCACCACCCATCATGCCCGGCCCCTTGCCAACGTGCTCGGCCCACTTGGCCCTCTGCTCGGGCGTCAGCACGGCGTGGAGCTGCAGGTGGAAATCGGTCCAGATGCCCCGGAGTTTGTGCCCGATGGCTTCCATCTCAGACTGCTTGCGTTCGATGGCGTTCTTGTCGGGCTTGTCGGTCAGCCAGAGCTGCTTCATCTCGGCTGCTTTGGCTTGCATTTCCTTGCGCATGGGCTCGGCCTGCTTCATGGCCGCCTCGCGGAACGTCGCTACCTTCTGCTTTTGCTCCGGGGAGAGCTTCAGTTGTGCAAGGTGCGCGTCCGGGTTGCCGCTCATCGCCCCGTGTCCTTGTGCCCACGCACTGGCGGACATACCAGCTAGCAGCACCGATGCGATCCCCACGATTCTCAGGTTCGTTTTCATGATCTGCCTCCGTTCTTGAAGAGTCCCGTTCTGAGATGCTTCGAGGGCAGGAATCGCTCCAAATGCATCTGCTTCCCTCCTGGTCGGCACATCACTTGCGGCACGGTGTGTAGGCGAGCAGCATCCAACTCTAGGAAGGATCCAACATGAAAACGGCAATCTCGATCGTCATCGCCGTCGCAGTGGCAGTTTCAGGCACATCGGCGCTGGCGACCGCCGTCTGACGCCAAGCCCATGCAAGTTCAACCAGGGTTGCGCGCGGTGGCGGTTTGCGAGGGAGCAAAGGGAGTTCTCGTGCTGGCGGTGGGTCTGGGATTGCTCGGCTTCATTCATCGCGACTTGCAGCAGCTTGCCGAAGATGTCGTGAGGCACCTGCATCTGAATCCTTCGGCACGCTACCCGAGGGTTTTTCTCATGGTTGCGTCCAGGTTCGATGGTGTGCAGCTGTGGGCGGTGGCAGTTGGCGCCTTGTTCTACTCGGGGCTTCGCTTCCTGGAGGCCGTGGGACTGTGGAAGGATCGGAACTGGGCCAAATGGCTGGGCGCGATCAGCGGCGGGATCTACATTCCGGTGGAGATATACGAAGCCGCGCGCAAGGCTACCGCCACACGATTGGTTCTGTTCGCTCTGAACGTCGCGGTGGTCGCATATCTGCTCTGGAATCTGTGGCAGAAAAGGCAGATTGCGCGCCTCAACCCATAGGTAGTCGAACAATGAACGTCGAACCCGCGCCCAGCTCGCTTTGCACCTCGGCCCGTCCACCATGCGCCTCCACGATCGCCTTGACGAAGCTGAGCCCGAGGCCCAGGCCCCGCTCGCTCCGACTTTGATCGGCGCGGTATAGGCGCTCCCAGATGCGCGGCAGATCCTGAGCCGAGATTCCCATACCGCTGTCCTTGACCATGAGGGAAGCCCAGGGATCCTCGCGCATAGTCGTGACTTCGACTTGCCCGCCGGCGGGCGTGTACTTGATCGCGTTGTCCACGAGATTGGCGATGACTTGATTGAGCCGATTGTGGTCGGCGTTCACGTCCACTCCCACCGCCAGATGGGTCAGGAGCCGAACGCCGCGCTCCTCCGCCACATGCTGATAGAGATCGATCGCCTCCCGCGCCAGCTCGCTCAAGTCGACCTTCGTGCGATCGAGTTTCATCACCCCGGTCTCGGCCTGTGAGATGTCCATCAGGGTGTTGAGCATCTGCAACACACGCTCGGAGTCCTCGATGGCGTCGGCCAGGGCGTCCCGAGTCCGTTGCGGATCGCCCGCGTCGCGCAAGGCCACTTCGGCGCCCGTGCGCAGGCGCGTGAGCGGCGTGCGCAGATCGTGAGCGACGTTGTCGAGCGCTTCACGCATCCCCCGCACCAGCGTCTGATTGCGCGCCAGCACCCCGTTGAACAGGTGGGACAGTTCGTCGAGCTCGTCGCG
>PMJO01000298.1 GCA_003158455.1 Myxococcales bacterium | reverse complement strand
CCCTTTTGTCAGTTCTGTCAGTCCCCACTGAGAGAAGTTCTCAAGAATCGGAGCCGCAGCAGGTAGCCGCACGAAAAGAGCCCGAAAGCGAACCCGTGACCGACCCGGTGGCTGCGCGGCACCTCGCCGTGCTACGTGCCTGGCGGGCAGCATACGCCCGGCTTGACGTTGGCTACCCAGAAGATGCCCGCAGTACCCTAGAGAGTCTCGCACCGGCCTTGGTAACGGAGTGGGACGCCGCCGAAAACGTGGCTGAAACTGCCTCCATGGCCTACGTGGACGACGAGATACGCTGTGCCGCCTTCAAGGCAACACTGGCAGCATGGGAGGCGACGGTAGTCAAGGCCGTCCGCTACATCACCACCAGGTGCCACACCTGCCTGAAGGAAGCGACAGTGACCTTAGTGACCGACTACGGCGCTCGGACTTGTGCAAGGTGCCTCCAGGAAGCGGCGTCTCCTACATCGTCCAGGACATCTGCCAAGACGAAGCCACCCGGGGAACCCAGACTGCCTCCGAGCCGGACCGACCTGTTCAATCGCCACCACTGATCGACACCTCCGTCCGCGAGGCCACCTGCCTAATCGCCAGCCACTGATAGAAAAGTCCTCTCTGGACTCTCTCGGAAACCTTTGGCACTTCGTGGACATTACAGTCCATTGCGCTGCTCGCGTTTCTTTCAGTCGCCATTGTACAATTCTCTTTGCACTTGCCGCGCCCATGGTACAGTCCGTATTGCAGAGTCTGAGTATAGTAGGCGTTCCGATGCTCAATTACCGTTGCCTCCGATGTGGCGCACAATACGAACGCCACTTTCCTTTTTGCTCCGGTTGCTGGGGCAGCGGCCAGCTCGTTCCTCTTCCTCGCCGCAACCGCGCCGAGGTCGACTACCAGCCTGGGATCTCGACGGCCCGCGAGGTGATGCGGATGGGCTGGGGCAGTGTCAGCCAGCGGGTATATCCTGAACTGCATCTCGGTGTTCGTTCACTGGTCCTCGACAGCGGCCCTCCCGGGTCCGGCAAGTCGACGTTTTCTACCCGTCTAGCAAACGCCGTGCCCGGCCCGGCCCTGCTCGTGTCCGCCGAGGAGGGCATCAGTCCCACGCTCGCGGCCAGGCTGGCCCGCTGCAACGTCCGGCGTGACGATTTCCACATCATCGAACGCCCTACCGTCGACCAGGTGGTCGAGCTTGCGTCCAAGAAGAAGGTCACGTCGCTCGTGATTGATTCGGTCCAAGAGTGCGCCTGGACCGCTGCTGAGCTTCGCCATCTCCTCTCGGTCATCCCTACGCTTGACGTTCTGGTAGCGGTGATGCAGGTGACCAAGGCCGGAGTGCCCGCCGGTGCTATGGCTCTCCAACACGAGTGCGACGTGCATTTGGTAGTCGCAAACATGCGATGGAGTCTTGTCAAGTCACGGTACCAAAGCCTGGATGGTGTCGGTGGCGATGTGTTGCCCACGAACACCACCATGGGCAACGGCGACACCGCAATGGAGATCCAGACATGACATTGAGAACCTGTATCTTCTGTTTTGCGGAGAATGCCTGCGAGGTTAGATTCGACAAGAAGGCGCGACCCTACGTCGTGTGCCAGGTCTGTCACACCCGCTGCTTTCTCCGCTGTGTTGAGGCCATCAGAGGGTTGGCGATCTGTCCGACTCTGGTTGCAGCAGCGATCCAGCGAAGGAGGGAAGAACCTCAATACAAGAGCTGGTTCGACGGCGAGATCGTCAGAACGATCTCATTCGTCAATGACAACGCCCTCACGCCCCCCGTCCGAACCGAGCAGCTAGGTCTCTCGTCACAGAAGACAGCTATTCCCTTCAGTTTCGATTCGGACTTTCGGGCTGGATAGGATTCCGCCCTCACTGTCCCAACAGCACATCAGGACTACAACATGGACACACGCATCACCAAGCTGCCATCGGCTTTCCAGGACCCACCTGTCCCCCCGGCGAACGTCCCGCGTAGCGGCCACGGCGAGGATCGCGATCTGGGCGCGAGCCTTGACCAGGTACTCAAGGCACAGGCGACTCCCATCCCGGGTACCGAGGTTGCGACCGAGGATCTTGAGTATCGCCGGCGTTTGATCGCGCACATCCGCACCCAGGATGCCATGCTGATCAACGCCGCGTTGAAGGGCTCAATGGAGGGCCTCGTCGCCGGTGGCTTGGCCCACATCGGTTGGGGGTTGTTCTCGACCTGGAGGGCACGATGATCGGCAGCTTGATGCACCGGCAGTTGCTGTTGCCCTCGTTGTTCGCGTCGTCGGGACAGCAGCGTGCCTACGAGGAGATGTCGATCGAAGAACTCGAAGCCCGGCTGCTGGTAAACGACGAGCGGCTGAAGCTCTACCGAAGTGTGGGACGAATTGGTGGGTTCATTGGGACCTTCGCGATCAGGAAGGCTCTATCGCCAAAGTAGGTACTNNCTTCAACCATGAAGGGATGCAACATGATCAAACAAGCGAAGAAAGCGCTGGTGCTATCTGGCGTGTGCGTAGTTGAACAGGCCCGAAAGAACGGATCGGTAGACCATGCCGATCTCAAGAGGAAGATCAGACAGACGGGGTGCGGTGGGAAGAAGGGCGTCTATCTCTTCGGGGTGCGCGGTTCGAGGAAAAGCGTTCCGACCTGGGTTGGTCGCGCCACGAGACAGGACTTCGAGGCCGAATGTTGTTCCGACCATGTGCTGTCGGNNGAACAGGGGCACGCCCGTCCTGCTCCTGATACCGCAAGGCAAACCGGGCCAAGGCAAGGCTGACGTGAAGGCGATAGCAGCGCTGGAGAGGAAGATGATCGGGATGGCGCATGCGGCGAACCCGCGCCTTTTGAACAAGTACGGCGTGCCCAGCAAGCCCATCACCCAGGCTGACGAGGGCCTCCGGGTACGTCACGGGCGCCCAACGAAGCACGACGCGCTTCTGCGTGAAATGCTCAAGCCCAAGGGGCGAAAGTAGGCAACGTGGCGCTCTGCGTCGCCCAGGATTCTGACAGCACCTCGGCCTGTTCCAGCACGGTTTGGGTTCTATTCAGCATCCTTCTTTCGTGTTTTGTTCACCTTCTTCTTGGCGTGCGGCGATTTCGCAGACTGATCTTGTTGGGGCGGCGGACTTGGCATTGCCTGTGTGTCGCGCTGTTCACGCGGCGCCACCTCGGGGAGGGGTGGGGCAGACTCGCTCGGTTCGGTGGTACTAGCCTGCGGTTTCTCTGGCGCTTCCCCAAGCCGCGTACTGCCACCCAGGGTGAAGTAGATGGCCTCGGATTGTGCATCGGCCTTGAGACAGTTTCCCTGGGCATCGTAATCAACTGAGCAGGATCTGCCGGTGCCAATCGTCGCAATGAGGCCGATGGTCGTCGTCGAACTCACCCCCTTGAGTGAGACGCCCGCAGTGATGCCGTAGCGGTTGATGTGTGGGTGAAGCTCATCGATCAGAGCATCTGGCTGCCCAGAGAAATCAGTGAAGAACCCGGCCTGAAAGGCGGTCTTGGGACTGAGACGGTACTGGGCACCGAGGCTCACGTTGACCACCGTCGAGCGTCCCAGCGGAACTCCGATGGGGATCAGGTCGCCAACCTGCACTCCGTTTGCATCTTTGGCTGTGAGATTTGTGGTTCCGTCCTGTGCCCGAACGCTCTG
>PMJO01000367.1 GCA_003158455.1 Myxococcales bacterium | reverse complement strand
GGGCCGGCATCTGTTCAATACACAGTTCCCGGGGAAGAAAATCGTCGATCAACGCCTCGTAGCCGCCTTCCCGCTACTCGGCCCACTCGCAGCTGATGAAAGGTTCGCCCACGGTGTCGACAAAGTTCGTGCCGATGGCCGTGCCCTCGATCGCGTCGTACAGGTACACCTGGTGCGTGCCCGATGCTGGGTAGACCATCGCCGCAGCCGTCAGGTCGTAGTAAGGCGCGGTGATGATGCGCGATTTGGCCCACTCGGGGTGGGCGAGCAGCACCGCCACGCTGGCTTCATCTATCGAGCGCCAGCCATTGCCGTTGAAGGTGCCGTAGATCGCCCCGGCGTAGGAGCCCGCAGTGTCGTACTCGCTGCCGTCGGGGAAGTCAACCGGCGCGACGCGCGGGCCGGTGCAGGGAAGGTCGGCGGCTTGCGCGATGCCCAGGCCGGGGGTGCCCGTAGCAAAGCGGGGCTGTGTCGTGGGCGTCGCTCTCACGTCCCACAACTGCATCAGGTGCAGCTCGATCGGCGCGGCAAACAGGAAGTTAGCAGCCTCCGGATCCTTGAGGATGTTGTACATGCCAGAGCCGCCCGGGCGGTATGCCGGCAGCAAGTTCGTTTCCTCGGCCGCGCCCGGCTCGTCGGTGGCCGTCCAGTACACGGCAATGTTGGGAGCGATGCTCGGGTCCTTGGTCAGCGCGAGAGCCACGTTGGTTGCCTTCGTACCCAAGAGAATGACTAGCGGGTCGATGGGCGACGAGACGTGGGCCGAGGCGATAATGAAGTCGACTGCCTCCGTGCCGTCGAAGGAGGAATTGCCGAGCTGGCCTTGCAGGTCGGCGTAGCTGCCCACGGCACCACGTTTGATGGGGATGCCGCCCTCACCGCACAGCGAGGCAACCCGCTGAACTTCGCTCACCTGGTCGTCAATGGACCCGCCGTCGGCGTTTGCCGTCGTGACACCGAGCAACTGCAGCGCATCCGAGCGCAGGAGCAGGTAGGTGAGCGCGTATTGGTCGCCCACCGCACCCTGCTCGCGCAGGCGCGCCGTGGTCGGGTCGCCATGGAACTGGGCGTCCGTATCGAAGATGATGCGTGGACGGTGGTTTTGTTGCACAGCCGTCAGCTTGCTGCACGTGAGCGGCGAGGCGAGCACACACTGGCCGCTGTCCGGGACCTGGCCCACGTCGCAGGCGGGGATAGCCAACAGCGAGAGAACGGCCACCAGCATGAGCACCTTTGGAGTTTGCATCAGTCCACCTTGGCGACCAGGGTGAGGTAGAAGAGCCGTTGATCGAGCCCCACGGAGGTGAGCTCCGGATGGCCGGCGTAGGAGTCGACCACCGGCGTGCCGTTGTTGTACGAGTTCATCACCACCAGCTTGAGCTGCAGCTTGGGCGTTACTTCGTACACGGCCGAGGCCGAGACGGCGACGAGGGGCTTGCGTCGCGCCGTTTCGTCCCACGTCGGATCCGCGGTGGCCGCGAGCGCCTCCGATTGGTTCCACGCGGGAAGCCCCGAGTAGTAACGGGCTGCGACGCCGACCGATAACGCCTTCGCGAAGCCGGGTACGACCAGCATGCCGGTCAGCTTGATCTGGTGCGGGTAGTACAGACGCCAGCTTGACCGCCCGGCGTCGGTGAGCTGGATCTCCTGCGCCGTCACTGCGTCCAGGCCAAGCGGCCGGCTGTAGGCGTAGGAGAGCTGCGCTGTATCGCCACGATTCGTCTGCACCTTGCCCACGACCTCGCCTCCGATCGAGGCGAACCGGGAGGCGGCGTTGCGCTGGCCCACATCGTAGACGATGTAGTGATCGAACAGATTGCAATAGCCGTTGATGTCGCCGATCAAGTTGAACCGCTGGAAGGTCTTCTGGCCGTGGACGTTGAGCTCCAGGCTGTCCACGGTCTCGGGCGCAACCACCGCCGGTGGCGCAGTCCAAGTCGGACCGCCGTACTGCCCAGCCGGCGTCCAGTAGCGGTTGTTCGGCCCAGTCAGCCTGCGGTTTTCTTGCAGGTCGTTGGCGTCGGCGACGCGGAAGCCCCGCTGGTAGGCAATGCGCGCGCTCAGGCCGTGGATGAGCTGGTACGCGAGAGACAGGCGCGGCGAAACCTGCGACACATGGTCCTTGGGCATCACGTCGTAGCTATCGCGCGCCACGAAGTAGCCGCCAAGGAAATCGACCAGGTCGTAGCGCAGGCCCACGACGGCGAGCAAAGCGCCGTAGTCGATTACGTCCTCAGCAAAGGCACTGTACTCGTTCCAACGACTCAAGCTGTCGAATGCCAGGTCGCGCGGAACCGCATAGAACCATGCCTTGTTGCCGTCGAACTCGCGCGTGCCCACCTCGGCGCCTGCCGCAATCTTGTGTCGTGCGAAGGCTTCCAGCTTGTAGACCAGACGAGCCGCGTAGTTGCTTTCGCGACCGGTATAGGGCAGGGGTTCCTGCGTGCCGCCGATCGCGGTGGTGCTGGGCATGGTGGCCAGAAGTTCGCGCCCGTCGCGCGCGGTGAATCCCGACTCATGCAGCATGACCGAGCCTATGATGCTGATCTCCTGTTTGGAGGTCAGCGGGATCGCGTATTCGGGCCTAAGCGCGAGATAGGCTTCGTGCCAGCCAGTGGGCTGCTCGCCCGAAACGCCGGCAGCCTGTGTGCTCCACATGTCGAGGTACTGCCCTTTGACGCGCAGGTGGCCGTCGTGCCAGTTGAGGGTGACTTTGCCGCTCGGCTGCAAGCCGCCCTGGATATTGCTGGACATGTCGACGCCGCGGTCCTCGTTCCAGGCGTGCTCTGCCGGCACGAAACCGCCGGCCCGCGCCAGGCCGGCGTAGATGAAAAGGTCATTGGTATGGTGGGGCCCGTAGGTGAGGCCGTAGCTCGCTTGCACACTGGTGGCCACATCGAAAGTCCCGAGTTCGCTGGTAAGCTCGAGGCCGGGATCGCTGCTGCCGGTCTTTGGCAGCATGTTCACGAAGCCACTGATCGAACCGCTGCCGTAGAGGATGGCGCCTGGGCCTTGAATGACCTCGACCGCATCGAGATCGCCGAGCAGTGGAAGCGCCAAGGCCATGTTGTAGCCGTAGTCGAAGCGCTGGTTGAGGTTCTGGCCATCCAGCATGACGACGGTCTTGGCGTTGGAGTCGGTCACCGCTCCACGTTGTGCAATTACGGGCCCGAAGAAGCGATCGTTGCCAACGACTAGCCCGGGGACAGTGGCGTCCAGCAGCTCCGCGAGCGTGCGCACCGGTAGCTTGGTGAAGCGCCTGGCGTCGAGCTTGTATGAGGTGTTGGGCACCTTCTCTGCCGGAAGCACGAAGAAGCTCGCGCTGCGCACCTGCACATTCAGCAGATCCTCGAGCGACAGGTTCTCGAACACCCCGAAGTCGATGGAGACGTCGACGCCCGAGGTCTCGGTATCCGGTTCCTGGGGCGAAATCCCAGTGGCCGGTGCCTTGGGCGAGGTCCCGGTGGCCGGTGCCTGGGGCGAAGTACCGGTAGCCAGTACCTCGGGCGAAGTACCGGCGTCCGGCGAGGTCCCGGTGGCCGGTGCCTCTCCCGCCGCCGGGCTTTCGGCCGCAACCCTCCCGGAGAAGAGGGCCAGCACAACGGCAATGAGGAGTGGCACGAGAGTACTCTTCATCGAAACCCAATCCGTGCAGCGATGAACGTGAAGAGCGGCGCGGGGACAAACCATGATGACTCTCCCGAGCCCATCGCCGCCCAACACGAGTATCGGAAGAGCTTGGGCTCCTGGAGCGCTATGGTTCGGCAACCTGCACGGTCAACGACTTCCATTCCGAGGTGCCCTGCGGCGGGAAGATGGTAATGAAGCGGTCATCCTTGGGTGCCGCTTCGTACTTGCGCTGGTAGGCCACCTTGCCCTGATCGACGCCATTCACCGTGATGCCGACCATCTCCTCGGAGATGTACAGGTGGAGTTTGACGTCGACGAAATCGTCGAGTGGCAAGCCCGCCTGCACGTACAGGATGTTGTAGATGAGATTGGTGGAGCCCGGAGCATCATCAACTTGGTTGACGACAAAGAGCACTTGGTCGGTGGCACGCCGGTAGATCATCGCGAACACGGCCGCCCAATGCCCATTGGGCACGTCGTACTCGAAATTGATCCAGGTCTGCGAGCCAACCCATCCCCACTCCGTGTAGATCTGGCCTACCGTGGGGAGAGCAAAGTCGTTGTTGGCCAACGAGCGGGCGCTCCAGACGAGCTCCGTGTGATCGGGATAGTCCATGCGCGGACGTGAGTCGAGGCAGTCGCCTCCTGTCTGCCCCCCTTCCGAATGGAACACGCCATTTTGAATAGTGAGCTTGGCGTCTTGATCGAAATGATCGCTTTCACGGTCGCGAATCACCCAATCCAGCACGCCGTCGCCGTTGCTGTCCTGCAGAGTCGGGTCGGAGGTGAAGGTCGTTGACATAATGGTCTGCACCGGCTTCGACGCAGTGCTGTTGCCGCCGCAAGCCGCCAAAGTGCCGAGACACGCAAGTCCAAGCCATCTTGTAATCTTCATGATCTTGTCACCCTTCTTTCCCTTCCTTTCGAACCTTCCTGGCAGATTCACATCCGGTAATCGTCGGTTCGCGGGAGAAGTTGAGTTGCCTTTTCCGTCGACTATGAAGTGGCCGGTCGGTCAAGAGCAGCTCCATCCACGGCCTCCGCCGGAACAGGAAGCACTTGCCCCGGCTATCGTGACCGAGTGACATAGGTCGCTCCCACAACTGTGCGCCCTACGCTAGGGCGTCGCCGCCGATGGACTCGCCGGCAAGCCCTCCGGATGCCCGGCACGCAACATCACGCGAATCTCGGCGCAAATCGCGTCGTAGACCAGGGTTTCGATGCGACTGCGTCCGTCTTGGGCGAGTTCCTCGAAGGTGGCTGCCATGCGCACGCTGCCCCGCAATGGGATGTTGGCCACCACGCGACAGCAGCCCAGAATGGGTTGAGTGTCGCGGCTGAGCTTCAGCCGAAACGAAGCCAAGGTTCCCACGGCGGGGGCCTCGCCGACCAGCGCGGACAGCCCGCTGACGCTGAGGTCCTGAGTGAGCGACGAGGCCTTGCCATTGCGCAGATCGAATTCTATCGGCACGGCGCGCGCCACCCGAACCGCCTGGCGTGCGCCATCATTGGCGCGAATCTCAAGGCGCTGGGCGAGGACCAGCGTCGCGCCCAGATCAGCGCGCGCCTGCATGTAGGCAGGCAGCAGATTCGTGCCCAAGGTTCCTTCCTTGAACTCTTCGTGCCATGAACAAAACTGGGCTAGCCAGTAGGTCAGCCTGGTCGCGACCATCGATTTCCTCCCTTGCAGAACCCAGCCGGGTACCGATCTAGTTACTCGGCACATCGGCGCAGGCCCTTAGGGCTGGTGAGAAGATTCTCTGCTGAATCGCAAAAGGGAGACTCAACCTGGGTCGCCGACGATGCGGCGCACGGCTGCCACAAGAAGATCGGCCTGGAACGGCTTGACGATCCATCCCTTGGCGCCAGCGCGCTTGGCCCGGGCGATGAGTTCGGGCGATCCATCCGTTGTCAGCATGACCACAGGCACGGGCAGTCCTGTCGCGTCGCCCCTGATAGTTTCGAGAAACTCGATTCCGTTCATGCGTGGCATGTTGAGGTCGCACAAGACCATTGCGACCTCCGCGTGCGTGCGCAAGGCATCCACGCCTTCCCGTCCATCACTAGCCTCGACGATCTGGTACCCTGCCGACGCCAGGGTCAGAGACACCTGTTGTCGGACTGTGAGGGAATCGTCGACGATGAGTACGGATTTCTTGCTCATGATGTTGCGCCGCAATGTCTAGAAAATGACTATCGAACCCTCCGTGAGGGCCGCTCCGGCTTGGTCCGAAGGGTTCTCCACCAGGCGGAATCCAGCCTGTATTTCAAGTTCAAGCCATCCATCCAGCACCATTTTATCAATGGCGAAAGAGATGGGAGTCGGTGAGGGCCGCAGACTGGAAGACAGAAGCATCTTTTCCCCCAATGCACTCTGCGGAAGGCTGGTAACCAAACTTACCCCATAGGCCAGCAACCGATTGCGAAAGCGGCCGACCGACTGGTTGACCATCTCGCAGGCCCAGTCGGTGAGGTCACGTGGTGTCATTGTGGGGGGTATGGGATGGAGCCGCGCAAATAGCTTGCTGGGACCCTCGAGGGTGAATGAGCCCCGAAGTTCACTATTGCAGAATCCGCTGAAGGCCGCGATGCTTTCGCCAGTGGGTGGCGGCTGTCGCACCCCTGCATTCCGCTCGGGCCTCGCCCCCAGTTCAGTCAGCAATTCGAAGGTGCACTGATAGAGGATCTCTGCCAGTCGTGCTTGGTTGGAATCGCCAGGCATCACGACCTCATTTCACTTCCTTCGGTGGGACCGACCGGAAACTGAAGTGCCTTGGACCATGCTCCTGTCAAAGTAACTCCTTGGGGATCTCGATCGCTGTTCCCGTACGGCGCAGCACCGTGGGTGAAACCACCACGCGATTGCGCCCACTCGCTTTGGCCTGGTACATGGCGCGGTCGGCTCGAGCGATGAGCACCTCGGCGTTGTCGTTCACCTCAAGACACGCGATGCCAATCGAGACAGTCACCGGCACACGCTGACTCTGTTCGTCCGACACCGACATCCGTTCCACTGCGCTGCGGATGCGTTCGGCCGCGATGCGAGCCCCCGACTCGTGAGCACCCGACAGCACGACCACGAATTCCTCCCCCCCCCACCGCCCTACCAGGTCCGTCTTGCGCGCCTGGTGGGCGAGCAACTGGCCGAGCGCAGTGAGCACCTGATCGCCCATAGGATGTCCACGCTCGTCGTTGATCAACTTGAAGTGATCGACGTCAAGCAAGAGGAGTGACATGGGGTAGCCATGGCGCTCGGAACGGGCCTGTTCTACGTCCAGGGCGGCGAGCAGCGCACGGCGGTTCATGATTCCGGTCAGCGGATCCGTGGTGGCTGCGCGCTGGGTTTCCTCGACCAGAAGCGCTATGCGCAGGGGTCCGCCCAGCTCGCGCGCCACGACATCAAGAATGCGCACATCCTGATGATCCCCGACCCCCTTCTGGCTGAGAGCGATGCGGGCGACGATTTCCTGACCGAATGCGACGGGACGAACCAGCGGCGGGGCGGATGGACGATCCGCCGAGGCATCTTCATCCTCTATGCGCAGGATGGCAGTTTCCGCGGGAAGGTCGAGGGCCTGGCGTGCCTCAGCCTCGCATTCTACGCGCGCGGCCGGGTGCGCATGCAGAGCGAAGTGCGAAGGCCGAGCTACCGACAGAGCCAGCCAACGGTAGGACATGACCTGGGAAACGAATTGGGTGAGCAGATCGAAGAGCCGATCGAACGCTCCACAGGTCGACAGAGCGCGCACCTCGGACGCGAGCACCGACTCGAAAAGAGCCGCGTCCAGATAGGCCGCGATGCGATCGCGAATGGCGGACTCGGCATCTTGCAGCTGGATGAAGAACCCATCTTCCTCAGAGGCCACGTCAACAACCGAACGGCCGAGGGCCCGCACCAGCTCCCCCATGCGGCCCTTGACCACGTACGCGGAGGCGCCCGCTCGTTCGGACCAGAAGCGGTTTCGAGGACTGTCGGGACCGCGCAAGATGACCGGTACGTGCTCGGTACCAGGTTCGGCCCGCAAGAGTCGGGTGAGCTGCACCCCGGAAATGCCTGTCATCCACAGATCCGCGATGACCGCGGAGGGCGGGCTGCTGAGGGCGGCGTTGACTCCTTCGACGGGGCCCGCGAATCCCGTTGCCTTGTAGCCCTGCATGCGAAGACGCTCGATGAGAACGTCGCGGGGTTGATCCTCGGGGTCGATGAGGATGATGGAATGCCCGCTGCTCATGCCTGAACAAATCGCCAGAATGCCACAATCGGTTTAGCCGTCATGCGCGGCTATACACAGCATAGAGCGAAGATCGTCGCGGCCAGGGCGAGGCAGCCTGGATCGAGTAGCACCCCACAACCGATGGCATCATGAATCTGCGAGTACCCCCGCCATCGAACCGTGCCTGTCAGTGTCTTGTCGCCGTCCGGCTGCTGCACGACGACCCACACGGAATCTCCCACTCCAACCGACTCGGGAAAGGCACCGGTTGGGACCATGAAGAATCCTGAGGCGGAGACATCGAAAATCTCAGCCGCCTGGCCCTCGTTCTCCCGGTTCACCCATCGCACACAAACCAGGCGTGGGCTTCGGGGATCGCATCGGCGTTGCCCGCTTGCAGCCATGGGGTCTTCCATCCCTTTTCGGTAGATCGGCGAAATGCTTGAGAGAACCCTCCCCTTATCGTCGGCAAACGAACCCGCGCAGGGTCTCGAGTACGCGCTGACGGGAGGCCCGAGGCGGGTTCAAGCTTCTCGACCCTTCTGCCGCTGCTTCTTGCAGAGAATCCGCGATGAGGACAAGCCTGCGAGCGAAACTGGTTCGAACGATGATCGCGACGCTGATCGTCGTTTCGACCGCAACCTTGCTGGTGGTGGCGGGGATGAACTACTTCGCCTCGCAGAAGACGCTGAAGACCATCGAGGAGAACCTGCGCGCCAGCATCGAGAACAAGGGCAGCGGCTTGGTTGTCAACCAAGCCTTGGGCTTGCGCGATCTGGTCATGGACAACGCGTTTGGCGACGTGGCTCGTTTGGTCGAACGGACGCTGGAAAGGGATGAACAACTAGTCTACGGCCTTTTCCTCGACGAGAAGCAGAAAGCTTGGGGCTTCGCCACCCGGCAAGGTGCGGCCAAGGGCTCCGACGATTGGAGACGGCTCGCCATCGATCTGAAAACTGAAAAAGGGCCCGGCGTCCAGGTGATCTACCGCCATGCTCTGGGACAGAACGTCTTCGAATTCTCGATGGCGGTTGTCGACGACAGAGGGACCGCGCTCGGCACACTCTACTACGGCATGTCCGACCGTCCCTTGCAGAAGGCATTGAGTGAGGCTCGAGCCGATTCCCGACGCGCCCTCTTGCTCACCGTGGGCTTGCTGCTCTTGCTCGGCACGGTAACCATCGTCCTGGGCGCATTGCGCAGCCGACAATCCGCCGCCCGCATCACCCAGCCGGTAGCTGACCTGACCCAGGCAGTGAACACCCTGGCCTCCGGCCAGCACGACATTCGAGTCAACATTTCCAGTGGCGACGAACTGGAAATTCTCGGTGCCGCCTTCAACCACATGGCGACGGAACTGAAGGATTCCTACGAGCGCTTGCAGGAAATGAACCGCACCCTGGAAACCAAGGTGCAGGAACGCACGCGCGAGTTGGCAGACCGCAACCGTGACATGCGCTTGGTCATGGACAACGTCAAGCAAGGCTTCCTCACGGTCTCGACCTCCGGGCAGCTCGCGGAGGAACGCTCGGCCATCGTCGACCACTGGTTTGGCTCGTACCAAGGCGAGACCAAGTTTGTGGACTACATTGCCACGGTCGACCCGATGTATGCCGCCAGTTTCGGCATGGGCTACGAGGCGTTGATCGACGATTTTCTTCCCCGGGAATTGTGTATTGAACAGATGCCGGCCC
>PMJO01000332.1 GCA_003158455.1 Myxococcales bacterium | reverse complement strand
TTGGAAACAAGGGGGTTTTTGTTGCGGCTCCCAACCGCCAGCCTACTGCGACGTGCGGTTCAGTCGCTCCACCTCGTAACCTTGTACTCGCAGCCGCCCGAGAATCCCCGCATACACGGTGTTCTCCATCGTCGGCGTGCGGCTGAGGATCCACANNGATGATCCAGTAGTCGCCCCAGAACGGCCTGAAGAAGCTCACCTTGAGCTTGGCATTCGTCGTTTGGTCGACCACACGCGCCCGCCCCTGGGCCGAGTCCTCCCTACCGGTGAGCGAGCCCTTGCGGCAACGGTTGAGCACGTTGATCTCTCCGTCGCCGCGGATGCTGTACGTGGCGGTAGTGCCCGTGCAGCCGAGCTGGAATCGCTGCGGGAAGCTGGCGATGTCGTACCAAGTTCCGAGGTATCGTTCGATGTCCACGCGTGGCACAGTCCGCAGTTCGGGAAGACCCAGACGGGCCGTCGTGGTTTTCGTGCATCCAGCCATCGCGAGCCAGCCGAGCAGCAGGGTCGCGAGTCTGCCCTTCCAGGTGGCGCTACATTTCATCGGGTCTCCTCTTCTGGGCACCCGCTTTGCCGCCCGCGGGGTCGCGTCCCGCATGATGTAGAGAAGCGATCGAATCTCCTCTCGGCTGCGGTTGCAACTCTCGTATAGCACGTTGCTGGCCGTGCCGGCAGACGCCTATTCGTTGCTCGTGGCCCTTGAGGTTGCGCATGACAGAAGAGCTATTCCCAGGCAGTGGACAAGTTTACGCATGGATGAACTCTTCAGCTCGAACCGATTGCCGGTGGACGAAATAGTAAACAAGTCATCGATCAAGGACAGCGTGCAAAACGAGCTCGCTTGCCGCCGGCGCAGTGCTGGGTGTCCGCGGTGCGCGCACTCCGTCGGCGCACACACATAGCGAGAGCCAGCATGACCATGCCGAGCAGCGCAGCCGCACTGGCCGCGCCCTCGCCGCGGCCAGCGACGCCACACACGCAACCGCTGCCGCTGGTTCTTGCCGGCGATGACGTCGAGCCGCCCTGCCCGGTTGCGGTGTTGCCTCCCGAGCCAATCGCACCGCCATCGCTCGCTCTGGCCGCGGACTGGATGGTAACCAACGAGACACCGAACCGGGGCAGATCGAAGTCTACGCCGACCGAGCCGTCCGCCGGCACCGCAAGGGTTGCGTCCGGCACCAGTGGCGAGGGATCCATCGCTTGCTGCAAAGCCGCGACCTCCGCCGCCGACGGACTCGCCGGCATACCTTGCGACATCCAAACGGTGTACGCGTCGCCGTGCGTGTCGTCGACACGCAGGTGCGAGATGCGCACGCTGGATCCGAAGCTCGCCGGCACTTGGATCGCCAAATGCACCGGCGTGGCAGCGACCGTCACGATGTCGTCGTGATAGTTCCACACAAGGACCTGGACGGTGGCATTGTCCAGCGTGGCCATGCCGTCAATCTCTGGCTGGCCGCGAACACCGTTTGTCAGAATGTCGCTCAGGGCCCCGCCGCTGGAGAGCGGCAAGCGGGTTCCGGCCAGCCGGCCCAGCAGCTTGAACGCGCTCATGACGGGCAGGTTGATGCCATTCGTGGCGAGGGCGCGGTACCCTGGGAAATAGGATGTGCCCGGAAACGTGAACGCCCACGTGAGTAGGCCGCCCAGTTTGATCCCCACCTCGGCCTCGAGCTCGAGAGTGTGCTTCATCATCGCGATCTCGTACGCACCGTACGCGGCGGAGTTGCGGTAGGCATCGGCGGGGTCGCTGCTCGCCGGGCAGGCCGCGCAGCCGTCGGGATCCGCCTCGGTGATGTAGATGGGAGTCTGCTTGAATTGGGAGAACGCGGCGACCGCGGTGAAGCCGGACTGGTGAAGCCGGAGCTGGTTGCCGAGGTCCATCTCGACGTGGTCCCCGGTGATGGCTACGCCACCTTTCGCATGGAACGTCACGAGATCCAGGCGCGTGCCGGTCTGGCCGGTGACGGCGTTGGTGTCGGTCGCGCAATGCTGGAGGAATTGGGTCAGGAAGGTGCCCCCGGCGTTCACCACCGCCGGGCCACCGAGCGCTGCGTTCGGCATCACCTCGTGCAGCGCCGATTCCGTGTAGTCGTAAAGCTTCGCGTAGTCGGCAAACGTGCCGTGCCAGTAACCGCTGTCGGGTTCGTTCCACAGTTCCCACAGCCAGTTCGCCTCGACGCGCGGATAGCGTTCGTTCGCGTGCATGGCCCACTCGCGAATGAGCCCCGCCCACTTCGTGTAGTCGGTTGGGGGATAGAAGCACCCGCCATTCAGCGCAAAGGTGCTGACATTGCGGTAAGGGGCCGGGTGGGTGGAGAGCGCCTCGGGCATGAATGCGATCTCCACAAATGGAAATGCACCGACGCCGGTGATGGTGTCCATGATCCCGTCGGTCAGTGTCCAGCTGTAGACTGGGTTGCCACCTCCGTCCTCGGTGTAAACGTTCGTCGATCCCCACTTCAGCGCCGGGGTGCCGTCGCCGGTGTTGAGGAGGAAGTGACTGCGTATGTACACGGGCGCGGTGTGCGCAGCAGCGATAGTGCCGAGCAGCGCCTTGCCTTCCGGCACGGTCGTGTAGTTGATCTCGTCGTAGCCGTGAAGCGGCCACACCCGCTCGATTGGCATTCCGGCGGCGGTGGCGTCGACGGCGACATTCACGGTCGCGGGTACCTGCGCCCGCGTGTGGGAGGCGAGCGCGAGCAGCCCGGCCGACGTCGTCAAGCAAACGGTCCAGCGCGCGCCCGGCGAAAAGCGGGCCTGACACCGCGCCGGCGCCTCCTTGTCTGCGCGCCTGCCCACGCCATGCAACGTCACGGATTGATCTTCTCCTTCTTAACGAAGGCTAGCACGTTGCCGTGGCTCTACGAGCGGCCCCTTTGACCGTCCCAGCGCCTCAGTCGACCGGGCCAATGTCAAGCCAGGCCGGACTGCGATCCTAGAGCGCTGAGGATCTACTCTAGCAGCGGCAGCACCTCGGCCGCCATGCGCAGCGTCACTGAAGCGCATCGTGGCCGTGTCCCCGCCCTTGAGGGTGAGCTTGACCCCGTGCTGGCCGGCGACGTCGTCGGCCACGGCAGTCAAGCTTGGGTTCGCCAATCCGTGAATCCTTTTCGCGAAATCTGGCTCACAGAAGAAAACCCGGAGGAATTTTGATGTCCACTTCCACATTGGTTCTAGCGATTGCGGTTTTCGTGGTGCTCGCGCTGGTTTGGCGCAGCGTCGGTGGTGGCGGCGCCAATTCCAATACTGTGCACGACAAGATCAAGGCCGGGGCGCTGGTCGTTGACGTGCGCACGCCAGCGGAATTTGCATCCGAGGCCTACCCGGGCGCGACCAACATTCCGCTTTCCGAGTTGGGGACGCGCCTGGACAAGCTTGGCGATCGCAAGCGCGCGATCGTCGTCTACTGTCGCTCGGGCAGCCGCAGCGGACAGGCAAAGGCGATCTTGGAAAAGAACGGCTTCGCGGACGTGACCAATGGCGGCGGACTTGCGAGCATGCCTGCACGCTGAATCCTTTTCAACAAGATCCGCTGTCACAGGGCCGAGGGGCAGTCGCTCGAGCAGCACCTCGCCCCCCATTGAGTATGCTGTCGCCACAGCGCGGAATCGCGGAGTCGATTCGGCACGGACTGGGAGAGGCGTACGCCTTGATGTCGATTGGTACGGTCAGGCCCAGGTTGACGACCGAACTCGATCCCGCAATCTGCAGACCGCGCCCAAGCCGGCCTGCAGGGCGCGCAGGTCACGCTGGCAGCAGTCGCGCCCTTCGTCCCCGATCGACTCGCCCCCCCCACGACGAAGGTGAGCGGCAAGGGACAAATCTTCCCAATGGAGTAGAATGCGAGAAACCTCGGATCTCTGACTGCCGATTGGAGAAGAACACAAATGGAATATGAGACAGCCTCGAGCCTGAGCAAGATCAGCAAGATCGCAGCGGTGTTCTTGGGGGCCTCGGTGATCGTCGGCTGCGGCGGAGCTGCTGCCAACACGCCGCCGCCGGCTGCGGCTGCACGCGCCTCCGATGTCGACGATGTAGCCGATGCTCTGATGGAGCACCACCGCCACCACCACCACGGCGGCGTGACGCTCATGATCGCATTGAGTCTCGACACGCTCGGTATCTCGTCCGAACAGCGAACCGCGGTGGAGAAGATTCGAAGGGATCTGCACGCTCGAATGGAGCTGGCGCGCGCTGCGGAACAAGGATTGGTGGCTACGCTGGCTGACGGGGTCGCTGCGGCGAATCTCGACGCGGCGGCGGTGGACGCTGCAATCGCACAGGTGACAGCGGCGGCTACATCGGTTCACGACGCGTCCACGGATGTGCTGAACGAGTTGCATGCGGCCCTCACGCCACCTGAACGAGCGGCGCTCGTCGACAAGGTCGAGGCGCACTGGGCAGTCTGGCAGAAGGCAAATGCCGAGGAGCAAACGGCGAAGGCCGAAGGGAGCAATCCGGCGAATCCAGAGCGTGGTCGGCTCGCGCTGCTCGCAACCGATCTTGGCCTGACGCAAGACCAGATAGACAAGATCCGCGCGAGCCTCGGGGAAAGAATGAAGGCCGTGCCGCGGCTTGACCCGCAGGAGATCAGCACGTACCTCCGTTCATTCGGCGACGCGTTCCGCGGCGACAAGTTCGATGCGAAGGTGTTCACTCGTGCAAACGACGCGAACGCGCACCTAGCTGGCTGGGGCGCGGCTCATTTGGCGCATTTCATCGAGGCAGTGAGTCCCGTGCTCACCCCGGACCAGCGCGCCGAGTTCGCACAGAGGCTCCGCGAGCATTCGGTTCACAGCAACGGAGGGAACGAATGAGCCTAGGTAATCAGACAAGAATGCTTCGAAGGTTTGCGTGCGCAGTCGGCTTGAGCGCGATGCTCGCAGCCACCCCGGGATGCGTTCCCTTCATTGGCTACGATGACTACCCGCCCGACGCGTATATCGCCACGACCGCGCCCATCTACTTCGAGGGGCGACCCATGTACTGGTATGGCAATCGATGGAACTATCGGGAAGGTGGTCGATGGAACCACTACGAGAGGGAGCCAGCCGGGCTCTACCAGCGTCGCATGCAAGGCCCGCCCGTGCGGCGCACATACGAGCCGCCCCGTGGCCGCCCGGGGCCTTCCCCCTCCGGTGGGCGTTCCGGCGGAAGACCGGGCGGTCGACGCTGAACCGGGCAAGCGCTTCAGGGGTCCGGTTCTTGTGGACCGGGCGTGACGAGTAGGACGAGCTCCTCAGGTATTTGCTGGCAGGCGAGTCTCATGGGGATGCCTACCTCTTGGCGTCGCTTGCGCAGCGAAAGCCGAGGCTGTTGATGCGATTCCCAGACACGAAACCGAAACGGTTGGTCGCGCGCACCGCAAGTGCCACCTCGCTAGTCCAACCTCCGCCACGAGTCACGCGCGGCGAGTCGTCGCGGCGAGTTGGTTGCGGGCTGGTTGCTGGCTCCGCGCTGTAGTCGGAGAAGACATCAGCGGTCCATTCCCAGACGTTCCCCGCCATGTCCAAGACACCGAACGGGCTGGCGCCCTTCGGATAGCGGCCCACGGGTGCCGTGGCTGGCCAGCCGTCATTGCCGGCGTACATCGCTGTCCAGCTCGCATCGAGCCTTTGCTGTGCCATCGCTGTGCACTCGCTACCACAGGCATTCAGACGGGTCGCGTCCGGCGGCTCGTTGCCCCAGGGATAGTTGCGACCGTCACTGCCGCGGGCCGCATGTTCCCATTCCGCCTCGGTAGGTAGGCGGCCACCGAGCCATTCGCAATACGTGGTGGCCTGGGTCCAATCCACGCAGTTGATGGGGTGCTTTTCATAGCCACGCCTCCCCCAGGTGCAGAACTGATTCCATTTTGTCTTATCTTCGGGCTTTATGCCTTTCCAGTCGACTGTTGCGCTGGCAGGCGGGCAGGCGCCTGCCTGCACGCAGACCCGGTAGGCAGCGACGGTCACCTCAGTCTTGTCCATGCAGTAAGGTGACAGGGTGACCTTGCGCACGGGCTTCGCCCTGTCCAAGTCCTGGTCCCCCATCCAGAACGTCCCGCCGGGGATGGACACTTGGTTCTCCGGGCAGTTGAGGACCGGTTGGGGGGTAGGGTGCGGCGGTGGGGGCGTGGTAGCCGCTTCGGGTCCACGATTCGCTGGAGGCAGAGTGGCAAGTCCAACGCATTGGCACGGCAGGAACGTCCCTGCAACCGAGCATACCTGCGCGCTGCGGCGGCCGTTTGGACACGAGCATTCAACGCTGGCGCCCGGAACGCACTTATTGGCCCTAGAACATCCGGCGACACCAACCATCACTGTTCCCGAGAACAGGGCGACGATGGCCACGGCCAAACCCGGGCAACGTCGCACAAGGCGAAAGCCTATTCCGAGATTCGCACGGTCTTTCATGCGCGCCACGCTTCTTCTCCGGTTGCACAAGCGGTCGTTCGTCATTGCCGCCACTTTCTGAGTCTGTCAGGGCTCGAAGTCCACGTCCACGGAGGCGATGTCCATGGTAAGCGATGATCTGATCGCGCGGCGCCACACAGGGTAGTGCTGGCGGCGCTGTCTGTCGTCTTCCTGCCTACGGTTCGTCTTGACACGTATCGAACCCGGCAGAAGAGTGGCGTTCAAGAATGGAGGCTGCGATGCGCTGGTACCACTACGTGGCATACTTCTTCGGGGGCGCCTTTCTCGCGAACACTCTGCCCCATCTGGGCAATGGGATCTCAGGACACCCCTTTCAGAGTCCGTTTGCATCTCCGCCAGGGGAAGGCTTGTCCTCTTCGACGGTCAACGTGCTGTGGGGGCTCTTCAACCTGGCCGTCGGCTACTTGCTCGTCTGTCGCGTGGGCAGATTCGATCTGCGCAGGACCCGCCATGTTCTCGTCCTCGGGGCCGGCATCGTGATCATGTCGGTCATGCTTGCCCGTGGCTTCGGTCGGTTTCACGGCGGGCTGTGAGCGATCCTGCAGCGAATCTGGTGAGGAAGCCCGTTCGCCTCATTCTCGCCGCGGCTCTGATCGGCCTTGCAATCTGGGGCTGGCGCGTGTGGTTTCCCAGTCCTCAAAACGTCATCCGCTCGCGCCTGCTCCAGCTGGCCCGCACAGTTTCCGTCGAGCCCGGCGAAGGAACCATTCCCAGGGGCTTCAAAGCTCAAAGCCTCGGGGACTACTTCACTGCCGACGTGGTGATCAACCTGGACGTCCGTGGCTTTGACACGCGCGAGTTGCGAGGGCGCGACGAACTGAAGCAGGCGGTGCTGGGAGCCATGCAGCACGTGCGCGGGCTCAAGGTCGAATTTCTGGACATCAAAGTGACTCTCGATGCCGGCAACCAGAGTGCAGCGGCCAACCTGACGGGCAAAGCCACGGTTGAGGGCGAAGGCGATTTTCAGGTGCAGGAATTCAACTTCAAGTTGAAGAAGGTTGATCGCACCTGGCTCATCTCTCGAATCGACACCGTCCAGACACTTTCGCAAGCCACCACCCCTCGCCCCAGCCGCGTCTGATATGTGATGCTCCCTGAGCGATGGCTCGTCACGATGCCACTCTTCGAATCCGACGTCATGGTAGAAGCGAATCTGGCGTCGCGCAGGACTTGTCCCATGTCGCTGGTGAGACTCTCGCTCGTCTTCTTCGCCGCCCACTTGGCGACCGCGCTCTATTTCCTATTTGATCGTGCGCCGGGCACGGCTGCGGCGTGGGTGGGGTTTCCTCTCGACGATGCGTGGATTCACATGGTCTACGCGCGTAGCCTCGCGGCGTTTCACGGTTTCGCCTACAACCCTGGTCAGCTGGAGACCGGCTCGACGAGTCCGCTGTGGGCCATCCTGCTGGTTCCCGCAAGTTGGACGGCGCAGCTTTGTCACATCGGCGTGGTTGTGCCGGCGAAGATCACGAGCCTGCTGACCGCAGTGGCAGCGAGTGTCGGGGCCGCTCGGCTGCTGCGCGGGCTCGGTCTCGGGTTGGCGGCCGAGCTGGGCGCCGGGCTCGCCATCGCCTTCGATCCATCGCTCGCCTTTGCCCAGGTTTCTGGGATGGAGGTGATGCTCGCCGGTGCGCTCGGTTTGTGGGCTTTGGCAGAGCTTGCCCACGAGCACTATCCTGCCGCCGGAATCGCCGCCGGGTTGGCACCGCTTGCGAGGCCGGAGATGGCGTTGGTCACGGTGATGGTGCTGGCGGTGGCCCAGTGGCGGCTGCAACGGTGCCACGCGCCAGCGAAAGCCCGGCTTTGGGTCATGCTTCCCATGGTCGCGTCGGTCGGTGGCTGGATGGCGTACTGCCTGGCGGTGTCCGGCTATCCCCTGCCGAGCACGTTCTACGCGAAGTTTGCCAGCCGAGAAAAGTACCTCATTCACAACCTGATTCTCATTGTCGAGAAAATTCTGCCGGCGTCGCCGTGGTTCGCCTACGGATCGGGGGCGCTCCTGTGGGTGATGGGTGCCGTTGCGGTTTGGCGCCGAGGCTTGGTCGGTCGATGTTTTGTCGCTCTCCCATTCGTCCTCTTCGCGGGCGTCTCCGCATCGCAACTCATACGAGCCTCGGAACCATTCTATTTTCTGCGCTATGTTTTGCCTGCCCAAGTCTTCGTCGTGGTCACGCTTGCGGTCGGCGCGGCTTCGGCGGCCAGATGGGGCTGGCAGCGGCGCCGGTTGGCCTTCGGCCCCGCGTACGCGGCTGGCATGGCGCTGCTCTTGGCGTGCGCACTTTCCAAACTTCCGCAGACCTTGCGCGGGCGCGCGCATCTCTTCGCATGGAACTGCCAGAACATCGAGGAACTGGACGTCGCCATGGCCGCGTGGCTTCGCGATAACGTGCCCGCTGATGAGACGATCGCCGTGATCGACGCCGGTGCCTCCCGCTATTTTGGCGAGCACAAGATCTTCGACATCATCGGCCTCAACCATCATCGCTTTCTCCACCGGGATCCCAAGGCCATGGCAGAGCTGTCGCGCGTCCGCTTCGTTTCCGTCTTTCCTGCGGCGAGCCTAGAAATCCAAAGCGATCCCGCGTGGTTCCCGATTCACCGCACGAGCACCGACAACCTCACCATTTGTCAGTGTGCTCAGTCGGAGGTGGTGGCGTATCGCAGAAGCTCGGAGGCGCGGTAGCTTGTCCCTCACTGGAGAAGGAAACCGCTACGAACCAGTCCATCGTTGATGTGATAGCTTGAACATTGGGGCCAACGTGGCTCACATGTGCAGAAGTGGCATGATGCAGTTCGAGAAGCACAGAATGCTGGTGCCTGCCGGACACCCTTCCACCGGGTGACCACCAGCATCTATGCATACGCCATTCAGGGGACCCAGGTCACATTGCTCGCCATGATCTGGGTCGACCATGCCGTCACCGCAGCAGGGTATCCTTCCCGCATCACTGCCATCCGCAGATGCGTCCGGCGACCCAAGAAGACCTGCATCTGACGAAGTGCTACTGCAGGCTGCGGTTCGCCAGGTTTCACACACAATGGATTGCGCACACAGAATTCTTTGGGTAACAGAATCTGGTGGGGCCGCCACACTCTGCGTACGACGGTATCTGTGTATCGCCAGGATTGCACGCTAGATCACCGCAGTGCGCACCATCAGGCAACACGCACAGTGTTGTGGAACAGCCGCTATACAAGGAATAGCACTCGCGCTCCGCTGGACAATCCCCGGACAAGTCTTGCTTCCCCTGCACCCAGTTGACCGTCTGGCCTGTAATGCAAACACTGATCGCGCCGCACGCTCCACCTTGGCCAGGCGGAGAACCGGCAGTGCCCCCTTGGCCACCAGCACCAGCAGGACCACCGGCGCCCCCTGAGGTGCCGCCCCCTCCACCTGGGCCAATCGTGCCACTAGTACCGCCGGCGGTTCCGCTGCTGATGGTGCTTCCTGCTTGGTTTCCTGTTCCGACTTCTCCATCACGAGCGATGGTCTTCGGACCGGAGTTGCCACACGCCGGTCCCATCAGGATGGCCACCAAGAGAGCTGCGATGGCTGTTGAGATCTTGAACGTCGGAACGAACATGGCTCACATATGCCGGGGTTGGGCAAGGTATTTTGATGTCCGGACCGCCATCGTCTTTGCACCTCGGAAACAACTGGCGACGGCGTACTCAACGAGCGAACCCGGCCGGGGATGGGACCGGGAAAACCATGCTTGGCCGGGATTGGGCAGCGCCGCGGCTCAGGGCGTGCTGCTTATCTTCAGCATGACGATGCCGTGCGACGGGACGCTGGTTGCTGTGTAGGAGTCGGTAGAGGAGCCGAGATCCTTTTGGGCATACAGATCCCGAACCGAGGCCGCGCCGGCGGGAAGGCCGATGTCGGTCCACTTGACCGTGATCGACGCCGCACTGCCCGAGCGATTGAACAGAGCCACGGCGTACACGTTGGTTCCGCTCATCTGCTTGGACCATACCTCCAGGTTCGAGCCCGGCGTGGCAACCCGCGTGGCTTGCTTGCCTAGCGGGTCTTGATTCACCGCAATCACGTCGGCGTTGGTCAGGATGGCTTTCGTGGCTGCGGTCATTGTGCTGATGTCGTTGCCGGTGATAAGCGGTGCCGCCAGGATCGCCCACATGCCGAAGTGTGACTTGTCCTCGTCGGCCGACATCCCCCGGCCCACTTCGAGCATATCGGGATCGTTCCAGTGTCCCGGGCCGGCATATTGAGCCAACGGCTTGTCGTAGTCGATGAGGCCAGTGAATGATGCCCAGGTGTTGGTGATGTCGAACTGGATGCGCCACATGTTGCAGATCTTCAGCTCATCGACCTCGCAGTTGGGCGGCACGCACCCACCCGCGCCGTAGACCGGGTTGATGCTGTAGAAGATGGGGCGGCCGGTAGCTTTGAGGGCAGTGCTCATCGTCGCGAAGCTACTCCTTTGTCCGGAGCAAAGGTCGTACTTCAGGTAGTCGACGCCCCACTTCGCAAAGGACTGGGCATCTTGGGTCTCGTGTCCTTGGCTTCCGGTTTTGCCCGCACACGTGGTGGCGCCGGGCGATTCGTAGATTCCCAACTTGAGCCCCTTGCCGTGGATGTAGTCGGCCAGCGGCCCGATGCCGTTCGGGAACTTGGACGAGTCCGGCTGCAGGTTCCCGCTCGAGTCGCGGCCGTTCATCCAGCAGTCGTCGATGTTGACGTACTGATAGCCAACCGCGGCCATGTTGCTCGAAACCATCGCGTCAGCGGTCTTTCTGATTAGAGAATCGCTGGGGCTGCATCCGAAGTTGTTCCAGGAATTCCAACCCATGGGCGGTGTAGCGCCGACTATGGTCGAACTGCTCGTGGTGCCACCGGTGGCACCGCCGGTTGATGACGTCGAGCCGGCCGAGGCCCCCCCGGTACGCCCGCCGCTGCCCGTCATGCCCCCGCCGGTGAGCCCGCCCGTGCCGCTGGATCCTCCGCGATTCGTCGTGCCGCCGGTGGCTGCTCCGCCGCCCCCGTTACCCCCGGCAGGGCCACCGCCTGCCGCGGTGGAGATGGTGCCACCACCCGCCCCGCCGCCCACACCACCTGTTCCGGTCCGGCCACCGGTCCCGCCGCCCGCACCGGCCGAGTTGCCACCCGTGCCAGCGGTTGCTGTCCCCCCGACAGCAGAAACCCCGCCACTGCTCCGCGTGCCACCCGACGCCACGGTTCCCCCGCTGCTATTCGTCCCGCCCGACGCAATGATTCCGCCGGTGGCAGTCCCCGCCGTACCACCGCGACCGCCGGTGTCGCTGCCCGTGCTGCCGCCGGATTCTGCGTTCCCTCCCTGGCTCGTCGTCCCGCCTGTGCCGCTGCCGCCTCCCGTCGAGTTGCTACAGGCGCAAAGGCCAGTGGTCAGGAGTCCGATCACAAAGATCTTCGTGGGTACGTTGTTGGACTTTGGCCTCATTGGTGGCTAGCTCCTCGCGAAAAAAGGTCCACATGGTCGGAGGGTCGTCTCATCCACTATCAGCAATTATACGCAATTCCCGGGAATTGGGGTTCTAATACTAGCTCACAATTCTCGTGAAAGACGAGGTCGTGTCTGGCTCGTCCGCGTCACCTGCGGTTCATGGGTTCGCCCCGCCGGGCTATCGCCGGCGTTGCCGACCGGCGACCAGGGCGGCGGCCGCGAGAAGGCAAACCATCGAGGCCCATGAGCTGCGGGCTGGTGCAGTCCCGAGGTCGCAACCACATCCAGCGGTGGACGGGTATGGCGCGCTGGCACCGGCATGGGCTGTTCCGACGCCAGCGGCGCCCCCGGTGCCACCTGGAGCGCCGCCGCTGCCCATGGCACGACTGCCGCCCGTCGCGCGGGTGGTGTCGCCCGCGCTGGCACCACCACTTCCGACGGAGCCGCCGGTGGCGTTGCCCCCGCCGCTGCCGCGGTTTCCCCCTCCTACACCAGCGTCCCGGCCCGCGCCGCCGTCGCTGGCCGAGTTCCCGCCGGTGTCGCTACTCCCGCCCGTGCCAGGGCTGCCACCCGTACCGCTGCCGCCGTCGGGCGTCCCGCCCGGGCAGACTGCTGCCTTGGCGCCCGCGATCAGGGCCTGGGCAATCGTGGGGAAGCACCAGGAAACTGGGTTCGCCTTTCTATTGAGAATGCCAAAGCCACCCGATCCCGAGCAGCCGCCGTTGTCCCACCAGATGGGCACCGCGCCTCGCTGCCGCGCCTGCTGAGCGTAGAATTGCGCATGCGCGACCCTGGATGCCAGGTCGTCCGAAGCGACCGAGCCCCATTCGCCGATGACAGGGACCGTGCCTTTCGCCGCCACGTTGGCGACCTCCCGGGTGAGGTTGTTCGTGATGGAGGTTTGATCGGCGGCGTTTCCCCAGGTCGTGGGGCTGGCATTCAGCGAGAAGCCGTTGGGATCGTAGGTATGAATCGAGATGAGAACATTGGGGTCGTTGTTGGGAATGACCAATGCGTTGATGGCAGCGGTGGGCGGACTCGCGCCGTGGGTGGGCAACATGACGAATCGAGTGGCGTTTTTTCCGTCGGTGCCGCGGATGGCGGCGAGGGCCGCTGCATTGTATGCATTCAGCACGGCCTGCTGTGTGGCATCCCCGCCGCCGTACGGATTGTTCGGCCCATGCGGCTCATTGAAGGTCTCGAATATCAGATGGTCGCCGTAGTTCTTGAAGCGATTGGCGATCTGGGTCCAAACCGCGGTGGCTTCGGTGACCCCCGCGGCCTGGCCCGCGCTCGTGATGACGACCCAGGCATCGTCGTGGTGAGTGTTGACGATAGCGTACATACTGGTGCCAAGGACGTAGTTCGCGATGACCTCGACTCGGTCGAGCCATGCCTTGTCGATGGTGTAGCCTGGCGCCGCACCGATGTGGCTGGCCCAGGTCACGGGGATTCTCACCGCGTTGAACCCCATGGCCTTCACCGCGTCTATCATCGCCTGGGTCGTCGTGGGGTTTCCCCAACTGGTCTCGTTCGGGCTGCTGTCCATGGTATTGCCCAGGTTCCAACCGGCGAACATGTCGCAAACGATTTGCTTCGCGGTCAGGCCGCGCATGGTGCCACCCTGCGCGTGCAGCTCGCGGCTGGCGAGCAACCCGATGACGACCACCGTCGTGGCAGAGGCCAGCCGCCTGGTTGTTCCTGAAAGCGATCTCTTCATCCCGATCTTCTCTTACTGCCGACGGAGCTTCCTCACATCGTGAGAAGTTGCCGGAAATCGAGATTTCAACTCTAGCATGATGTGGTCGGCGGAGATCGGCATAGTCGGGCGAGCCGGCAGGGACCTCAGCCTGCTGTGGCCCCTCTCCGGCTCGGGTGCGGCCAAGAACAAGAACAACGGACGTTCACCGGCGGTCTGCGACGAAATGACGCGACCACCATCCGGGGCGCACGCGCCAGTTCGCCCAATGACTTGCACGGCCCACCGCTCTTGCACCCCCGGGTCATTCATCGCCCCCAACCGGAAACCTTCGGCCAGTAGGTGCGGGTGGAGCGGCAAGGGCGTGAGCCGCTTTGGGATCTCTGCGAACACTACCTCGCGTACACATTCGTGCCGCATGACGACTTTTCCGCAGAAAGGTGTCACATGAGAAGCCTTCATCGAAGAATCGCAATGGCGCTTGGCGTTGCCCTTCTACTCGCTCCAGTCAGGGAAGCCTTGGCGCAGTCCGCGACGGTTAGCCTCGGTACGCAGAAGCAGTACATACGTGGTTTTGGCGGCATGGTCCACATACCTTGGGCGGGAGACCTATCGGCCGCTGAGCGAACCCTCGCCTTCGGCAATGCTACTGGTCAGCTCGGCTTTACCGTTCTGCGAATTGCGGTGCCCGACAGCAACACGAGTGACACAAGCTACGTGGCTACCGCCAAGGTAGCCGTTGCAAATGGCGGTATCGTCTATGCGACGCCTTGGAACGGTAGCGGGTCGATGAACTCCTCCGACTTCGCGACCTACGCGAGTCATTTGAGTGCTTTCGTCTCCACTATGAAGGGCCAAGGCGTGGACCTATTCGCCATCGGCACGCAAAACGAACCTGACTATGGGTCACAAGGTGGCTGGAGGGTGTGGACCGCAGCTCAATGCCATGACTTTATGCTGAACTATGGCGATAAGGTTGGGACAAAGCTCATCACCTGCGAGTCGTTCAATTATACCAAGAGCTACTACGATCCAATCCTCAACGACTCCGCCGCAGTCGCGAACATGGGCGTTTTGGGCACACACCTTTACGGCACTTCTGTGAGCGGCTACGCCTACCCGCTCTTCGATTCAAAAGGGGCTGGAAAAGAGCGCTGGATGACCGAGCACTACACGGATAGCAATACGGATGCGAATTCGTGGCCCAATGCCCTGGGTGTTGCGACGGAACTACACAACGCCATGGTGGCAGCCCAGTTCAACGCGTACACGTGGTGGTACATAAAGCGCAGTTACGGCCCGATCAACAATGGTGCGGTCACCAAGCGCGGATGGTGCATGGCACACTGGTCTAAATTCGTCCGCCCCGGATTCTACCGAGTGGATGCCACCGCGAGTCCGGCGTCCGGTGTGTCTCTCTCTGCGTACAAGAGCGATACAGATGTTGTCATTATCGCCGTCAATACGAGCAGCTCAGCGCAGTCGCTCAATGTCTCGGTCAGCGGTGGGAGCATCTCTTCGTATAGCAAGTACACCACATCCTCGAGTAAGAGTCTGGCCAGCGACGGTACGGTCACGGCCTCAAACGGTTCACTGACTGTGCCTTTGGATGCGTCGAGTGTCACGACCTTGGTCGGTTCGGGTTCTGGTATTCCCATCGGCGGTGCGACGGGTGCTGGTGGTTCCACCGGTGCTGGTGGTTCCACGAGCGCCGGTGGTTCCACTCGTGTTGGTGGTTCTACTGTCACCGGTGGTTCCACTCGTATCGGCGGTTCCACGAGCGCCGGTGGTTCCACGAGCGCCGGTGGCTCCAGTGGCATCGGCGGTTCCACCAGCGCAGGTGGTTCCACTGTCACCGGTGGTTCCACGGGAGCCGGCGGTTCGACTCGCACCGGTGGCTCCACTGCCACAGGCGGTTCCACTGTCAGTCAGAACACGGGCGGGCCGGGCGCAGGTGGAGTTGTGTCCGGGGGAGCGGCAGCTGGGGGAGAGGCCGCCGGGGGACAAACCTCCACCGGTGAGGGCGGAACTGCCGGCGCCGGGGTTGGCGGCAGCGCAGAGGCAACCGGGGGCACACCCGTGGGTGGTTCCCCGAACGAGGACGCGGGGTGCAGTTGTAGGATTGGGGGTGCCGCGAATATGGGCTTGATGCCGCCCGGTCTCACGCTCGTCGGGTTGCTCGGCCTGCTCATCCGCAGGCGTCGGTCACGTTGAGGGATCATCGCGACAGACGACCGCGCCGTTTCCGGCCGTGTCCTGGGTCCACCGTCGATTCCCATCACCTACGAACCCACAGAGTCAGGTCACCCCAGCGGGGGGCAGCCACAAAGGACTGTTGGACAGGCCAAGGAAGTCTGTCTTGGCAGCGTTCGTTGACCACGACGAATGCGGCTCGGCTAACCAATTCATCCATGCGCGCAGCCGTATCTGCGTCTTGCGAGTGCGGCGCCCTGCTGTCGCTCGCCACGGCAGCGTCGATTTCGGACCACTGCATGTCGCGCTCGCCCTGGCAACCAAGATAGGCCACCAGGCCCGGAGGGCTCGCCTCCGGTCGCACACTTGGCATGTTCACCACGCCGAGGGCGCCGAAATCACGCCGCTCTCGCCCATGGTGGAAGACGAACTCATAGAACACCAGCTCTCCAGAGACGGGGATTTCGCGATTGATGCTCTGCAACCGATTCCAGACAATATGCGTGACGCCGTAGCTCTTGAGCCGATCGAAAACCCGGTCAGGCTGGC
Organism: Myxococcales bacterium; assembly: GCA_003158455.1. Classification (GTDB taxonomy): domain Bacteria; phylum Myxococcota_A; class Polyangia; order Fen-1088; family Fen-1088; genus Fen-1137. Next base: position 16,633 of record PMJO01000332.1, on the reverse strand, counting down.
GGAGAACGGGGTAGTGGATTCCTCCCTGCCAGCGCGCGCTGTCACCCACGACCGGCCTGCCCACTCCCAGACGCAGATACTCCTCATGCAGGAGCACGACGGCTTCCTTGGGCAGGTACCCGGAAATCTCCTCGTACCCGAAATGGGTACGAAAGCGAGAGTCCCACTCGCCCCGGTAGGTGGTCGAAAGGAGGGTCATGGCCCGCTTCACCGGCGCGTCACCCATCATCGCGTGGGTGGGAAGAAATGGGAGGTCGCCGCCCCAGACAAGCTGCAGCGCCACTAGCGCGGCTATCCCGATGCGTGCCCCAAAGTTGGCCGACCACGCGAGCATCAAGGTCGCCGCCGTAGCCGCCACCATCCACGGCAACAGCGCCTGCAGGTAGCGGTCCTGGTGATACGTCCAATACCAGGTGAAGACGCCCAGCAACACGCAGCCGTTGAGGAGCCAGACCCGTCGGCCTGCACGCACAAAGGGGAGAAGCAGCAGGCTGAGCGTGAAAAGAAACCCGAACACGGGTACATCGCGATGAAAGGGCGACCAGTCATGCGGGACGAATGAGAAGGTGAAGACGGCTTTCACGGTTTCCTGCAGCCGAGCGGCCAAAGGACCCTCGGGGGTCCACCCGGTATCCATGGTCGGGCCCTTCCACCCAGCCGCCCAGGGATGCGACGGGAAGTACTTCGCGAGCATTGGATACACGGGGTTGCCATACCAGATGACATTGGCGAGCCAATGCGGGGCCGTGGCCACCAGGGCCACGGCCGACAAGACAGCGGGACCAGTCAGCAGGAAACGGGTGGCGTGACCATGCCGGCGTATCAGCTGGCGAAGCACGTCGATCAACAGGATGAGGCTGACCGGCACGAGGAGACAGAGGGCCTGGTACTTGGTCAGCGCGGCCCCCGCCATCATGAGGCCGAGCAGCGCCACCCGACCCGGTTGCCAGGACCCGAATGTCCGGCGCGTGGCAAGAGCCAGGGGCACCGCCCAGAAGGCGAGGACGTGATCGGCTGCCGAGCCGAGGCTCGAGTCGTAGAGAAAAATGCCGGGGAAAACAAAATACAGCGTCCAGGTCAGCGGGGCCCTGCGACCGGGAAAGAGGGCTTCCACCAAGAGCGGGGTCGCAGCCAGAGTCATCAAGAACAGGGCGAACTCCATGTGAGCCGCAAGCTCGATTCGCATGAACAGCCCCAATGGCCCGATGGTGAATGGCCAGGTGTAGAGCCACGAAGCAAGATGGGGCAGGGCACCCGCAAGCCAGCCCTCTGGAAAACTCTTGATCCGTCCCGCGGCCGCCCACTCTTCGGGCATGGCAAGGTGATAGGTCAAGGAATCGAATGCGGCGTTCTCGGGAATCATGATGCTGAGGTAGATGAGCGCAAGCCCAAGGGTCCCCAGCACCAGGGCTGGCGTGCGCAGCGGGGAAGGGCGCAGACACTCACACTGGCGCGCGGCACGCCAGTCGCGAAACCCACGTCGAAGGTAGCCAAACAAGCCGGGCGCACCCACGATCGTCAGCAGCAAGGGGAAGAGATAGGCGAAGGGACCGCGCAGCAGGCCGAAGAGGCCAGCCACGAAGAGCCCCACTGCGAAGGCCAGAATTCCGACTGCAAAATCGAACACCAGCCGCTCACGTGGCGGCAGCAGCAACCTGGGAACGGTGCTCAGCAGGGCATGCCCGATACTCAGACAGGCAAATGCCCAACCCAGGGTGAGGGCCCAAAGCCCCGCATAGGGCCAGAAGAGCCAGCGATCGAGGCGCTCGTGGCCATTCGTCGCATGCAGAAGAATGGCCACGGCGCTGATGAGCGCCGCCACAAGCATATACGGGCGAGCGCGACCGAGGACGCGAAGAGGGCGGAGTCGGTTCCAGTTCGGCATGGGATCAAAATCGAAGCGCAGCCTTGGTTCATCTAGCCCGCCCAGTCAACGCAGTACCAGATGGGCTCTGCCCGTCGCGCCTAACTCATAGCCCGATCCGACGGTTTTGACCAGGCATCGGCCTGATCCATAGTCCCGCGGCAAGCGCGGCGACGCCGCGGGGCGGCTGGCCGAAAGCGGTAGCCCAATGTTCCGGCGTGAGGCAGTGGACTTGCCTGGCGTCTCGGTGTGCTCTCATTGTCCAGGGCTCCGGATTGATCATCTCCTTTGACGGACCGCTCGCATTCACGCAAGCCACAAACCCCGACGGATCGCCACGCATGATCCAAGGCAAGACTCTCGGGGCGAGAGCCCTGTTGACTACTGAAAGCGACCCCAACGAGATTCGAACTCGTGTTCATGGCTTGAAGGGCCATTGTCCTAGGCCGGACTAGACGATGGGGTCAGGGATGGTTGGGTTGCAAGGGGCAAGGTAGAGAGCTGTGGGCCCAGCAGGAATTGAACCTGCGACCTACGGATTAAAAGTCCGCAGCTCTGCCAATTGAGCTATGGGCCCTAGCGAGGATGAGATGAGGTTCCTTTCTCCGGTCCGCTAGACCGGGTCGCAAGTTGTAGCATGGGCGCGGGCCGACGCAGGCTGGAAAAATGCTATCAGCGCAGCGCGGCGGCAGCGGTCCATCTCAAGGAATCTGGTGACTTCCCGATGACATCGAATGTGCTAGATCGCGTGGGGAGCTGGCCGGCTTTGCCGGCCACGGACCATCGCGGGAAGGCATGGAAACCCTCCCAGGGTTTCCATATCAGATCGTTTTGCGGAAGAAAGTTGACATGCAGTTGCGGCTGATTGACTGTCGAGGCTAGAGCACGGAGTTCTAGACGAAGATGCCAAGTTCCTCTGGAGAGATGCGCGAGATGAGGCGCGCGGTACGCATGCGGGTCGAGCTCCCAGCTCGCTACGTCAGTGAGCGCCTGACCATCGACGGGGTGGTCACGGATTTGAGCCCCGACGGCGTGTTCTTCTGCTCCGACTATTTGGATTCCGCTGGGGAGCCGGTGCGGGTTTCGATTGATGTCCCTTGGCGGTCGCAGCCCATTCATCTGCGTGGTGAGGTGCGCTGGGTGAGCGAAACCCCGCGCACTGGCGGCATGGGCATCCGGTTCATGGATGTCAGCTTCGAAGATCGGGTCGTGCTGTCGTCGCTCGGCCTGGCCGGGCAGACCGAAACCGGGCTAGTAGGCCTACCCGCTTCCTGAAATCGGGCTCTCAACCCCGGTCGGTTGGCGTTAGAATGCCTGGGGGACCAGAATGAAGACGCCCGTGACCGTGCAGATTGCCGGGCAGCGTTTCGCGCTGCGTGGTGATGAAGATGAGCGCGCGATGCGCGACATGGCTGGCTACGTGGATAGCCGCATGAAAGAGCTGCAGAAGCAGTCTCGCACCGCGGACACCCAGTCGCTGGCGGTCCTGGCAGCGCTGCAGATCACCGAGGAGCTGTTCAAGGAGCGTCGCGCTTCCGCGGATCTCAAAAGACGGATTCGAGAGAGGAGTCGCGCACTGCTTCATTTGGTCGAGAGCCGAGCGCGGGTCTGACAAGACTGGTTGTCCACAGTCGGAAATGCTAGCGCGGTCCTTCTTGCGGTATAGTGGGTACCACCCAGCACACAAGATCGCCCGCCGAGCGGCGGACGCCTCCATAGATGGACACAACTGAAACCCTAATTTTCCGAGGCGATGGCCTCGTTCTTCATGCCCGTGCGACGCTGCGCCGTTGCCGGGCGACTTTGCACCGCGTGCCTGGTCGGGAACGAGCCGTCGGCGTTGATGTGCCCGGCTGATCTTTGGCTGCGCGACGAGAAGCGGGCACTCCGGCGCATTATGACGAGCCGGCGCGAGGAGCTATCTGTGGATGAGCGCGCACGTTGCGCCCAGGCCGCGACCGATCTCCTGCTCGACCTGCCTGAGGTGGCGGCCGCTCGCATAGTGGCGGCATTTGTCTCCACCCGGGCCGAGATCGATACCTCGCGGGCCATCGAGGGGCTGCGTCGCCGCGGCATCGCCGTGGTTCTGCCACGGGTGAGCGCCGAGTTGTTGCCGCCGCGCCTCCGCTTTCACCGGGTCGAAGGCCCCTCTGAGCTGGTTTTTGGCATCTTCGGGCTGCTCGAGCCTGGGCCCGGTTGTCCCGAGGTGGCGCCGCACGACATTGACGTTTTCATGGTGCCGGGCCTTGCCTTCGATGCGCGTGGTGGCCGTGTCGGCTACGGCGGCGGGTACTACGACGAGCTGATGGCGTACGTGCGCGCTCACCCGGACGGGCCGTCGGGTTTCTTCGTCGGGTTTGGCTACGATTTCCAGATCGCCGAAAGCTGTCCCACGGGTGAATGGGACGTGCCCATCGACTGCGTTGTCACTGACGCGCGCGTGGTCCGCTGTGGCGCCGTTCCGGAGTAAGGCCAGCCGATGAACCCAGTTGTCATCATTGTCGGCGTCTTGGTTGCCCTGCTCGCGGCGGGTATGGCCTTCTTCCTGGGACGGGCTTCCAAGCCAGACGCCGTGCCCCAGACGGAAGAGGAACGCCAGCGAGCGCTCGCTGCTGCGCGCGCCGAGGCCGACTCCATTCGCAGGCAGGCGGCGCTTGAGGCCAAAGAGGCGGCGCAGAAGATCCGGACCGAAGTCGATGCCGAACTGCGCGTGCGTCGCCAGGAGCTCGACCGCCAGGCGGCCGCGACCGGCGCGAGAAATGAGGCCCTGGAGCGGCGCGACCGCGACATCAAGGCCGAGAAGGAAAACCTGCACCGCAAGGAGCGGCAGCTTCAGGCGCGCGAGCAGGCGGCCGAGGCGTCGGCGCGCGCGGGCGCGGCACAAGTGGCCGAGGCGCGGGCGCGTTTGGAGAAGGTCGCGGGGATGACCGAGGCTGAGGCCCGCAAGGCGTTGGAGGCCGAGGTGCGCGAATCGGCACGGGCGGCGGCCGCGCTTGAGGTCAAGCGCATCGAGGATGAGGCGCGCGAGCAGGCGCAGCAGAAGGCGCAAATGATCCTCGGGGCGGCGGTGCAACGCTATGCCAGCGAATACGTCGCCGAGCGCACGGTCTCGGTCGTGCCTCTGCCTTCCGACGACATGAAGGGACGTATTATAGGCCGCGAGGGTCGCAACATCCGGGCGCTGGAACAGGCCACGGGCATCGACCTTATCATCGACGACACGCCCGAGGCGGTGGTGATTTCTTGTTTCAATCCCGTGCGGCGCGAGATTGCGCGGCTGGCGCTTACCCGGCTTATTGCCGACGGTCGCATTCACCCGACCCGCATCGAAGAGATGGTCGAGAAAGCCACGTCGGAGGTCGAGCAGCAGTGCAAGGAAGCCGGTGAGCAAGCGGCCTTCGACTTGGGCATCGGCCGTTTGCACCCCGAGCTGTCGCGGCTCTTGGGCAAGTTGAAATTCCGCGCAGGCAGCGGGCAGAACCTGCTCCAGCATTCGCTCGAGGTGGGCTTCTTGTCGGGCGTGATAGCGGGCGAGCTCGGCTATTCAGTCAAGACCGCCCGACGTGCAGGCCTGTTGCATGACATTGGTTGCGCTGCGGAGCAGGAGATTGAGGGATCGCACTCGCAGGCGGGCGCGTTGCTGGCACGCAAGTACGGCGAGGCGGCCAAGATCGTCCACGCCATCGAATGCCACCATGGTGAGGTTGCCGCAGATGACGTGCTCGACCACATCGTCGATGCGGCGAATGTGCTGGCCAACCAGCGGCCTGGTGCCAAGCGCGAGACCCTGGAGACCTACGTGCAGCGGCTGGCCGACCTGGAGAAGATCGCGGGCGCCTTCGAGGGGGTCGAGCGCGCTTTCGCCATCCAGGCAGGACACGAAGTCCGCGTGCTGGTCGAGAATACCAAGGTTACCGACGACCAGGCGCGCAGCCTGTCCAAGGCCATCGCACGCAAGGTGGAGGCACAGCTCGCCTATCCGGGACAGATTCGCGTGTCGGTGGTCCGTGAAACTCGAGCCGTCGACTACGCGAAGTAGAATGCTTTTTCACCACAGAGCGCACAGAGGAAACAGAGATCGGATGGGAAGAAGGAATTTGGACTGCGTTGGAGCCAACCCCTTTCTTCCCTTTCCGATCCGGCTCTGTGGCTTCTGTGGTGGAAAAAGCTAGCCAAATCACCCGCCGTAGAGCCGGTCGAAGAATGCGTGCATATCTTCGAGCTTGGCGCCAATGAAGGCGCGGCCCACCTGCGCGGCCAGACGGGCCAGCGGCGGTCCGGAGTTGGCCAATCGTTCGAGCAGGCTCCGCGCCTGTTTCGCATCCTCGCCCAGCTTGCCACTGTCAACCCGCGAAGCCTGAATTACCAGCGCCTCAACTGCCACCAGTCGGCGCGCACTGTCGGTCTCACACTTTTCGAGGATCTCGGCCACTTCGGCCGGACTGCGCTGGCGAGCCCAGGTGGTGCCAAGGCCACGGATGGCGGCCGCCCGCACGTCATGGGCTGGATCGCTGATGGCCTGCTCGAGGAAGGGCCCCGCCGCCTTGGGATCGCGCTGGGCGATGCGGGCCAGAGCATCAGCCGCCGCCGCCCGGACCGATTCGCCGCGCTGATGCAGCACACTGGCCAGCAATGCCGCAGTGGCCTCGGGCGCCCCAGTGACATCGCCCAAGGCCAAGGCGCCCATCCGCCGGGTGGCCGGATCGCTCGCGCGCAGCATGGCCTCGAAGACCGGCAAGACGCGCTCGGGGCCGGTCCCGGAGGCAGCCGCCAGAGCGCGCACCGCCTCGGCGCGCACCAGGCCCTGGCGGTCTTCGGCTCCGGCCTGCAGGATCTCCAGTGCGGGTGGCTGCATGCCGGCCGCGGCCTTCATGGCCTCAAGTCGCAGGCTATCGTTTCCGTCGCGGACCGCCAGGCGCAGGATGCTGGTCAACCCCGCGTGCGCGGCCACGCGCAGGGCGATCTGGCGCTCCTCTAGATCGCCCTGCGAGAAGAAGCCCGACAGCTTCTTCTCGAGATCGGCGGCACGGCTTCCCAGGGGTGATCCGGTATTGGCGTAGGCAATCAGCGCCTCGGCGGCCGCCACGCGCACCGTGCGCTCGGGATCTTCGAGCACGTTGATGAGCGGCCCGAGCACGATTTCGCGGACCCGCCCGGCCAACGCGCCCAGCGAGGCGGCGGCAGCGGCACGCACGGTCGGCTCGTCTGAGGAGGTCAGCTCGATGGCCATACGCGCGGCGCCCTTGGGATCGCCCTCGGTCAGACTGCCCAGGCAGGAAGCGGCCTCAGTTCGCACGTCACGGTTGGCGTCGCGTGCGGCCATGCGCAGATAGGGTGAGGCGGCGGCGGGAGCCTTGACGGCCACGACGCAGAGGGCACGCGCGCACGCGCCGCGAGTGTTGACATCGCCCTGCTTGAGAGAGCGCACCAGCGCAGGCAACACCGCCGGGGGCCTGCTCTTGCCGATCTCGCCCAGCGCCTCGACGATGAAACGACGCAGGCCGGGTCGCACGTTGGGCAGCACATGTCCGAGTAGGTCGGCGATCACCACGGGCTGTGCAACCGCCAGACGCAAGGCTGAATCGAGCGCGGCCTTCTGCACCTCGGCGTTGGGGTCCAGCAGCGCCTTGCGTACCAGCTCGGGACCCTCGCGCTTCAAATAGCCAAAGCCACGTGCTGCCTCCTCCCGCACCTCGGGCGTCGGATCGTAGAGGAAGACTTTGAGCGGTCTTGCCGCCATGTCGGGCTGCTTGATGGCCACCACACCCCAAAGTGCCGCGCCGGTAACTCGCCCAGAAGGTGGGCCTTTGCTGGCGGCGAGGGCAAGCTCGCCAACCTTGGCTGGGTCGATGAGCCGGGCATAGAGAGGCAGGGCAACTGTGCGCAGGCGAGGCGACGCGTCCGGCATCACCGCCTTTTCCAGCATGGGGCGCAGATTGTTCGAGACGGTGTTGGTGCGACGGAGGAACGAAAGCGCCGAGACGCGCGCCTCCTCGGGCGCACTTTCGTCCGACGCAATCTGCGCCAGGACGGTTGCGGCTTCGGCCGGGGCCCGCACCGCGATCTGGTCGAGCAACCCGACCGCGGATCGCCGGGCCATTCCGTCCGTGCTCCATAGCGCCAGGCGCACGGCATCGGCCGCTGCCGCGGGCGAGCGCGCGGCCAGATCGAGCAGCGAGGTTTCCGCCAGGCGCCGAAACGAGGCGTCTTTGTCGGCCAGAGCCACCGACAGAATGCTGGCAGTGGTGGTGGCATCGAGGCTGGCGCACTCCCGCAAAACCGCGCTGCGCACGGCAAAGGATTGGTCGGCCAAGGCGGCGCGCAGGGTGGCGGCGTGGGCCCCCTTGCCCTGGCGTCGATCGATGGCGGCCGCCACCTCGACACCGCGCCGACGCACGTCGGGAGAAGGGTCATTGAGCGCGGCAGCCAGGATCTCATCCTCGCCGGCCCGGCCGGTCCCCACCACGGCCAGGGCTTCCAGAGCGTCACGGCGTGAGGCGGGATCAGCAAAGGCTTGCTTGAGCGAGACCACGCCGTTGGGCTCGCCTAGCAGCACCAGTGAAACTCCGCGCGGCACTGGCCCCAGACCATCGATCACCGCACGCAGCCAGGAGGGAAGCCGGGCGGTCCGGTTGGCATCCATGGCCCCCACGGCACGTCCGCCGGCGATGCGAGAGCCCAGATCGGCCGCGACGCTGGTGGCGGCAAAACCGGTGTCGGCGATCATCGAACCGGGGCGGGGCTGGGCGGGAAGAAAATGTAGGAAGGACAGCGATGGACGTCCCCGCCGCACGACAACGCGGCTGCCAGGCTGATCGCGCGCCGGCTCGAAGGCCAGCGTGTAGGTGGTGCGCACCTCGAAAATGAGGGCGATCAACACGGCGAGCAGCAGGGTGATCGCCGCACCGATCTGCAGGGCGCTACGCCGGATGCTGCGCTTGAGCGTGGTCGCCTCATCGGCTGCCAGATCACCGCCCAGGTAGCGGCGCACCCTGCGTATCTCGGGCAGCGAGAGACGCCCGCCAGCCAGGATGCGGCGGCGCAAGGTGCGACGGATGTCGTGCGCAGCGCCCACATCGCTGGCCGCGAAGTCTTCTATGCGGGCAACCAAACAAGGGTGCGCCAGCTCATAGTGGTCAGCGGATTCCGGGGGGAACTTGCGCAGGATGCCTCGACTGGTCAGAGGCGCCACCACCTGCTCGACGGCGGCCGCCGGCAAACCGGCGCGGGTTGCTAGCTCCCCGACGGTTGAGCTTCCGGGACGGGCAGCTGCGAGGAGTACGCGCAACGCCGGCCGGCCGCCAGCGTCGTGCACAGCCCGCTGGAAAAAGCTGTGCAGCAGTATGGCCGCACCTCCGCTGCGCTCGTAGCGCCGCAACGAGGTCAGGCGCAACTCGACCGCCATGCGGGCGACGATCTGCAGATCGGCGGGCAGGCAGGGGCCGCTGCGGCACAAATCGCCGGCCATCAGGGAAGCCAGGCCAGCCTCGAAGAAGGTACCGGTGCCAACCGCGGTTTGCTCCAGAATCTGGGTGGCGCTTTCCTGGTTGAGACGGCCAAGCTCCATCCAGGCCCCGGCCGCGGGTGTGAGATTGCAGGCGTTGTACAGGGAATCAAGGCGGTGGAAGGAACCAGTTTCCACACAGAGGAGAATGCGCAGGCGAGACCCGGCTCCCTCGCTGACCGTTAGGAGCAACGCCCCCAGTTGGTCGAGGGCGGAACGGTCGGCATCCGGGCTGGGGTTGGCGAGAATGGTCTCCAGGTGATCGAGGATCAGCAAGGTCCCGGCGTGTGAGCTGCGGGCGAGGCGCACCAGATAGTCGGCCGGGCCATCGCCAGGCGTGGGCGGCTCGCCGCGCACCCGGCCGGCGGCCTGCCACATTTCCTGCTCAACATCATCGTAGGCACCGAGATAGACCCCGGTGACGTCGTGCTTGGCCAGTGCGGGCAAAAGACCGGCCCGCAACAACGACGTCTTGCCTACGCCCGACTCGCCGGCAAGAGCCACGACCCGATCTCCCTCCTTGCACACCAGGCGGTCGAGGGCAGCGATCTCGTCCGCGCGGCCGAAAAACAGGGCAGCACTGTTTTCGTCGTACGGAACGAGACCCCGGAAGGGACCGGGAGCCGGAATGCCGCCGACCGACATGGAGGACAGAATAGCCGCACCACCGGCGGAGGGAAGAGGAAACTGCGTGGGGCGGCAAGGGCGGCTGGCGCCCGGCGCAGGCGGCCAAAGGAGCGGCTACCACTACTGATTCAATTTTTCGATTCACCTACGGTCGACGATCCGGGCCGGAGGCTGCGNNNGCTTGTCGCCCGACGCTCGAAGGTGGATTTGAAGCAGTAGGGCTACTCCTCGGTACCGACCTCTGATTCAAGGATTACAGGGTCTTCGTCGTAGTCGGAGATCACGGTTTCACGGCTCAAGGCGTCGGTGGCCGAGGGCGGAAAAAAACCGTCGACAAGGTCGGCTATCTCGTCGTGTGAGGTGCCTCGTTTCACGGTGGCCAGGGCATAGATCATGTGGCCGTCGTCTATGATCGACAGGTAGCCCATGCGGCGGCCGTCATCGATGGACCACAGGTCCCAGGCCTCGGCATTGCGCGTGCGGGTGGCACGGGTGGCGTAGAAGGTGCGCGGGTCGTGCCGGGTGATGGGCGTGATTTTGGGGTCGCGGGACATGGGGATTCAACGTAGCACATCGCAGGCCCACGGTGCTGGTGCCCCCGCTCTCAACGCCAGGGAGCGGGCAGAATTGGCGGCTTTTCCAAGGCCCGGCGGGTCCGCTGCAGTTCAATCTCGCTGATCAGTACCGCGGGCGCGGCGGTCGACACCGGCACGTAGCCCGACTCGGCTCCGCAGAAGCCGTTGAATACGCCGGTGGTGTCGGAGGTTGCGAGTATGCGATTGAGCGAGCCGATGGGCGTGCCCACAAACTCCACCCCGCGCGCTAGGGTTTCCTTGCCGGTCTCGGCATCCACCCGGTATACGATGCGCGGCATGCCCTTGAAGGCCTGAAAATCGTAGGTGGTGGTGTTGGTCTGGCCGCCGCTGATGTCGGCGATGATGAGCCCGAAGCTCTTCTTCTGCCGCCGGATCTCGTCGAGCAACATCTCTTTCAGCTTGGCATAGGGCACCATCTTGTCGGACTTCACGATGGTGCTGGCCATGCGGCCGATGGGATCCAGCGTGCCCTCGGCGCGGCCATGGCCGTTGGACACGGGCGAACCCTTCACTGGAGTGCGGCTCTTGAGGTAGTTGCGGAGCACGCCGTGGTCAACTAGGGTTACCGGAAACGACGCCACGCCCTCATCGTCGAAGTCGTAGTGGCCATTGAGCGACACGCCATCCAGCTTGGCGGCCGAAGGATCGTCGAGCACCGTGATGAACGACGGTAGGATGGCTTTGCCGATTTGGCCCTTGAAGGTTGCGCCTTCCTTGTTGTCGTTCTGCCGCTCGCCTTCCAGCCGGTGACCGAGCGCCTCGTGGAAAAACACTCCGGCGGCCTCGGGCAGCAGGATGGCCGGGCCATTGAACGGATCCATCATGGGTGCTTCGCGCAGACGCTTGACCTCATCGGCGAGTTGCCTGGCGGTGCGCTCGAGGGTGGCGTCGTCAGGCATCTCGCCTTCCGAAGCGCCGTAGAAACTCTTGAAATGGTTGATGAGCAGGCCATCGGCCGCACGCGCATTGGCGGTCATGTGCAATCCATATATGAGGCGCTCGTTCACCAATTCCGTGCCTTCGGTGGTGACGATGAAACGGGTTTGGTGATCGACCGACAGCTTGACCTGGGAATCGAAGATCTCCGGGTAGACCTTGAATAACGCGGACACGCGGCGCAGGCGGTTCTCCCAGTTTGCGCGGTCCAGCTTGAGCGTGATGGGTTTGTCGACGGCGCGCTGGGGCTTCTCGCGCGAGAAGCTGGCCACTGACTCGTCCTCCACCATCTTGGTCACGCGCGCCCCGCGCTTCTTGTGCAAGGTGGCCAGGGCCTGTTTGTAGCGCGCATCGGTTTGCAACCACAGTGTGGCCCGCAGCACGTCCACGTCGTCGTCGATGGGCGCGCCCAAAGGCGGCTCGTAGCGATCGAAATCGTCCAGATCGAACGTCTTCTCGGTGGTGTCATCCGCGGTGTTGTCGAACTTGTAGCTGCCCACCCGCACCTCCACATTGGCTTGCCGCAGGTGCTGGTGGCTGTCCTCCAGCAGCGCGCCGAAACGCGCAACCAGATCGTAGTCATCGTACTCGCGCACCAAGTAGCGGATGAAGTACGGCCCGTCCTCGCCCGGCAGGCGCAGTCTGTCCTGAGAACGGCGAAGCTCGCTCTTGAGCGCGTTCAGCAGCCCCAGCCTGTGATCGGGCGCGGGGCTGGCGCCAGCGGCCAGCGGGCCAGAAAGCAAGGAAATCGCCAGCAGGGAAAGCAGGGATCGAACTACGTGGTTGCGTGCCATTGCGCCTCGGGGGTGAAGTTAGCTAGTCTTACCGCTTCGCAGCCCGAAAGAAAGTCGAAGCGATGGCCAAAATAAATTCCCATTATCAGAAACTGCAGACGAGCTATCTATTCCCCGAGATCGGCAGGCGCGTGCAGGCGTATGCGGCGGCCCACCCGGCGGCGCGCATTATCCGGCTGGGCATCGGCGACGTGGTGCTGCCCTTGCCCGCGCCCGTCGTGGACGCGCTCAAGGGCGCGGCTGACGAAATGGCGCGCAAAGAGACCTTTCGCGGCTACGGCCCCGATCAGGGCTATGACTTTCTCATCGACGCCATCGCGGCCCACTACCGCAGCCAGGGCGCGCAGGTGGCCCCCGACGAGATCTTCGTCTCCGACGGGTGCAAGTGCGACACCGGCAACATGCAGGAGATCTTTGCCCTCGACAGCGTCGTGGCGGTGACCGACCCGGTCTACCCGGTCTACGTTGACACCAACGTGATGGCGGGCCGCACCGGTCCTGCCGACAGCAAAGGCCGCTACGCGCGCCTGGTCTACCTGCCCACCACGGCGGAGAACGGCTTCGACCCGCCGCTGCCCGAAGGCAGCGCCGACCTGGTCTATCTCTGCTCGCCCAACAACCCGACCGGCGCGGTCATGTCGCGCGCCTCGCTGCAGCGCTGGGTGGCCTGGGCCAAACAGCACGAGGCCATCATTCTGTTCGACGCGGCCTATGAGGCGTTCGTGCGCGATCCGGGCCTGCCCCACAGCATCTTCGAGATCCCGGGCGCGCGCGAGGTCGCCCTGGAATTCCGCAGTTTTTCCAAAACCGCCGGGTTCACCGGCACGCGCTGCGCGTTCACGGTGATCCCGAAGGAATTGAAGGCGCGGGACGATGCGGGCGCTTGGGTGGCGCTGCACGGCTTGTGGAACCGCCGGCACACCACCAAGTTCAACGGGGTCAGCTACCCCATCCAGCGAGCCGCGGCTGCGGTCTTCACCCCCGAGGGCGCGCGCGGCACGCAAGCCAACATCGACTACACCATGGAGAACGCGCGCCTGATTCGCGAGGGCCTGGGCCGTGCCGGATACCGCGTGTTCGGCGGGGTGAACGCGCCCTACATCTGGATGCAGGTGCCAGCCGGCATGACCTCGTGGCAGTACTTCGACCGTCTGCTCCACGAGGCCAATGTGGTGGGTACGCCCGGTTCAGGCTTCGGGAGCTGCGGCGAGGGCTACTTCCGCCTCTCCGCCTTCGGTTTCCGCGACAACGTGGAGGAGGCGGTGGAGCGCATCCGGAGCAAGTTGCCGGCTTGACTCTGGCACGGCAGACCCGCATCCTCGAACCCCCTAACCATTTCAGAAGGAACATCCATGCCTGAGCAGAAAGCAACCGCCAAGAAGCCTGTTGTCGCGAAAGCCGCCAAGAGCGAGGAGGGCGGCGGGGAAAAGTGCCGCGTGGCCAAGTGCAAGCAGCCGGTCCGCGCCAAGGGCTACTGCCGCAAGCACTACATCGGCTGGCGGCGCGAAAAGGTGGGCAGCAAGTTCCGCTACAAGATCTGCAGCAAGGAAGGCTGCCGCAAGCGGGCGGTACTTGCCGGTCGTTGCGCCGAGCACAAGAAGGGCGCCGAAGCCGCCGAGGCCGCCGCCACCACGCCTGCCACCCCCGCGGCTACGTAGCCAAGGCGAAGGCCGACGGTTGACGGGCGACAGCCTCCCCTGGCTGTCGACACCAGGGTCGAGTTCCTTTCATGTACAAGATCGTCATACGCGGTGGCCACAAGCTGCGCGGTGAAGTGCGGGTCTCCGGCGCCAAGAATGCGGCGCTGCCCATCCTGGCTTCATCGCTGCTGGCTGCCGGTCGCTCAACCTATCGCAACGTCCCTGATCTCGGGGACGTGGTGACGATGAAGAAGCTGTTGCGCCAACTGGGCGCCAAGGTCGAGGGTGATGGCAGCACCACGGTGGACAGCACCCACATCACCAACTTCGAAGCGCCCTATGAGTTGGTCAAAACCATGCGCGCTTCGGCCTTGGTGCTGGGGCCGCTGGTGGGGCGCTACGGCCAGGCGCGCGTGTCGCTGCCCGGGGGCTGCGCCATCGGGGCACGGCCCATCGATCAGCACTTGAAGGGTCTGGCTGCTATGGGCGCGCGCATCGAGCTCGAGCATGGCTTGGTCAACGCCCGTGCCAAACGGCTGCACGGCGCCACCATAGTGTTCGACATGGTAACGGTGACGGGCACGGAGAATCTGATGATGGCGGCCGCGCTGGCCAAGGGCTGCACTACGCTGGAGAACGCGGCCTGCGAGCCCGAGGTGGAAGAGATGGCGCGCGTGCTCAACAAGATGGGCGCGCGCATTCGCGGGGCGGGAACCACGCTCATCACCATCGAGGGGGTGGACGAACTGCACCCCCTCGACCACGCCGTCATCCCCGACCGGGTGGAGGCGGGAACCCTCATGGTGGCAGCGGCGGTGACCCGCGGCAACGTCTTGGTCAAGGACTGCTTGCCCGAGCACCTGGACGCGGTGATTGCCAAGCTGCAAGCCGCCGGAGTGGAAGTCACCGTCGAGGGTGACGCCGTCCGAGTCCTCGGGCGCAGAGAGATCCGTCCGGCCGACATCGCCACGCGGCCGTACCCCGGTTTCCCCACCGACATGCAAGCCCAGTTCATGGTGCTGATGGCGCAGGCGCGCGGCCAATCTGTGCTGAGCGAAAATATTTTCGAGAACCGCTTCATGCACGTACCCGAGCTGCGGCGCATGGGAGCGGATATTGTCGTGGAAGGCCACACCGCCATCGTGCGCGGCCCCACCAAGTTCAAGGGTGCCAAGGTCATGGCTACCGACTTGCGCGCCTCCGCCTGTTTGGTGCTGGCCGGCCTCGCCGCCGAGGGCACCACTGAGGTCCTGCGCGTGTACCACCTGGATCGCGGCTACGAGCACCTGGAAAGGAAGCTGCGCGGGCTGGGCGCGGACGTTCGTCGGGTCAAGGGGGAACTGTAGTCCGGGATTCTGAGTCGGGGGCCGGGGCGGAGTCAGAGACGGGGACGCGGTCGGCGAGGGGGATCACGACGGGACGGGGCTCAGTTCACGCAGACTGGCTTCAATCAGCCGCGCCACCCGAGTTTCCACATCGGCACCGCGTGGCCGATCCGTCGGAGCCGGATATCTCCACGCCGCCCATGGTGCGCAAACGGCCGATCGCGAGTATTCTAGAAGTCATGGCTCAGCTAGACCTGCGGGAAGAACTGAAGCGCGACTTGCGGCGCCACCCGCGGGTCGAGCTGCAGGGCCTCTACGAGTCGGCCGCCGAGCGTGAGAAACTGGCGCAGGCGCTGCCGGTATTTTTGCCTTTTGGGGGCAAGACCTACCACGCCGCGCTGTGGGTGGCGGACTGGGACCATCGCCTGCCTTCGCAGAACATCATCGTGCGTCTGTACGCCTATTACGCCAGCCACGGCAAGCGAGTGGCGGAAGAGAGCTTCGGCGAACGCAAGGCGCAGATCGTCGCCGAAACCATCTTCCCCGAGTTTGACGTGGCCGACTTTGGCGGGCTTTCCGCCGACGAGGTGTACGAGGCTGACGGGCCGGTCGGGGGTGATCTCAAAGCCTTCCATCTGGTCAGCGAATGGCGGCGCGAGATCGAGCCGGCACTGGCCCGCAGGGCCGAACAGATCGTGCGCGCCTCGCACCATTTTCAGGAGATCGCCAGCCAGACGCGCGCGCGGCCACCCGGGCTCGGCGACTTGGAGGCCGCGGAATGGTCCCCACCTAGCGAGAGCGGGTACAAGGGGTGGGGGCTGGATGTTTGGTACCTGCGCGCCTTCAACGGCATGGTGGGCGAGGGCACAGCCTTTCTGGTCGACTTCGAGGTGGGGGAGGTAGTACGCCAGCGTGACTTCCAATTTCGCGCGGGATAGCCACGCTAGCTTGTTCACCACAGAGGCCGCAGAGAACACGGAGGCCGGAAAGAAGAAAGGGTTCGGATCGGATCGGCTCCAACCTTTCCCTCTCCCGTCCGGCTCTGTGGCCTCTGTGCTCTCTGTGGTGAACAAGCTCGCTTCCATTTTGCGAGCGAGAGCCACGCACTATCTTGTCATCAGCTGTAGCCCGAGCAGAACAGCGTTGCCGGTCTGGCCCTGAACTTTGCTGTACCGGTAGTCCAAGGCCACGCGGGCGCGCGATCCGTCGATGACGTATCCGAGCTGCGCGTCGGCCAGGGCGTCGGTCTGGTCGGTGGTCCGGTCGGATGCTTGCTGCAGGCGAAACAACGGTTGAAACCTGCCCGCGCCGACCTCGATGGGAAGAAGGTAGCTGGCCAGGAAGAAG
>PMJO01000072.1 GCA_003158455.1 Myxococcales bacterium | reverse complement strand
CCGGTCCTCAAGTACATCAGTACATTCCGGTCCGGCGACGCGCGCGGCGAAGCCGCGGGGTGGGCGGCGGGGTGGTCCGTCGCTAGTCGGCCCTCCTTGCCACCAGCCCGGCTTGTCGGCCGGATGCTAAGGGACATCGCGATTTGTGTCTCGCCGAAGTGCAGCGGGAACTTGTCCCAACTTCCTTCATGTATGGCAGTAAAGGGGTCTAGATGAACTCGCAGATGTACGCGGCCGGCTGCTCCGCGCGAATATCGAATCCGGTCTTGGCAGGAATTTCGAAAGCCGTGCCCACTGGGTAGTGCTTCCATTCGCCGCCGGGCAGGCGCGCCGCGAGCTGTCCGCTGACGACAATCATCCGTTCGGCGCCGCCGGTGTCGAAGTGGAACTCCCCTGGCTGCACCACGCCCGCGGTGGCGCGCCGGCCGTTGCGCTCGAAGCCCAGACTTTGAACCTTGCCATCGAAATAGGTATTGTGCTTGGTCATGTCCAGCAGACTAGCCGAACCGAGGGTGGCTTGTCTTCCCACTTGAACGGGTGGCATGATCTTGCGCGAGATTCGCGCGATCCCGGTCCGCCGCCCGAAACAAGCCCCAGCCGCCTCACCAACCCTGGACATGACGGGCGGCAGCGTCATGGAACCGGCGATGGTCGACACGCATTCAGCAATTGACCGACGGAGCGCGACTTCCCTATCATCTGGCCCTACCATCGCCGTCCATGTCCTGCCTCCTTTCCATAGTGGTGCCCGTCTACAACGAGCAGCAAACCCTGCCGCGATTCCTGGAACGCATCCGGGCGGCGCTCGTGCCCGTGACGCAGGACTACGAGATCATCTTCGCGGCAGATCCCTGTACCGACGGCACGATCGATCTCATACGGCAGGAGCACGCGCGCGATCCAAGGATCAAGATGCTGCTGTTCTCGCGCCGCTTTGGCCAGCCCGCGGCTACCCTGGGCGGTCTTGCCCACTCCACTGGGCAGGCGGTGGTGGTCATCGACTGCGACCTGCAGGATCCCCCACAGCTCATCGAGGAAATGGTGCGGCTGTGGCGCGACGGATACAAGGTCGTGGTTCCGCAACGGCGGTCACGCCAGGGTGAGACGATGGTCAAGCGCATCATCTCCTACGCCGGCTACTGGGCAATCAATCGGATATCCACGGTGCCCATCCCGCGCAACACCGGGGATTTTCGTTTGATGGACCAGCGTGTGGTCGGGGAGATTGTCAAGCTCAAGGAGAGTCACGGGTTTCTGCGCGGATTGACAAGCGTGGTGGGATTCAAGACGATCCTGGTGCCATTCGATCGCGAGGCGCGCGCGGGCGGCGCGGGCAAGTACAATCGACTCACGGGAAGTCTGCGCATCGGGTTCAACGGCATCATTGCCTTCTCGGATGCGCTGCTTAGCCTGATGGTGGTTGCTGGATTGGCCATGTCGATGCTGGCCCTGCTGGCCGTTCCCCTGGTGGCGTATTTGAAAGCCAAGGGGCTCTACATGTTTGCCCAGGGCCTGGCGACGACCTGTATCCTGATGCTGTTTTTGGGCGGCATTCAGCTCATGAGCATGGGCGTGCTGGGTGCGTACATCGGCCGCATCTATGACGAGGCCAAGCGGCGGCCCAAGTTCATTGTCGAGGAATCGCTCGGGCTGTCCGAAGCGGTGCCGCGATTGAGCCAGGGAAGCGAACCCTCGCGATGAAATACGTTGTCACGGGTTGCGCGGGGTTCGTGGGCAGCAACCTCACCGATCGGTTGCTGGCAAACGGCCATGAAGTGGTTGGCTATGACAACTTCTCCACCGGACAGATGGCATTCCTCGCGCAGGCTCTGGATCACAAGCGATTTCGCCTGGTGTGCGGGGATGTGCTGGACTTGGGGGAATTGACTGCGGCGGTGGCGGGCGCGGACGTGGTGATGCACCTGGCGGCGAACGCCGATGTGCGCTTCGGAACCGATCACCCACGTCGGGATCTGGAGCAAAACACCATCGCGACGTGGAACGTTCTTGAGGCCATGCGACAAGGGGGCGTGAAGCAGGTCGGATTTTCGTCGACCGGCTCGGTATATGGAGAGCCCCAGGTGTTTCCCACGCCGGAGGACGCGCCATTTCCCCTACAAACGTCGCTGTATGGGGCGTCCAAGGCCGCGGGCGAGGCATTGATTGCCGCCTATTGCGCTGGATTCGCGATGCGGGGCTGCATCTTCCGGTTCGTCTCGATTCTGGGCGAACGCTACTCCCACGGACATGTCTTCGACTTCTACAAGCAACTGCGCGAGCACCCCGACCACTTGTACGTGCTGGGCAACGGCCAGCAACGCAAGTCTTATCTCTACGTGCAGGACTGTGTGGACGCCATTCTCCTGGCTATGGACAAGGCGAGCGGCCCGGTCGAGGTGTTCAATCTGGGCACCGACGAATTCTGCCAGGTCAACGACTCGATTGGCTGGATCACTGGTCATCTGGGTTTGCGTCCCCGGTTGACCTACGCCGGCGGCGAGCGGGGCTGGATCGGCGACAGCCCGTTCATCTTCCTCGACTGTGCCAAGATTCGGAAGCTGGGCTGGGCGCCAAAACTCACCATCAAGCAAGGCATCGAGCGTACCCTGCAGTTCTTGCAGAAGGCCCCATGGATTCTGGAGCGGAAGTAACTATGCCCTGGCGTGAGAGACAGCGATGAACATCGGAATCGTCGGCTGCGGGCTGATCGGGCGCAAGCGCGCGCAGAGCATGGGCTCCGGCAAACTGGTGGCGTGCGCGGACGCGGTTTTCGAGCGCGCGCGGGCGCTGGCGGCCGAACATGGCGCGCAGGCGGTGGCGGACTGGCGCGAGATGGTGAGGCGGCCGGAGGTGCAGATGGTGGTGGTGGCGACCACCCACGACTGGCTTGCGCCGGTGACCCTGGCCGCGGTCGAGGCCGGCAAGCACGTGCTGGTGGAAAAGCCGGCCGCGCGTCGGGCGAGCGAGCTAGAAGCCGTGGTGCAGGCGGCGCGTGCCCGCGGGGTGCTGGTGCGGGTGGGATTCAACCACCGCTACCATCCGGCCCTGCGCAAGGCGCACGAGATGTTCCTCGCCGGAGCGGTGGGGCCGCTGATGTACCTGCGCGCGCGCTACGGGCACGGGGGTCGGGTGGGCTACGACAAGGAATGGCGGGCGCGTCCCGAGGTCTCCGGTGGCGGCGAACTTATCGATCAGGGCATGCACCTCATCGATCTGGCCCGCTGGTTTGCCGGGGATTTCGTCCAGGTCGACGGACTGGCGGGTTGCTGGTTTTGGGACATGCCGGTGGACGACAATGCGTTTCTTCTGCTGCGGACGGCAGAGAAGAAGGTGGCCTTCATGCACTGCAGTTGCTCGGAGTGGAAGAACCTGTTCTCGTTCGAGGTGTTCGGGCGGGACGGGAAGCTGGAGGTGCGGGGACTGGGCGGCAGCTACGGCATCGAGCGGCTGACCCACTACCGCATGCTGCCGGAGATGGGGCCGCCCGAGACCGTGTCCTGGGAGTATCCGCGGGGCGACAATTCTTGGGCCGCCGAGCTGGCGGATTTCTACCAAGACGTGGCCATGGGCCGGCAACCCGCGCCGGGGCTTGCGGACGCGATGGCAGCGCTACGGGTAGTGGAAAGAATATACGAGGTGTCGCAATCATGATCATCGTGAGAAGCCCGTTGCGTATCACGCTGGGAGGCGGGGGAACCGATCTGCCTTCCTACTATCGCAACCACGGCGGTGCCCTCATCTCCGCCGCTATCGATAAGTACGTCTACGTGTCGGTGATTCGCCCGTTCACCCCCGGGATCTTCCTCAAGTACTCCCATCTGGAACACGTCGATCGCGTGGGCGATGTGCGACACCCCATCATGCGCGAGACGCTGCGGATGATGGCGCCGGATCCGTGGCAGATCGAGATCACCACGCTGGCCGACATCCCATCGGGCACCGGACTCGGTTCCTCGGGGGCTTTCACCGCCGCGCTGGTGAAGGCCCTGAGTGCGTACGCGAAGAAGCCCTTGGATACGAGCGAGATTGCCCGTCTGGCGTGTGAAATCGAGATCGACCGCCTGGCTTCGNNTTCGCCGGTGGGCAAGCAAGACCAGTACATCTCGGCCTACGGGGGCATCACTTGTTTTCAGTTCCACCGCGACGACCAGGTGGGTGTGACCCCGCTCAAGCTGAGTCCCGAAACCCTCTTCGATCTGGAGGACAATCTGGCGCTGTTCTTCACCGGGTTCGATCGCAGCGCCAACTCCATCCTGCAGGATCAGGACAGCCGCACGCGCAAGGACGAAGCGGCGGTGATCGAGAACCTGCACTTCGTCAAGGAGCTCGGCCTGCGCAGCCAGCGTGCGCTGGAAGCGGGGCGGTGTTCGGAGCTGGGAGAGATCTTCCACGAGCATTGGGAGGTCAAGAAGCGTCGCTCGGGTGGCATGTCGAACCCCAAGATCGACGCATGGTACGCGTTGGCGCGGGCCAACGGCGCGATCGGCGGAAAACTCGTGGGGGCCGGCGGCGGCGGATTTTTGATGTTCTACGCCGAGAATCGTCGAAAACTCGGCCGGGCGATGGCGGAGGCGGGACTTGAGGAGTTGCGCTTCCGTTTTGATTTCGATGGTACGCGAATCTTGCTCCAATGACTTTTGCAGAGCAGGCTCAAGCGGAAGCAGTTTCGGCTATCTGAATGCGAGAACAAGACACACCACCCCAAGACCGACCAACCCGCGCCGGCACAGATTCCGAGGTCGAAGTTTCGGATGGGGATCTTCTGCTGTTCGGCGACGAAGCAAATCCGGCAGCGGATGCGGGCGCCGCGCCGATGATCGAGCCAGCTTCGCTGGCGGCTTCGGACCTTGCGCCTACCTCGGACACTGAGCGGCCGCGCCGAGCACTGCTCGGCATGGGGGCGCAGGAGTTTGGGGTGCTGGCGCGCGCGATCGCTGTGCTCGGTCTTTGCGGTTTTTCTCTGACAGCCTTCGTCGTGCAGTTGTTGCGGGGTAAGTGGATTGTTGGCTTCGTAGGAGCAAATACGGCGGACACGCCGGTGCGAATTAGACTGCTGATTTCGGTCGCGGTGGGAACCCTGGCGGGCGTCCTGTTTGCGATAAGCATGTGGCCGTGGGGCAAGGCCAAGGAGCGGACGGTTCGGGTGATGCGCACCGCCCGATTCCTTTCCCCGGCCATCCTGCCCGGTTTTGCCTATCCCCTCTTGCGGGTTGGCGAATGGGACACCTTCCCCAGGATCGCGGCGATCGCAGTGGTCGCCGTCGTAGCGGAGTTGTGCTTTCGCGCGGCCTGCACTGAGATCCTGGCGGCGCGGCTCACCGTGGCCCGCTGGATAGGCGCGGCCGCCGCAGCCTGGTGTCGTCTTCTGGATCGCGTTCGGCCCACCCTGTCGCCCGAGTTCATTCTGGTTTTGCTGGGAACCCTCGGCTACGCGGCCTGGATGAGCTACTTCACGGTTCTCAACCATCGTCACTTCGTGACCATGGCGTTCGATCTCGGATCGTACAACAATATGTTCTACAACGCCCTGCACGGACATCCCTTTCGTGACACGGCGGTGTTCCGCCACGCAGTGAACTGGGCGATGCTCAGCAATCACGCCGACTTCGGCATCTACGCGTTCCTGCCCATCTATGCTTTGCACCCGGACTCGGAGACGTTGCTTGTCCTGCAAGCGGTTGCGCTGGGCAGCGGTGCGATACCCATCTATCGATTTGCGGCTCGGCGCATTCCGCGCGCCATGGCCCTGTTACTGGCGTTTGCCTACCTTTTTTATGCGCCGATGCACCAGGCAAACTTCTACGACGTTCACTTCCAGCCGTTTGGTGCGGCGTTTGTCCTCTGGGCGCTGGACCTTCTGGATGCGCGACGTTTCGTCCTGTTCTCGCTTTTCTTCGTGCTGGCCCTTTCCTGCCGCGAAGACATTTCGGTCGGGTTTGTCGTGGTCGGGGCCTACCTCATGTTGACCGGGCGGAGGCCACGGATCGGCGCTCTCATGTTCGCGTTGTCGGTCGCCTATTTCGCGGTCATCAAGTTTGCCGTCATGCCGCGGTTCGGGACGTGCTGGTACAGCGAGATGTACCGTGAACTCTATCCGACGGGCGAGAATTCATATGGCGGCGTGATGAAGACCTTCATCACGAATCCGGTCTTTGTGTTCAAGACGCTGATCACGACCGAGAAGATGACCTATTTCTTGCTCACCATTGCGCCGCTGGCCTTCCTGCCACTGCGCCGTCGTCTGCTCTGGTTGAGCGTGATGCCCGGCGCCTTTTTCACCTTGCTGACCACAGGCTATGGTCCGACCGTCGAGATCAGTTTTCAGTACGTTTGCTACAACATCCCCTTCCTGTTCCTGGCCGCCGCGATTGCCCTGGCCCTGATGGGGCAGGGCCAGGCGGCGCGAGCCAAGCAATGGGGAGCCGTGGGTGCGATGGCTGTCGCTACTTTGCTTGCAACCAATGTTTGGGGCGCGATACCTCCCAGCAGCAAGTTCAAGGGCGGCTTCGCCAGCATCGGAGAGTTCAAGCCGCTGAGCAAAGAGGAACGGCAGAAGGCGCACGACCTGCGCGAGTTGGCTGCCATGGTGCCCAAGAAAGCTGCACTGGCGGTCAGCGAGCAGGAGTATCCGCACGTGTCGTCGCGGCTGGACTGCCTCGATTTGCGCGATGGCTACGAGGGCGCCGACTACATCCTGTACGCGGAGAACACGGGAGGCTTCGGCTCGGACAGCGGCACGCGCGCCCTTGTCAGCGGCGAGTACGTTGAGATGGCCCGGCGGCCTGCTACCCGGCTGGTGCTTCTGCGCAAGAAGGGCAAGTAGCCAGTACCGCCTCTCGAAAGTTCGTAACTGTCTGACCGACCGGGTTGACGGCGGCGGCGCCGGTGGCCGGCACCGGATCCGGCGGCCGGTCCCGGATTCGGATCCGGCCCCGGCCACGGCCCCGGAACCGGTAGCTGGAACCAGCTACGAATCTGCGAGAGGCAGTACTGATCGGGGCTGGCTGACCGTCCCGCGGCGAATTCGTGGGCGGTGCTGTGCTCTGCTAAACTGGGGCTCGCATGGTTCGCTGCGCGGCTCTGTTGGTCATGGCCGTCGTGGCCGCGAGTTTTCGCGTCGCCGCAGCGGGTCCGGCTGCGGACGCTGGCAACCCACCCGACGCGCGGTCTGAACCAGCAAGCGCGTTGGTGGCGCGGGCGCGCGTCGAGCTGTCCGCCGCGCCGGTGGGAAATCCCGCGGCCGAAACCCAGGCATTGCACAGGGCAGAGAGCTGGCTGCGCGAGGCCCTGGCGCAGCAGCCACAAGGCATCTCCGCCCTGCTGGCGCTGGGCGAGGTGCTGGTGCGCACGGGCCGCACCGGCGAGGCTGTGTCCACTATAGAGCGCGCCTGCGTCGTGGCGCGCGGGCCAGCCGAGGTCTTTCCCTGCAGCCTGGCTCTGGCGGACGCGCGCGCGCACGCGGGCCAGTTCTCCGAGGCCCTGCGCGAGTACGATCGCCATCTGGAAATTGCGAATCCTCGCACCTTGCCCACAGTGCACACCAGGGCGGCAGAATTGCACATGGCGCTTGGTCGGCTGGACCAGGCCGAGGCACGCTTTGGCCAAGCGGTAAGCCTGCTCGACCAAGGGAAAGACCAGCCTGGGCGTGACCAGCAGCGGGCGCTGGCGCTGTATGGTTTGGCGGTGGTTCACGACCGCGCGGCCCGCGATTTCGATGCCCGCCTGGTCATGGCGCGGGCGCTCGGCTATGACCCCGGGTTGGCCTTGCTCGACGCCGCAGCTGATCCGTATGCGGGCGCGGCCCTGGTGCCCGCGGCCGAGGTCCACTACTACCGCGGGTTGGCGCTGTCGGTTTCCGGCAGGGGCGCGGAGGCGATGCAGGCATTCCAGCGCTTTGTCGCGCTCCAACCCGATAGCCGCTGGAGGAAGCAGGCGGAGAACCATCTTTTCGAGCTTGCGGCAGCGGGCGCGGAAGATCCGCCGCCGACCCCGCGTCGCGCGCGGGTGGTGGCCGCCGTCACGGTGCAGTCCGAGGGTCCTTTGCCTGCTCCGCTGATTGATGCTGCTTGGCGCAGTCGTCCGCGCCTGCTCCAGCCTTGTCTGGATGCAGTTCCCGCCTCGGCGCCCAACACCCTTCGCATGTCGCTCTCGCTCGAAATAGACGCCAGGGGCGTCTTGCGTCAGGTGGCGGTCAAGTTGGGGAGCGACGTGGGCTTTGGGGTTTCGTCGGCCTGGCGCGGCTTTGCCGCTTGCGTTTCTCGCCGGGTGAAGTCCGGGCTGCGCATGGCGCAGCCGACCCGCCACTCGGTTACTTCGGCTCGGCTGGAAATCGTGCTAGCGATAAGGCGGCAGGACGCTCACCCGTGACCACCAAGCCCCAACCAAGGCCACGCTACATCGCGGTGGAAGGACCCATTGGCGTGGGCAAGAGCACCCTGGCCGAGATCCTGGCCGAAAGCCTGGGCGCGCGCCTGGTGCGGGAAGACCCGGGTGGCAATCCCTTCCTCGCCTCTTTCTATCGCGATCCGCGGCACTACGCCTTGTCGGCCCAGCTCTTCTTCCTGCTGCAGCGCTACGGGCAGCAGGCCGATTTGGCCCAGGGTCACCTCTTCGAGCGGGGCGGCCTGGTGGCCGACTATCTCTTTGCCAAGGATCGCCTCTTTGCCACGCTGACCTTGTCGCCCGACGAACTCGCGCTCTACGACCGTGTCTACCAGGCGCTGCGGCCGCGGGTGGTGGCGCCCGATCTGGTGGTGTATCTGCAGGCGCGCGCCGAGGTGCTGATGGCACGGATCGAGAAGCGGGGACGGCCCGAGGAGAAACCCATCCGCCGGGAATACATGCGCGAGGTTGCCAATGCCTACTCCGAGTTCTTCTTCGCCTACAACGACGGCCCGCTGCTCATCGTGGATGCCTCGGAGATCGATTTCGTGGGCAATGCGGAAGACCGAGCGGCTTTGCTGGAAGTGATTTCGCACACCCGCGCCGGGGTGAACCACTGGAGCCGCAGGTAGTCGACGGAGCCGCGGGACGCGGTGTGGGTGGCGGTGACGGTGGCAAGGGCGGTGGCGGTGGCGGTGTGCACGGGGCCGTCGTCTGGTAGGGGCGACGATGGGTCAGTCATTTCGAACCCGATCGAAATCATCACGACCGAGAAGACATTCCGCGAGCCGGTCAAGTTCGGTTGTCGAGAAATTGCGATGATTCCTGCGGCGCATTAGCTCTTGTTCAACCAGCAAAATTTCCGCACCTGAGGCAGTTGCTCCCAAACTGGGCGCCGCACGAGGCGCACAACACCGCCATCCTACCCGATCCAGCGTAGTTTCCGCACTTGATGCAGTTGCTCCCAAACTGGGCGCCACACGAGGCGCACAGCACCGCCATCCTGCCTGATCCTGCGTAGCTTCCGCATCTGATGCAGCTGCTCCCGAACTGGGGGCCGCACGACATACACAATTCTACCATCTTGCTCATCGTCACTCCTTCATCCCGGCGGTCAGTTTGAACTTCACGGTTGTCCGCCCTTCTTCTTCGCACGACTCAGTTCTAGGCGAAGCTGGGCAACCTCCTCCTCCAGTTCACGAATACGGGCCTCTGATCGCTCTGCGCGAGCGAGCCGTCGAGACGATGCGCCGGCATGAGCTGCTTGGCTTTGTAAGGCATGCAAAAGTGGTGGCCCCGAGCCTTGATGTACCCGTTGATAACTCGCCATCTTCCGCATCAATGTCCTCCTTCGTCCGTCCAACGGTTTGGCGTTCACCTGTGGGCGGCCGTCTGCGGCCGACCGTCAGGTGCAACGCCAGCTCCCGCGTGTTCTGCAAATTCGTAGCGCCGAGAAACATACCGAACCCAGTCAGACCAATCGGCAGAACTATCATGCTCCGCCACCCATGCCACCCACGACTGATGGGTGAAGGTCTTGAATACTACGCGGTCCCCAAATAGTCGGGGCCAGTCAGTGGCGATGTCCTTCAACCCGGTTGACCGCGCCATGCACCGCATGAGCCGGGGATTTCTGCCGTCGTACGCAACAGCAGACGCGACAAGCGCCTCTTTGTCCCGCGCAGCGATCGCCAAGGCGAGGGCATGCTGGCGCAGGAGCTGGTACCCTCCGATTGTAGCAGGACAACGAGACAGTTCCTTCGTCATGGCCTGACAGGATGCCGGCCTCAAGTAGTCCCAGTAGCGGCGTTTCCAGGACGCCAGGTGACACTGCCTGTCTGGATTCTCCAGCACCCGACCATAGTCTTCGCATCGACTTGGATCGGGATTTGGAGGGCGACCGCGTTGGTCCTTCTTCTTGTGGCCAGAACAGCTGTAGAAGTTGTGCTCAGTGAATTTGCATTCGACGAGGATCACACCGGAGCCGGATCGAGTTGATATTTCGGACGCCACATCAGGTGACGTTTGCCCGGAGCCGCGGTGTCCATCCTTTTCCCCCAGGGCCGACGGACGGACTTGAGGGTGTTCATACTCTAACTCGACGTTTGTGACCGAAACTATGTCGCTCGAGATCTTGTCGCGAAGAAACGCCGCGAGCATTTGACGACCGGCGAGGGAACGGAAAGGGAAGTAAAGGTTAGCGCAGACAATCCAGGAGCTGCAGAGGTTGTGGCACCCTGTATGGCGTTGGATCCTGGGCGGGCTGTCCAGGTAGACGGGAAGATCTCGTACGATCCCTGGCCACAAGTTGAGTTTCCAGTCCTGTCGCGGAAGAACGTGGTCGTAGTGGCCGCCGTTCTGCGGCCCCGGCGTCAGGTTGTCGGGAAGCGCGGAGTGCCGCCAGGCGATCTGCGCTTTCTTCATCTGGTCATCGAAGGGCATCCTTTTCGGTTTCACCTGCACTTCCAGTCTGGCGAACTTTGTATTCGACTGCAGCTTCGCCCTACGTGGCGTTTTTCGCAAGCATTGGCGGGCGGCGCATGTCACGTCGCCAAATCGGTATCCCAGACGGACGGCCGATCTCGGCGACCGTTACCGCCCCTGCCACCCCATAGGCGCTACGCGGATCTGCCCCGACAATTTGGCTAGCTGGTTTCACCACAGAGAGCACAGAGGACACAGAGGATACGGAAGCGGAAGGAGATCGCATCCAGGATCCGAACCCCATGCCTTTCCGGGCTCTGTGTGCTCTGTGCTCTCTGTGGTGGAAAAGCATTCTGTTCTCGCCACGGAAGCTACGATTTTTCGGGGCCAGAACCCGCTTAACGCCTATGCCCTGCCACCCTCACCGCCACCCACACCTGCACCGCGGCCCGCTGCTCGGCACCCCAGCGGGCGACGGCTGGCCGTGCAAGTTCCGCCGAGTCGTGGGAAAGTAACGGCAAATGGCGGCGCAAGGAAAGAAGATCACTGCGGTCTCGCTGCGCGAGCGCAAGAGCCAGGGCGACAAGATCGTCGCGGTTACTGCCTACGACGTGGCTTTTGCCCGCTTGGCTGACCGTGCCGGCGTGGACATCGTTCTGGTGGGCGACAGCCTGGGCATGGTGGTGCAAGGCCAGTCGAGCACCCTGCCGGTCACCCTCGACGAAATGCTGTACCACGGTCGCGCTGCGGCCCGGGGGGTGTCGGCGGCCCACCTGGTGGTCGACATGCCGTTCATGAGTTACCAAGCCAGTGTGGAAGACGGAATGCGTGCAGCGGGGCGTTTGCTCAAGGAAGGTGGCGCCGAGGCAGTGAAACTCGAGGGCGGCGAAGAAGTGGCCGAGCTGATCCGTCGCCTGGTTTCCGTGGGCATCCCCGTCATGGGTCACCTGGGCATGACGCCGCAGTCGGTACACAAGTTCGGCGGCTTCAAGTTGCAGGGTCGTACCGAGGTGCAGGCGCGCACGATCGCGGCGGGCGCACGCGCCATCGCCGAAGCGGGCGTGTATGCCATGGTTCTGGAAAGCATTCCGGCTGCCCTGGCCGCCGAGATCACCGCGGCCGTGCCCGCACTCACCATCGGCATCGGCGCGGGGCCCGCCTGCGACGGCCAGGTGCTGGTGATGCACGACTTGCTCGGCCTGGACCCCGATTGGTCGCCGCGCTTCGCGCGCCGCTATGCCGAACTGGGTCGCGCGACGGAAAAGGCATTTGCCGATTACGCCGCCGACGTGCGTGCCGGACGGTTCCCCACGAAGAAAGAGTCCTTCGCGTGAGCGACGTGCCGGTGATCGCGGATCCCGCGGCCATGAGCGCCTGGTCCGAGACGGCGCGCGCACGGGGCGAGCGCATCGCCCTGGTGCCGACCATGGGCGCGCTGCACGCAGGGCACCTGTCTCTCTTGGCAGAAGGACGGCGGCGCGCCCAGAAGCTGGTGCTGTCCATCTTCGTAAATCCTATTCAGTTCGGTCCCAACGAGGACCTGGCCAAGTATCCGCGCGACCTGGCTGGTGATCTCGCACAGGCTGTCAGCGTGGGCTGTGACCTGGCCTTCGTGCCCGAGGCGGCCAGCATGTACAGCCCCGACTTCCAGACCGCCATCGAGGTGCGCGAGGTGTCGCAGGGGCTGTGCGGGGCGCGCCGGCCCGGTCATTTCGCGGGCGTGGCTACCGTGGTGTGCAAGCTGTTCAACATCGTGCGGCCGCATGTCGCGTTTTTTGGCGAAAAGGATTTTCAGCAGCTCGCAGTCATCCGACGCATGGTTGCCGACTTGAACCTGCCGTTGGAAATCGTTGGGCTATCGACCGTGCGCGAGCCGGACGGGCTGGCCCTGTCCTCGCGCAATGCCTACCTCGCGGCGTCCGATCGGAAGCGGGCCGGGGCGCTCTACGCGGGCTTGTCAGCGGCCAAGGCCCTGCGCGAAAAGGGCGAGCGTCGTGCATCGGTCCTGCTCAATGCCGCCACCGCCGAGATGGCGTCTCGGGTGGACCGCATCGACTATCTCGAGGTTCGTGCTTCCGAGGATCTCAAGCCGCTTGCGACCATCGACCGGCCGGCGGTCATGCTGGTGGCCGCCTTTGTGGGCGGAACCCGGCTCATCGACAACCTGCGTCTGGATGGCTAATTCATCCAAGAAAATCCAGTAGTTACGCTGCGCCGCCCCTGCTTGACAAGGATCGTGGACCCAGTTTTTTTCGCGTCCAGCGGTTGACTCTTGGGCGTCTGTGCATATGTTTGCGGCCTGGCAGTCGCAAGGGGCGACTGCTAATCAGCATTCGGAGGCAAGAGACGATGAAAATT
>PMJO01000005.1 GCA_003158455.1 Myxococcales bacterium | reverse complement strand
CTACGCCGGTCGCGCCGCCCGAGCTTGCGATGCCGCCGCTCCCAGTTCCGCCCGAGCCTTCACCAACGCCGCCCGATGCCGGGCCGCCGCCACTGTTCGTAGTTCCGGCGCTCGGCGAGGTTCCGCCCCCTCTGTCCGGCGCGCCGCAGCCCATGAGGGCCGACATCACAATTGCCGCAAGACCAAGAACCATGACTGCGAACTGAGTGTTCCTCATTGGTGAGCCTCGCATGCTATCTTGATTGTCGCTCGACGCTGGTTCTTGTCACAAGGACCAGACCTCACCGACCGAGGTTGCTTTTGTGGGCGCGGCGCCAGTGATGCGGTCCTGGCCGATGCCGGGGCGCCGATCATTGCGAAGTCTGCGTTTCCCAGCGCCTCTCAAGCAACAGCCGACGTGAGCGGAGCTACCTTTCCGCCTCTTGCGCAGGCGTCGGCCCTGGCGAGATGCCGCGGCAGAGGTGGAGAGCCGTCGCGGGTCAGCTCGGCGGGGCCGTGGCGCCCGTCGGCAAGTGCAACAGCTCCCGCGGACAATAGAGGTCATCGCCCTGGGGAAGGGGACTCGAACCCCCAATGTCTCTCGGAGGGCCGTGATGGGGTAGACTGCGTCCTGTGGTCGGTGGAGAGCGCAGCATCGGCTGAGCCACCTCGCTCGCCGTGCCTTGATCCTTTTCGGGCCGCCGCGGCCATCGACAAAGGCGGTGCACCAGGCCCTTGATTCCAAGCAGATCAAGAGTCTGGCCGCGGGCAGTTACCCCCTTCGATCTGGCTAGTGATGCTCGACCAAGCTGTTCGAGATCGACGGGCCGCCAGCTGGCGAAGGCTGTTTGACGGAAATCAGCCCAGAAGCTACGCTGGATCTCTGTTTTTGCGCAGCATTGACGTGGCGAGACTGTCGAAAGCTGGCACGCATGACTACAGGGAAGACTAGAGCCTGTTTCATAAATCCGGACCGAGCCTCGGCCGAGCGAGGAACCCCGGACGCAAGCCGCGAGGAGGAGGGATACTCGACGTATTCCGACGACGAGCAAAGAAGCGGCCGGGGTCCGCAGCCGGCCAAGCGACGCGGAGTGATTTGTGAAACAGTCTCTGGGCGAGCGAGCATGAAACCCCTTCCAGGATTCCTATCGCAAGACAAGATCCGCCGTGAAGTGACGCATCAAGCCCATTCATCCACTATTTTCTTGGACTGATCTGTCCGTCCGCTGCGACTGCGGCTCGAAGCACCTCAATTTGCACGGAGGAGATCGTTCATGAAACTCGCAATTCGGAATCTGCTCAAGAGCGGCCTATTGCTCGGCCTGGTCAGCGTTGGCGTTTACGCTTGTGGACAATCGGACGGCGGTGGCAACGGGACCGGCGGGAGCTCGACCGCGGGTTCTGGTGGCACAAGTAGCGGTGGAAATACTGGTTCGGGTGGCTCCACCAGCGCGGGCGGAAACACGGCTTCCGGCGGGACGAAGGGCTCGGGTGGCGTGCAGGAGACGGGTGGCACCGTTGGCACCGGTGGCAGCAACTCTGGCGGAACCAAGGCGACCGGCGGTACCCCGTCAGGCGGCGCAGCGACGGGAGGCTCGTCTTCGGGCGCTGCAGGTGCCGGCGGCTCAGAGAGTGGCGGTTCGTCCAGCAGCACGGCCATGGGCGGCGCTGGAGGTATGCTCTTGGGAGGCACCGGCGGCATAGCCCCGGGCACCGGTGGCGTGGCCCCTGGTACCGGTGGCATGGCCAAGGGAGGCGCGAGCGGCGGAGGCAGAGGCGGTACCACCGGCATGGCCAACGGAGGCACAACGGGCAGTGGCACCGGCGGCAGCACATCCTCGTGCCAGAAGGGCCAAGTAAAGCCTAGCGAGGTCGTCTTCATGGGCGAATCCTTCTATGCAATTGACCCCCAATACATTGAGAAGCGGGTAGAGGCGGACGCCCAAGCGGCTGGCTCGCTCGCTGCGGGCGCCAAGTACCGCAACGTGGCCGTCAGCGGGCAAACGTTGGGTTACGTTGCGAACACGGAATGGCCCTCGGCCGTGAGTAGCACAGTGAAGAACGTCATCATGGATGGCGGCGGCATCGACGCCATGTCGTCATCGTGTTCCTCGTGTCCGGACACATTCAAGACCTTGCTCGGCAAGATGGCTACCGCCGGGGTAACGGACGTCATCTATACGCGCTATCCGGAACCGGGGAGCCCACCCGGCTCGAACGCCACGTTGAAGGGGAACCTGGACACCCTGATGCCGAAGATGCAGACGGTGTGCGAAGGCACCACCTCACCGCGCTGCCATTGGGTGGACTTGCGACCTGTTTGGCAGACTGGCGACGTCCTTTCTGATGGCCTCCATCCGACTCAGTCGGGCGGAAACCACGTCGGAGACCTGATTTGGTCGGAGATGGTCAAGGATTGCATGGCTCAGTGACCTAGGTCGCCCGTCAAGATGTCGGGCACGTTCTGGCCGACGATCGCACTGGGAACCCTTGGAGGGTTCCCAGTCCCTGCCACGATGGGCTTCGGCTGGCGAAGCCAGCCTGCGCCCGACGCGCTCCAGTCCGGCCGGCTGGAGCGTAGGCATTTGAACATCGTCCCATACTTATCTTGGCCCATTCCGTGAGAGCGCTGAGACTGCATGGACATGAAGCTGTGTCCGCACTGCGAAAGCGAGAGAGTCATTGTCATCAGTCTACCGAGGGCGCTGTGCCTGCTCGGCATCCTGAGTATCGGCCTTGGGGGCTGCAGCCAGTCGAGCGGCGGAGGAACCCACACCGGTGGGATGACTGGGCCTGCCGGGAGTTCCGGCGGCGCGGCCTCGGGCGGCACCAGCGGCGGCTCTGGCGGCGCCTCGGGCACAGGGGGAGCAGCCGCTCTTGGCGGGACGACCGGCGCTGGCGGAACCGTGGCAGCCGGTGGTACGAAAGGCATGGGTGGATTCCAGGGAACTGGGGACACGACAACAGTGGGCTTGGGTGGTAGCGGTTCAGGTGGAGGAGGCGGCTCGACAGTGCAGTACGACGCTTTTGTGCAGCCCGAGGCCTTCGAGCTTGACGGTTCATGGCTCTATTTGGGCCCCTCGGACGGGCCCCATACGCTCAAAATCGGCAATGGATCGATGGCGTATGCTGATATCAATGGGACGTGGTCATCAAACTGGACCACCAAGGACTACGACAACGGCCTTCACCATTTTCAAGTTGTCTTTGAGTCTGGAACCGGGACGTATCTTCCTGTCGGACAGACAATGAGCGGAACCTACGACTTGAATGGTTCGATTCTGACGGTGCAGTTGGCCAGCGGTCTAGCATCGTATTCGCCGGTGCAGAGCCCCGGTAGTTGCACCGAGGGCAGTACTCTCATACCTGACTGCAGGATATACGTGAAACAGTGAAAGCGGCCTGAAGTCGCTGTCAGAGCGTGTGCCGCTTGAGCACCGGCCAGGCAACGCTGGCATTGCCGGCCTCCTGCCCGCCACCCTGTTTCGTGCACAAGATCACTTCAACGCCACTCTGGCAGGCCGAGTAGGACGAGCAGCCATTGCTGTCCTCCGCCGACGGTGAGTCCGTACACTGGTCGATGTCCGCCCATTTCTTGAAGGTTCCCTGCGCGCCCAGAAACGTGACGGGCATGCCTGGCACCGTGGAAGAAGAGCCGCCGGCATAGGGCACGACCTTGTCTGCGGTGCCACGAAACGAGATGACCGTAATGGCACGCGGTGGATTGCAATCGGCCAGCTCTTCCTGCAAGAGATCAAAGGCGGCGGGCGCGACAGCGGCGAAGACATCGGCCGCGCGGCAGGCAAGGTAGTAGGCCATTCCGCCGCCCATCGAGACACCCACGGCGTAGACGCGCTTGGGATCGATGCAAGCGGTGGTCTGGACTTGGGCGACCAGGGCCTTGGCAAAGGCCACGTCGTCGGTATCACTCGCCACGCAGCATGGCCCTACGTTCCAGGCAGTGCCGAGCGGGCCCGACAGCCCAGTTGGAAAGGCCATGACGACCCCTTCTGGGTCTGTCTGCGTCGGATACGGGGAGCTTGCTCGCTCGCCCGCGCCCGACCCTGTGAGGGCGTGGAAATCCACGATCAGCGGTACTCGCTTGGCACCAGAGTAGGTCGAAGGGACGTGAACGACGTAGCTACGGTTGATAGAGCCCACCT
>PMJO01000297.1 GCA_003158455.1 Myxococcales bacterium | reverse complement strand
CGCACGCTGGCCGGAAGGACACGCCCCAGTTGAGACCGGCGCAATAGCCGAGCGCGTTCGCCCAGGTGTAGGTGCCGACTGTGCCCCCGGCGCAGTTACCGCCGGTCAGCCCGGCGGCGCAGCCCTGCCAGGAAAGCCCGGTCACGCTATCCGTCACGATGGGTTGGTCCGTCGCCGAGGTGTTGCGGAAAAAGCGTGCCTCCCCGCTTGCTCGTCCGCTGCGGACACAACGGACGTAGCCGTCGCTGCTCTTGTCGAGGCTGTACACGCCGCCACCGAAGAAGGACTGGTACCACGCGCTGCTGGGATTACCCGCGTAGGACGATGACGACCAGAACACGCGGGCACCGGATGGCGTCGTGGATGGAGTCGCGGGAAAGGCCGTGGCATCGATTGCCGGGTTTTGAGTTCCAAGGGCGACGATCGACTGTAATTCGTATGGGTCGGGCAAATGCCAGTCCTTCTCGCCTCCCCAGTTGAGGCCGTCGCAGTATGCAAGCGCGTCCGACCACGGGAACGTCGCGGCCGAGCCAGAGTTGCAGGCGTTTCCAGTCAACCCGGCGGCGCAGCCCCCCGCCGCCGTTGTGATACCCGGCCGAGCATGTTCCGGTGACCACACATGTCCCAGTGCCACCGTCGTGGTAGCCAGACGAACAAATTCCATTGACCACGCACGTCCCTGTCCCGCCATTGTGGTACCCGGTCGAACAGGCTCCGTTAGCGACGCAGGTCCCCCCGCCGCCATCGTGATACCCAGTCGAGCAGGCTCCGATGAGAATGCAGGTCCCCGTTCCGTCCTCGTGGTATCCGGTCGGGCATGTTTAGCTGCCTGGGAACGACACGGACGTCACGCAGAGGTCGAAAGATCCGGCCACTCCCGCCTCGCTGCTGACCTGGACCGCGAACGCCTTGGCGTTCGTTGGTGTCCCGGAGAGGAACATGCCCGAGTCGTCCCAGCAGGCCGTGTTGAAGCTGGCCCAGGGGAAGGTCTGGCTCGCTGACGTCATGGTAGTGCAGTAGTTGACGCTGGAGGCGAGGTTGCCGGTGGTGAGTTGCACGCGCGCCTGCGCCCCGGTGGGGAGGCTGCTCAGGGTGACGGATACTCCTGTCCCCGTGAGTTGGATTTCAAAGGACTCGTTGGTGGTGGACTCCGGCCTGAGGAAAAAGCCGAAGGTCGCGCCCCAGTTGGTGGAGATGTCTGGTGACTTCAGAGGGTTCGTGGTGCCCGCCGCGCAGAGGCTGCTCGTCGACAGGCAGATGGTCGACGTTAGTTTGTCGCTCACCGCGAAGCTAGAGCCGCTGTACGGTCCGACCGTGCACTTGCCTCCGGGGCAAGCGATCCCTCCGGTGCTCTTGGGCACAGGTGAGCAAGAGGTTGGTGGACCGGCCGCATCGACGGACAACGGCGCATCCATTGGGACATCGGATACTGGTGCCCGGTCCCCTGATACGGCGACGTCAACCGCTTTTGCGAGATCGGGCGGGACCGCTGCGTCGCCAACGCCAATTCCTCCGTCTCCGCCGGAGTCAGTAGACCCTCTATTGCCCCCCACCCCAGTGGAAGCGTCTGGCGAGATGGATCTGGTGCCGTCACTTCCGGGCGCGCTAGCATCGAGAATGACAGGATGTTCGATGGCCCCATCGGGTGCTGGCCGGAGTTGGCTTTCGTCAAACGAGCATGCGCCAGCCAGTGCAGCGATCAGGCAAAGGCCAGTTGCAGCAAGGCGCGCAGACAAGGAAGGGAGTGCTCTCATGGCTAGTACCTCATTGCTGCGACGAGTCCGGTGGTTCCACCCGCCATCGGTGCCACGCTCACGGGTCGGCCCTCCACAAAGAACAGCACGCCGGTGGTCACGGCGGTGGCGCCGGCTAGTCCCCAGAACACGTTGGCCACGGTCTTGCGCGAACTCACTGAGTCGATGTCACTTTGGCTACAACCGGGTCGCGCTGGGTTGCCGGCGCCGCACGAGCTTCTCAGACTGTCGAACTTGGATTGCATCAACACCCCGGCGGTGATTGCGCCTGCAGCCAGCAGCACCGTAGAGCCGGCCGCCACCCAGGTCCATTTCCTGCCAAGCCACCATCCCTCGCTCGCGCCTCCAGGCGGTGGCGCAGCCTGCACGTCGAAGCCGGGGGCAACCTTGGGCGCCGCGGCGGCCACGGGAACCTCCAAGGAGCGTAGCCGCATGGTCATGGTGCTCACCAGACCAGCCGCCACATCCACATCTTCGATCCCAGGCGCCGCGCTCGCATGCTTGGCCGTGACCTGGTGGCGGCCAGGGGTGGCCCAGATCGGCTCAGGGAGCGGTGTCAGACCCACGTTCCTGCCGTCGACGCTCACCTCCGCGCCTGCGGTTTCGCAGTCGATCTGGATTCGTCCCAGCTTCTTCTGAAGCTGAGCCACTGCCTTGCGCGCGTCAGCGGCCATCTCGGGCGACGCATCGGCGGCTCCCGCCAAGAACTTTTCGAAAGCCACAACCGCTTCGACCGGCCGGCTGAGATCGCGATTGCATTGACCAATGTTGAACATCAACTTGGGGCTGGGATACGCCGCATAGGCAGCCTGGAACTTTTCAAGCGCATCAGCAACGTCGCCTTGCTCGTAGAGCTTCGTGCCCTGGCCAAGCAGGGCCTGCGCCTGCGCCTTGGCCTGCGGATCGGCGGTCAGTGGCGAGGTCTGGGCGAGAATGGCGAGCAGGATGAGGGAAGTTGCACACATGGTCATAGCTCCTGGAACATCTTCCGCTTGGCTTTGTGCCGTGGAAGCTCGGGCGTGGTCTTCTGCGTGGGTTTGTTGGATTCCCCGTCGGTGAAGGGGTTAGGCTTGTTGGACTCCCCGACGGTGAAGGGGTCGACCCACTTCTTGTGCTTCGCTCGGGTGGACGCGGGCTTGACCGCTGCTGGCTTGTCTTGCTCCGGTTTCTGCGTGACTACAGAAGGCGCCAGCGGCTGCGGAAGCGGCACAACCGTGGGTTGGGCGACGCTGGTGGCCGGTGGCTTGGGCGCGAGGCTCGAACGGAGCAACAGAAACGCTCCAAGGATCAGCAACACCCCGGCCGCTGCGACGACGACATAGATCGGCTTGATCCTGCTCAGCCGTCCCATCGCAGGGAGCATCCACTTTCTCACGCGAGCGACGAGGGCTTGGACCGAGCCGCTGGCTTGCGATGCACCGACGCCGGGCTTGCGTGCGTCCCGCGACGCCGGGACGCCGAGCTGCCGCACAGGTGCCAACGGGACCTGCGTCGCGCTGTACCCGAGTGTCGCATTTGTCGGCGGGGCCATTGATGACACCAACACCGGTGCCGGTGTTACGTCGGCAGGGCGGCCGAACGCTGCGGCTTCAAGCTCGCGCGAGAACTCGCGCATCGACGAGAACCGCTCCGCTGACTTCTTGCGCAGCCCTCGCCGCAACGCCGTCTCTACAGCCGGTGGCAGGCCGGGCACCCGTGGCGCGAGCGGATGCGGGTCCAGGTTGATGATCTGGTACAGGAGCGCAGCCGGCTCGTCAGCCACGAACGGACATCGTCCAGACAGCATCTCCCAGGCTATGCAGGCCAGCGCCCACTGGTCTGCGCGATGATCGATGTCATCGATCATGCCAGTGGCTTGCTCAGGCGACATGTAGTTCGGCGTGCCCATCACCGCCGACGCGCTCGTCAGTTGGGTCCGCGCCGCCTTCATCTTTGAAATTCCGAAGTCGAGCACCTTCACGAAGTCGGGCTCGCCCGGGACTTGCACCAAGAACACGTTTCCGGGTTTGAGGTCACGGTGCACGACACCCTGGTCGTGGGCGGCATTCAAAGCCGAGGCAACCTGCCGGACCACGTGGACAGTGATTTCAATCGGCAGGCGACCCACTCGGCGCAGGCGGTGGTCGAGATCTTCCCCTTCCAGGTACTCCATCACCAGGTAGGGCTCGCCGGATTCTGCCTGGCCGAAGTCGAAGACTGTCACGAGATGCGGGTGCCCGAGGTGGGACGTGATTTCGGCTTCGCGATGGAACCTCGCCAGGGCCTCGCGGTTGGCGGCCAGGTCTCGCGCCATCAGCTTGATGGCCACCCGCTTGTTGAGCCGAAGCTGCACAGCCTCGTACACCGCGCCCATGCCGCCCTCGCCAATCAGGCGCGTGATGCGGTAGGCGCCTTCGAGCACCGTGCCCACGAGGGCGTCCATGCGAGGCTCAGGCTGCACTGCCAATACGCTCCTGCGAAGGTCCCTTCATCCGCATGATCAGGCCCAGGTGCGGAGCCTGCGAAGCTTGACTTGGTGCAGTCGCGGACCCTTGATGACCGATTCCATCGACCTCCTTCGACGCATTGCCGAGTGCCTGGCTAGGCTGCGCCAGAAGCATAACACTAGGCCATAGGCGGGTGTTTAGTCAAGACGCGCCAGAGAGACTGAGGCATCTTGGGTGCCCGCATTCTCGACGCAGAAGATGTCATCGCCGATGTTGGCAGGCGAGTAGCCGAGCTACGTGCGCAGAAGGGTTTGACCCAGCAGGCCCTGGCAGAGGAACTGGAGCTATCCTGGAAATACCTGCAGCAGGTCGAGCTGGGGCTGGAGAACTTGACCCTCAAGAGCCTGGTGCGGTTGTCCAACGCACTTGGAGCGACACCGGTCGACCTTTTGAGCGCCCCCGTCTCGCGAAAGAGGAGACCGGGCCGCCCGAGAAAGCGCCCGACTTCTGGCTGAGGCGCAGGCCGAGCGTCCGCTGACCAGCCCGTGCCAGCATTTTCGCCCAGGGTGTCGACCCTGTCCTCGCCTCGGCCGGGCGGGGCTTCCTCCGTCCTCGTTGAACGGGGCAGCATCAGCCACCCGCCTTCCGTGGCGCCCGGAAGCAGGGCCGCTCCGGCGAGGTCCCGAAAACGCGCTCGCCGTCGAGGGCGCGGTAGACCTCGAACCGCATCGAGGGCAGCTCCAGGACGCCGAATGTGGCCGGACGGTACGTGTCGGGCACAATGAGAGGTCCAGCTTGCTTGAAAATGTAGGCTTTCCCGCAACAGGCGCCCGGATTCAAGATCTTGCCGGGAGGCATGTTGACCACCAACTCGAATTCCAGGTGCGTGTGCCCCACCACCAGGACGTCGGCCCGGGCCTGCTCCAGGAGCTGCCGCCGCAGCTCGTGCCCGGTCCGCTCCTTCTCAATCCCTTCCATGTCAGAGCCCGGCCGTGCGTGCCACATGGCCACTCTCACGCCCTCCATCTCCCCCTCCCAATGCACGGGCAGGGTGGCGAGCCATGCCAGGGCCTCGTGCGACAGATCGATGCCGCCACCGACATAGTCCCCGATGCTACAAGGCTCGAAGAAGCTGCGGACGTCCTTCCGGCGACGGCGGCGCTCCAGGGCCCAGCGTTCGTGGTTGCCCCTGATGCAGATCACGTTCTTCTCAGATCGGAGGCGCTGAATTACCTCCTCGCCGAAGGGCTCCATTTCGATTAGATCCCCGGTGCACAAGATCGGATCGCAACCCACCTGGCGGAGACGGCCCAGGGCGGCGTCGAGGGCGAAGATGTCGCCGTGGACGTCCGCCAGCACGCCGACGAGCCTAGACAAGCCGCACCCCCTCCGTGGCGACCGCATGATGCGCAGTGCCGTCGGCTTTCTTCCATTTCTCGAATGTGGTTTTGTCGGCCAGGTACAGGTGGATTCCTTTCTCACGCCCGAGCAGGTCGTACAGAGCCTCTCTTATCTTTCCCGTCTCGGTCGGCCAGTCTTGCGACGGCGTTTCCTCGATCACCATGATGTAGAGGTCAGACTGGGCGGTGGCATCGCCCTGGGCATAGGAGTCGAAGAGGTATGCCTTCGTCTTGCGCTCGCCCGGGGCCTTCGCCTCGCGCTCGCCCAGGACCTTCGCGACCGCGTCCCGAATCTCGGCCAGGGTCAGGACGCCACGGCCCAGCCGGGACCATCGCGCGGTCGCCGCGCGGCGGGCGAGGCGCGAGCGTTGCTCGACGCCGAATGAGGGCACCTGCGACCTGCTCACTGCACTTCCTCTTCGGGATGGTTGCGCACGTCCCACCACCAGCCTGCCAGGAACACGATCACAACCACGGGACCGAGGAAGTAGTTCGCCGCCACGGCGCCCAGGGCGACCTTGGCCGCGAACCAGGTTAGCGCCGACGCTGCCTTGGTTTCGATTTCTTGCATGTCGGGTCCAGCTCAATGTGTTTCAACACGTCTTCGTGCGAGGACGGGCGGACGAGCCCGGCGCGAATGTCCGCGTAGATCTTGTCGGCGCTGTACACGTCACGAGCGTCCGCCCGGGCCTCCGCCGCCTCACGCTCGGCCTTTGTCCATCTACTGCGCAGCCCCCTCTCAAGCTCGGGGACTCCCTTGCGGACGAAATCCCAGATCTGCCTCGGGGTCAGAGCCGGGCTGCCGCGAAGGAAGATCGTCTTCTTGAAGCGGACTAGGGCGCTCCAGTCGACGGTCGGGTGCCGCAGCCTGCTCCTAGTGGGCTGGCGGGACGCAGCCTCCCCAATTTGGAGCATGTGGCGCTTGGCCGCGTCCTGGTGCAGGCGGCTCGCCGAGAATTTCGCGAAATTCATTCCCTGCAAGCACTGCGGGAGGCGCTTGCAGGCAATCAGCATGTCGTTGAACCATTCGCTCGCCGGCTTGGGTGCCAGAACAAGGTCACCGCCCCGGGGCTTGTGGGATTTTTTCACAGCCCTCCTCGCTTCCTCTTCGTCAAACTGGCGGCAAGGCTTACAACGTACAGATATCCAGCGTTGCCGCCTGGCGAGGATGCCTGGCTTGCCGCACACTTCGCACGTCCGCATGGATTCGCGGACTGCCTTGTCAAGCGCGGCGTCCGTCGCCTTGTCGAGACTCGGGTCCGGCGGCGCGTCCACGTCGCAGAAGTACACTCTCAGGGAGCCGAACTTCTCTTTGATCTGGCAGACGTGGAGGTTCGGGTCGGCGGACAGCTTCGCCGAAAGGCGGTCGACGATTCCGAACCACCCATCACCGATGCAAAAGCCGTCAGAGGCGAAGCGGCACGCCTTGTTCGAGGGAGTGGTCCATGCCTCGCGATACAGCGACGGGTAGCGTTCTAGCAGCTCCAGCACGTGGGCTGCCGACATGTCGAGCCGGTCCTGCTTGCCCGAGGCGGCGAGCAGCTTGGCTCGCTCGTGGACCGTCTTGCCCCCGCGGAAGAGGAATTCTTTGAATTCTTTCCATTTCTTGGCCTTCACGGGATTGCCTTCCGCGCGCTGAACTCGCGCTTCCTCTCGGCGGCTTCCGCGCGATCGAGATAGCCGCAAACCCTGGCGTAGAGTTCTGTCGTCAGAATGACTCAGCGGCCCTTTTCGCGCGGTACCCATGTACCATCATATATGATGGTTCTCGACCTAATGCAAGTCCTGTCATCGTGTCCCTGTGGCGGCCAGAAACCCTGATGCCTTCCTTCGCCAGGTAGCACGGCGGATCGCTGCTGTGCGGAAGGCCAAGGGCCTCACCCAGGATGGTGCAGCGGAGCGGCTGCACATGGCGATGAAGAACTACCAGCGCATCGAGTACGGCCAGAACATCACCTTGAAGATGCTGGCCAGGGTCGCGAACGCACTGGGAGTGTCCCCGGCTGATCTTCTCGACGAGCCGCGACTGAAGTAGCCCCCTATTCTTTCGCGCCGGGACGGATCAGTTCGTAGACGAGGCTGTGTGGGACACTGTAGGGGCGGCCGTCGCAGGCGACTGGATGGTCGATATTCACCCGTGCCTCTTCCACACCGCGAATCTTCCCAGCGGGTTGGCCAGCCAGTTCGTTGTCCTCTGCGCTTGGGCAAAGGCAAGACCGCAAATGATCGAATTGGCGGCGGTATTCACTTCCGGTCTCAGTCTCAGAAATCTGAGACTGTGGCGTCATTGGGCCCTACGGAAAGCACCGGAATTTTCCCTGGTAGCCGTGGTAAAATTACGGCTTCGCTGTCCCTCGAAGGCTGACGGACTGTGGCACGACATTTGCTGCTGTTCTGAGAGCGGACAGCCGTAGATAGCCAATCCGCAGCACAACGTGTAGGGGGGCCACCATGAAAGAGAAAGACATCCGAGAGCGGATCCACATGTTTCTCAGGGATACGGTTCGGCAGGTGGTGGTGCCGGCATCAATGGGGATCGGGCTTGCGCTGGTGGGGTGCAGCGACACAGCCCTGAACGCCAACCAAGATGGCTCGGCGGACTCGTCAAGCGTGCAAGCTGGCTCGGGCGGCTCCACCGGAACGAATTCGTCCGCCACGGGCGGCATGGTGGCGCTCTATATGGCGCCAATGGGTGGGGCGTCCGGTGGCGTGACTGGGACAGGCGGCGCGGCTGGCACCGGGGGAGCGATAGCAACAGGCGGACTCATAGCGACGGGCGGAGTCATCGAGACCGGCGGAGTGAGGACGGGCGGGGTTCCCGTGTACATGGCGGGTATGCCGGAGGGTGGCGCGACGGGGGCCGGGGGAGTGACGGCGACCGGCGGGGTGATGAAGTACATGGCGCCCCAGCCGGATGCGGCAACTGGAACGGGCGGAATGCCCGGGACGGGCGGAATGACAGCGGTTCCCTTGTACATGGGGAGCTTTCCCCTTCCAGACGCGGCAAGTGCCGATGCCAAGCTGCAAGGCATGGGCGGCATGATAGCTCTCTATATGGGGCCTCAGCCGGCCTACATGGCGGTGCTGCCCCCGGAACTGCGTCGTGACGGAGGTATTGGGACCGTAACTCTCTACGCGGCACCTGTGCCGACCCGAGATTAGCCACGTTCACCATGCCATCCGGCTTCGTGGGCATGGACGGTACTTCACGACTGACACCAGGTGATAGCGTCGTGTGCGCCGTCCCCTGTCAAACAAGGCCGCCTCGCCTAGTGCGATCGAGAAGTACGCACTCACCGTGGCTCAGGAGTTGAGCGCTTTGTTCAACAGCTGGCTGGCCTTGAAGGTCAATACGCGGCGGGCACTGATCGTGATCTCTTGGCCGGTCTGCGGATTGCGACCGGCGCGTGCCCTCTTGTCCCTGACGATGAAGTTTCCGAAGCGCGTGATCTTGATCTTGTCGCCCTTTACCAACGTCGCTTTGACCGTCTCGAAGACGGTCTCGACGATTTCGGCGGCCTCTTTCTTCGAGAAGCCGCCGACCTTCTCGCAGACGGTCTCGACGATAT
The DNA here is from genome assembly GCA_003158455.1 of Myxococcales bacterium. GTDB lineage: Bacteria > Myxococcota_A > Polyangia > Fen-1088 > Fen-1088 > Fen-1137. The sequence continues at coordinate 338 of PMJO01000297.1, read as the reverse complement.
CTGCCTTGGTCATGTGACTAGGTTCGCGACAGATCCCTCTGATGTCAAAGGCTCGACCAGGCTGGCCTCGTGGATACCAGCGTTGCTGGGTGGTTGTCGGGGGCGTTCCTAGCTACACTCCGGTTCAGCCGCCTGGCGAAGCGGTGCTGGCTCATCGCCTGCCGCACATGCCGATCGGGTTGACGATCTGGCTGAAATCGCCGCGCTTCAGCGTTGCCGCAATCCTCAATATGATGCTGGCACGTCTCCAGCTATTCTCGGAACACTCCCATGTTCAAGATGCTTGTCGACACGTGCGTCTGGCTGAACCTCGCCAACGTCTTCGTTGCTGACTCTGG
>PMJO01000042.1 GCA_003158455.1 Myxococcales bacterium | reverse complement strand
ATCGCGACATTGGGTGCCATGTGCGGGCGCGACCCGGGCACGTTGCCGCCGTATCCGGACGACGAAGCGGTCTTCAACGGAACCCAGGTGATTGCGCGAGAAGCGGAGTCGCTTTTTGGCGGTATCAAGGCGTTGCGCCGCACTCGTATCCTGGTGACCTTGCCCACCGAAGCTTCGGAGGACTTGCCCTGGATGCAAGCGCTGGTTCATGCCGGAGTGGATTGCGTGCGTGTCAATTGCGCGCACGACACCTCCGAGGTCTGGAGCGGGATGCTGCGGACCCTCCGGGTTGCAGAGCGCGAGTTCGGATCGCGCGAACCCATTCACGTGCTCATGGATCTGGGTGGACCCAAGGTTCGCACGGTTCGTCCCAAGAAACATGACAAAGATGTGTACCAAGTGGGGGACAAGCTTCTGCTGACGGCCGCGTCTAACCTAGAACAGGCTTCACACCATAACCGCGGAAAGCACAAAGGCGGGTTACCGGTTGTCGGTTGCACGTTGCCTCAAGCCCTCGATCGTCTGAGTGCGGGCGAGCGGGTGTACATCGACGATGGTCTTATTGGCGGTCGCGCCCTGGAGCGAGTTGCCGACGGAGTGGTGCTCCAAATCACGCATGCGCCGTCGCTAGGCCACAAGATCCACTCGGACAAGGGGCTGAACTTCCCGGACACGGATTTCGAAGTTGCGTCGCTAACGGAAAAGGACCGAAGTGACCTCGCCTTCGTAGTACAACATGCCGACATGATCGGCTATTCGTTCGTGCAGACGGAAGCCGACATCGCAGCCCTGTTGGAGGAGATCGCCGAACGCGTGCCGAGCAATCGAAAGCCGCCCGCCCTGGTGCTGAAGATCGAAACCAAACTGGCTGTCCGCAATCTGCCCGAATTGATCGTGCATGCCGCGGGCAAAGTCCCCACCGCAGTGATGATCGCTCGTGGAGACTTGGCCATCGAGATTGGCTTCCAGCGCATCGCTGAGATGCAAGAGGAGATTCTTTGGCTGTGCGAAGCTGCCCACGTGCCGGTCATCTGGGCCACGCAGGTGCTGGAAAGACTGGCCAAGGAGGGTTTGCCAACACGCGCGGAGGTGACGGACGCTGCCATGGCCAACCGGGCCGAATGCGTGATGCTCAACAAAGGTCCGCACCTCCTGGACGCCATCCAGATGCTCGATGGCGTGCTCGCCCGCATGGAGGGCCATCAACACAAGAAGACGCCTCAGTTGCGTGTTCTCCACTCGTGGCAGTCTGCATTTTCGGCGGACGAAGCAAGGATATTGAGATGATTCACCTCGCGCGGTGGCAACTCGGTCCGGTCCGTGGGCGGCGGAGACGGGGCCGCGCCCTTTTTGCAAGCGATGACGAGAACCAGGAACGCAAAGACCGTGTGGGATCGAAAGCCAGGCCGATGGAACCACACGGCGCGCAGTAGTCTCACCCCTATCAGAGCGACACTGTGAAGAGGTTGGCCGGGTCAGTGTGGTGGGTGTTCAGATACGGCGAGTAGCTGCTCACGTTGATCGCGCCGTTGGGCTGGAAGGTCATGATGCGCAGAAAGCCGCCGCCGCCCTCCGCTTCGTCCTGGTAGTCAGCCAGGATCTGGTGCACCGGCGGGCCTGCATCACGCGTGCTGGTCAATTCGCTTTCGGCGTGGACATGCCCGCACAGCACGATCCGCACATTCGGGTTGTTCACGATCAGCTTCTGCCAGATCTCCTCGCCGTCGTTCACGCCACCGGCAAGTGCTTCTACCCCATAGCTGTGCGGGCTAAAAGCAATGCCGTCCTGGTCGCCAGGAAAACAGAGGAGATGCCACAATGACCACAGATGAAATTCGCGACACGCTCGCCAAGATTCTCGTCGAGAAGATCAACAGCACTATCGCGGTGGACCAGGTGGACTGGGACAGCACGCTACGCGACGACCTGGGTATCGACTCGCTGGGAGCGGCCGAGTTGCTTTTCGAGATAGAGGAAACTTTCGGCGCGCAAATCGGTACTGTCGACGCCACGTCGCTGGTGACCGTGCGTGATGCGGTAACCGCGATCTCGCGTGGTCTTCAGTCGCCGGCAGCTTGACTCCATGGGCGCGCCGGTCAGGCCACCCTGCCCAAGGGTGCTGGGCCTGCAATGCTCGCGTAGTGCTCGTACCCGGGGTTGCCCATGTAGCGGCGCAGCAAGCGGGAGTCAGTGGCGCGCAGATCGACGATGATGAGGCCATCGATGCAGTCACCAAAGGCTTCGTCAACGTTGAAACTGAGCAGTGAGGCGCCAAGACGCAGATAGTGTCGCAGTAGAATAGGGAAGCCCTTGCAGTCGACTTCGATGTCGGACACCAGCGCCGATACGTCCTCCGTGTTGCGCACCAGAGCTGCCAAAACCCGGCGTTCCCCACGGGTCAAGCGTTGGCGGGGTGGATTGCGTGGCCTGACCAGTGCACCCAAGGCATGATCCCCGCGCAGCTTGGAAAGAAACTCCACCATCAAGCGACGTGACAGGCCAGCATAGGCGCGACTTATGCTGACCGGTCCGAACAGAATCTTGCACTCCGCATTGCGGACCAGGTACTCACCAATGCCACGCCAGAGGAGAGCCAGCGGCGCCGCCTGGCCCTGATACTCCCGCCGTACGAACGAGCGACCGAGTTCCAAAGCAGGTCCCATCAGTTGCAAGAATCCAGGCTTGAACTTGAAGAGGGTGCTTGTGTAGAGCCCGGCACCGCCCTTCTTGGGGAAGATGTGATCGACCCGGCCCATGCGATAGCTGCCCACGACTTCGTGGCGGCCGGAGTTCCATAGAAAGAGGTGCGAATAGTGCTGATCAAAGTCGTCCAGGTCGCACGGCCGGCCGGTTCCCTCGTGGGCAGCGCGGAAGGTCTGCTCGCGCAAACGTCCGATCTCGATCAGCAAGGATGGAATCTCGTTGGGGTTGGCGATGAACACCCGATAGTCCGCCTGCGCCGCCAGCAGCGCCGTCGCGGGCAGCGCCATGACTTCATCGCTCAGACAGCGTGACGGCAGCGGCAGCCGAATGGGCTGCAAGCGGATATCAGGTTCGCGCGGGGCGAAGCGCGGACGGATGGCGCCTTCGCGCCATTGCAGCATGTGAGTCTTGAAACGCAGGTACTCGGTCAGGGTGCGATCGTCCGGATAGCGCGCGATCTTGTGCGGCTCGATGGGCCGCCCGACGCGCACGGAGAGGCGAGACCGGCTGCGCTTGAGAAACTCAGAGGGCAAGAGCGCCGTGCGCAGCCGCGGATGGATCAGACCCGAGAGCTGAAAGGCCAGGCTGTTGCGGCCCTCGAAGAACATGGTGATCGCGGTGGCGCCGGTCCGGCGAAGCAGCACCGCCACCGTGCGGTGCCAACAGGGATCGGCAATGCAGCCGTGCTTCAGGTGCAGATGCGACACGGTACCCGCCGGAAAAATGCCAAGTGAGCCACCTTGCGCCAACCACTTCATGGCAGCGCGCAGGCACGAAGCATTCCGTTGGGTGGCGCCAGTGCCGCCCAGCACGTCCACGGGCAGGATCACGGGGCGTATCTCGGGAACGCGCTGGAGCAGTCGATTGGCCAGCAAACGGAAGTCAGGGCGGACCTGGGTCAGGATGTCGCCCATGATCAGCCCGTCCGCGACGCCAAAGGGGTGGTTGGCCACCACCACCAACGGTCCGGACGCCGGAATCTTGGCAAGATCCTCGGGCGCGACGTCGTAGCCTAGAGTAAACGTGCGCAGGGCGGTGGCGAAGGGGTTGCGGTCACCTGCCGGCGGCGATGAAAGCGCGTAGATCTCATTGATGGTGGAAAGCGAGAGAGCCTGTTCGATGGGGCCCTCGACTAGACGAAAGAGGCTTCGTGCAATCGGATTGGCAATAGCGGCCCTGAGATCAATGAGACGCACCGGGCGTCCATCTGGACCGAGGCCATCGGAGTTGCCGCCGGACATGAGAGCGATCTTTGCCCTAGTAGCACCATATCGGCACACCCGGCTCAGCGGTGGCAAACCACTCTTCCAGCCGCAACCTACGCAACGACTCGTCTCGCTCAAAATCCTCCATATCCGCCTCCAACTCGCCATCGGGCGCGCCCTGGCACGGGCTCGGGGCCTGGTTGTGGTTCTTGTGAACTTGTTCGAGCGACGTCATGTGAACCTCCTTTGCGACAAGGCAATACTAGGGCATTGCGCGTGTTGACCGCGTGACAGGTGAGTAACCTTTGTGTGGCGGCAACGCGCGAAATACGCTCACGCCCGAGCAGCTTGCTTCAACAAGGCTGCGTTGCGGCGCAAGGCACTTTCCAGCCAGGCGGCCGTCTTGATCCTGAGAAAGCGGTGGTGCAGAGCTTGCGCGTGATCCCTGAAATGTGCGCTCACAACCCGAGCCGCAGCCGCCCGCGCACTTTTTTCCTGGGCCTCCCAGTACGTTGCTGCTAGGGCAATCCATTCAGCGAGCACGAAGGCGTCGTGAAGCTTGCCCAAGATGTCCTGCAGGTCCTTGAATCGTCGCACGGCCGCAGCGCCGGCCCCGAACAAGGCGCGATCCAGCTCGGCGGCGTAGCGGAGCCAGCGACAGCGCCTCCTAATCGCATGCAAGGCCATCGGGGCGAAGTGCTTCCCCAACGCGTGCAGCTCTTCGAGTGCCATGCGAGCATGCTTCCGGCGCATGGCTCCCAGCCGCAAGGCCGCCTCACCCGGATCTGCACCGCCGCGGGCCATCAGAATATCCAGATCTTCGCGCAATCGGGTTGCATCGAAATCCGCGAGCGCCTTGGCGAGCTTCCTGTGGGCGCGCGCTCGCGTGGTGGCCAGCCGGTCGTGCAGAAGACGCACGACGGTCGGCGCAACCTTCGCGCGGGGCGCTTCCCTATCGAAAAGCGCGGCACCGACGTCGAAATCACGTCCCCGTCCTGCCAACCGGGTCAGCTCACGCAAGCGCTTGCATGAACGGCGTACGCGGCGGGCGGCTGGCTTGCGCGCAGCCACGGGCAGGGCCACACGCAAACGGCGCGACGCCACGCGGATCTGGTGAATCGGCTCTTCCTGGCCGGCCTGGGCACCCGGCAGGTTGGCGAACAGCCGTTGCCCGTGCTCACGCAAGAATCGCGTTGTCGGCTGTTCACGCTTCTGGGAATCCGGCTTCACAGCGCGGCCAGTTTGAAACGAGAACCATCCAACCACAAGAGCGCAGACAACCAGGGTATAATGGCGCGCATGAAGCTCAAAAAGCTGGTCCAGGAAACCCGCAGGCTTTGCCAGCCCTACTGCATCATCGACGGCAACCGTTTCCGACTCAAAGATGTTGATCCGTCCGACACCCATCCGCTCAAGCCCGAAGACAAGGAGCACGCCAAGGAGACCCTTGCAATGGGAATCGAGGCGCTGGCCAAGTTGCAGGATATTCTCTACGCCCAGGACTCCTGGGCAGTGCTGCTCATCTTTCAAGCCATGGACGCCGCCGGCAAGGACGGCGCCATCAAGCATGTCATGTCCGGGATCAATCCCCAGGGCTGCCAAGTGGCATCGTTCAAAGCACCGTCGGCCGAGGAACTGGACCACGACTTCCTCTGGCGCTGCCAGAAAAGCCTGCCCGAACGCGGTCGCATCGGCATCTTCAATCGCTCGTACTACGAGGAGGTGCTGGTAGTGCGCGTGCATCCCGAGTTTCTCGCAAAGCAGAAGCTGCCGCCGACCTTGGCTGGCAAGAAGATCTGGGACCACCGCTTCGAGGACATCTGCGCCTTCGAGCGCTATCTCACCCGCAACGGTGTCGCGATCCGCAAGTTCTTCCTGCACGTCTCGCAGGCTGAGCAGAAGCGCCGCTTCCTTGAACGCCTGGATACGCCCGAGAAGAACTGGAAGTTCTCCGAGGCTGACATCGCCGAACGCCAGCACTGGCGGGAGTACATGGTTGCCTACGAAGAAATGATCCGCGCCACCGCGACGCCCTGGGCTCCTTGGTACGTCGTCCCCGCTGACCACAAATGGTTCACCCGCGCGGTAGTGGCGGGCGCGGTCATCGATGCGCTGGCATCGCTCGATCTAGAGTATCCCGAAGTGGGCAAGGCCAAGCGTGCCGAGTTGGCCGCCGCCCGAAAGGCGTTGCACGCGAGCAAGGACCCACCCGCGCGCTGATCTGATACTGGCATTACAGCAGGTTGCTGGCCAGTTCTGCCAGCGCCGAACGCTCACCCCTGGTCAAATTGACGTGTGCGTAGATGCTTTGGCCCTTCATGCGGTCGATGAGGTAGCTGAGGCCATTTGAGCGCGTGTTCAGGTAGGGATGATCAATCTGGAAGATATCGCCGGTAAACACCACCTTGGTTCCCTCGCCGGCACGGGTGATGATGGTCTTCACCTCGTGCGGGGTCAGGTTCTGCGCCTCGTCGACGATGAAGTAAATCCCGACCAGGCTGCGGCCCCGGATGTAGGCCAAAGGCGCGATGACAAGCTTCTTTTCGTCGAGCAGCTCGCCGATCCGTCTGTGCTTCGGATCGCTGTCACCGAATTGGTTGCGAATGACCCCGAGATTGTCGAACAGCGGCTGCATATACGGGTCCAGCTTGGACTGGATGTCGCCGGGCAAATAGCCAATATCCTTGTTGGAAAGCGGAACCACCGGGCGTGCCATGAAGACCTGGCGGTAGTTCTTGCGGCATTCCAGCGCGGCGGCCAGCGCCAACAAAGTCTTGCCGGTTCCAGCCTTGCCCGAAATAGTCACTAGATTGACGTCAGGATTCAGAAGAGCGTTGAGGGCAAATGCCTGCTCCGCATTGCGGGGCGTGATGCCGTATGCCCCGACCTTGTTTACGTGTCTGATTTGCTTCCGCTCACTGTCGAAGGTAGCCAGAGCGGACTTGCGCCCGTTACGCAGGATCAAACCTTCATTGGGCAGCGGGGCAGGATCCAGGGACAACTCGTCCACGTTCACAGAATGTGGCGGAGCGTAGAGTCGGTCAATTATCTGCTCGCTGACGTGTTCGTGTAGGCGCACGCCATGGTACAGCGCGGAGATGTCCTTGACGTGGTCGCTGCGGTAGTCCTGCGCAGTCAGGCCAATGGCCTTGGCCTTCATACGCAGGTTCACATCCTTGCTGACCAGGATGACCTGACGCCTGGGCTGCTTGCGCGCCAATCGGTAGGCGATGTTCAGGATCTCGTGATCCGCCGTGCGGGTGTCGAAACTCAGCTTCAAGTCTGGATGAAAGTCCTGCCCGACCTTCACCATCAAGTGCCCAAGTCCGTCGCCGATCTTCACTCCCTTCGCGAACAATGGTTCAGAAGACAGGGCATCGACGGCGCGCAGGAACTCACGCGCGTGGTAGTTGACTGACTCGTTGCCCTTCTTGAAGCTATCCAGCTCCTCGATAACCGTGATGGGAATAGCAATATCGTTCTCCTCGAAGTGGTAGATACACTGACTGTCGTGGAGAGGAACGTTGGTGTCGAGAACGAAGAGTTTGCGATTGGCCATCCGTCAGCTCTGACAACCTGATTCTCTCAGGATAGTGGGAGACGTTGTGCCTGTCACGAAATATGGATGGTTCGGCCCGCCGTTGGCGCGGCGCTTTCATTGGCGCTGTCACGCATGGCACACGAACGTCACGCAACGTTCGCGGGACTGTCAGACAGATCGCGCGTCGGGCACCCGCGACAAAGACCCACCACCTCAGCCGGAGCGGCTAGGACAATGTCTCCGGGTGGCCCGTCTTTGCCGTCGCTAGCTCCTCGATGGCGGCGTGGACGCCCTTGAGGCTTTGGCCGAATTCCCATCTTGCGGCGAAGAAGAATCCAAACAGGCAATAGACGATTTCGGAAGCCTCGGACAAAGCGGGTGGCACTCCCTTGCGCCGACGCTCGCCCGCAACCCGACGCAGCTCCACCGGCCGGACGGGCTCCTCGGACCATTTCACCTCGCCGAGCAACCCGCACTTGCCATCGAGTGCGCGGCTCGCCACATTCCACTCTGGGCCTTTCCCTTGCCAGTATCGCCCCGCCGGCAGCCACGGCCCCCTGCGGGCCAAGGGCGCACGAGAGCCGGCCACGAGAGCCACACTCTGCCGGCATAGCTCCTCCCACGCCGCTGCGGAGAGGCCGGGCCGGGCGCTTTCCCGCAGCTTCCGCCGCACGGCCGCCGGCGCCTGAGCCAAGAGTGCGCTTGCTATCGGGGTGGCACCAGTCGGCGCGATCCGACAGACTACCGGGTGTTCTGTGAAGGGAGGAGCCATGGTCACCAAAGGATATGCAGCCCTGTCGGCTGAAGCGCGCCTTGCCCCGTTTCAGTTCGAACGCCGCGCGCCGGGACGGCGGGACGTTCAAATCGCAATCGAGTTCTGCGGTATCTGCCATTCGGATATTCACTTCGCCCGCAACGAATGGGGGATGACGATCTTCCCGTGCGTCCCCGGCCATGAGATCGTCGGACGCGCGGTGAAGGTCGGCGACGACGTCAAGAAGGTGAAGGTCGGCCAACGCGTGGCGGTTGGCTGTTTCGTCAATTCGTGCGGGACCTGTGCGAGTTGCAAGGAAGGGCACGAGAACTACTGCGAGACCGGCTTCACCATGACCTATGGAAGCCCGAGCCCGGACGGGAAGACGCAGACCTTCGGTGGCTATTCCAACCAGATCGTCGTCGATGAGCACTTCGTCTTGAATCTCCCGGCGAACCTCGACCCCGCGGGCGCCGCCCCGTTGCTTTGCGCCGGCATCACGACGTACTCGCCGCTTCGGCACGTCGGCGTCACGAAAGGCTCGCGCGTCGCCGTGATGGGGCTCGGTGGGCTGGGCCACATGGCGGTCAAGCTCGCCGCCTCTTTCGGCGCCGAGGTCACGATGCTAAGCCGCTCCCCGGGAAAGAAAGCCGACGCACACAAGCTTGGCGCGCACGACTTCGTCCTCACCAAGGACAACAACGCCTTGGCGCCGCTGGCCAACCGCTACGACGTCATTGTCGACACCATCTCGGCGAAGCACGATATAAATGGGCCGCTCGGCTGCCTGAAGCGCGACGGAACGCTCATCCTCGTCGGTGCATCTCCACAAACCTTGGATCTAAGCCCATTTGCGCTGATCTTCGGACGCCGCAAGGTGATGGGTTCGCTGGTGGGCGGGATCCCCCAGACCCAGGAAATGCTCGATCATTGCGGCACCCACGGGATCACAAGCGACATCGAGCTCACCACGCCGCAAGGGATCAACGATGCCTACCAGCGGACGCTGAAAGGCGACGTGAAATACCGCTTCGTCATCGACTGCACGAAGTTCTAGATCGGGCGTGGGCTTGACTGCAGAACCACCCGGATGGGCCGGGGGCACGGAGCAATGCCTGCGCGTTTTGCGCCAGAACGCAAGCGTAGCCGGCGAAGATCTCAGCGAGATCGTGTTCGTCTGCCTTTCTCATCGCATTCCAGTCAGTCGTAGCAAGGAAGCCATCGTCCGGTTCTTGAAGGGCTGAATCATGCGTAGTAAGTTCATGCGAGAGCTGGGCGGGCTCGATATGCCCCGGGGCCCGGAACGCGAGGTCAACACGGTCGTGCTGGCTACCTACTCCATCCGCCGAAAAGCGCGGGTATCACGCGGCCCGGCGGTAGCCGTGGTGGAGCACCGAGGGAGGACTTACGCCGCTTGACACCTATCCATCCTTGCGACTTCTATGGTCGGCGGGAACCATCGATGGCGAAGGTCAGCCTGGTCAGGACCGGAGGCGGCATCCGGCAAGCACTGGTGAGGGCGTTCGATCTCATCGGCGGCCTGGGCCGGATTCGTCGATCTGGCCACCCGGTACGGGATCCCGCTCTACAACTTCAACGCGTCACAGCCGGTGGAGATGGAGGTGGCCCACCCGCTCGTCACCGGCACGGTGCGCGTGGCGCGCGAGTTCCTGGAAGCCGATCGAGTGATCAACCTGCCCAATATGAAGGTCCACTACGCGACCGGCATCACCCTGGCACTCAAGAACCTGAAGGGGGTGCTGGTCGGCGACGAAAAGAAACGCTTCCACGAGATCGGCCTATCCAAAGCCATCGTCGATCTCAACAACACGGTCCGTGTGGATCTCCAGATCGCGGACTGCATCCGTTCCATGGAGCGCATGGGGCCGCGGGGCGGCGACCCGGTCCAGCTCGAACTGCTCATGGCGGGTGAGCACGCTGCCGAGGTCGACTGGGTCGGATGCCAGGTAGTGGACCATTCCCTCGACGACGTCGAGCACCTCAGACTCTTCGTGGAGATGAACCGGATCGATCTCGGGCAGGTGGAGCCCGTCGGAGAGCCCATCGCCACGGTGAGGCGCCCGTTCGAGAAGGCAGGTCTGCGCAACCGGCCTCCCGCCTGCTTCTCCGTCCACATTCAAGACGCCTGTAGCGCCTGCATGAACGCCTTTCTCCTGTCCTGCATGACTCTGGCTCCCGAGCCGAGCGCTCGCCAAGCGGGCGGCGAAGCCCTGATAGCGGCCGACGAGTCGAACCTACCGTTCCCGCGGTGCGAAGGCCTTTACACCCGCGAGCGCAAGGAGGGCCCCCGATTACAGGGGCTTCAATGATCTTGCAGTGGAGCTGATGGGGATCGAACCCGCGGCCGCTAGAGTGCGATTCCCGACGAAAACATAGTTTTCCTTAACGAAAACAGTAGCTTAATCAATGACAGGGAGCAGAAAACTGTTGCCACGTCGCTTGCATCGTCTCGATGCTATTCAGGAATCCGTGGTAACAGCCAGTAGACAAGCGATATAGACAATCAGCAAGCATACGTTGCTGTGTCGACCAGAAAAGCGCCGCTCCCCCCGTTCTTCTTGAGCATCCTGTGTGCCGGAAAAGCGGTACCATGGTTGTGGGTGATGAAGGAACACGATGTTCGGCAGCGCATCGAGAGCTTCCTGAAGAGGACAGCACGGGAGGTAGTGATACCCGCATCGGTGGGTCTGGGCCTGGCACTCATCATCACGCTGGCGACATGCAGCCAAGGTGGACCCCACGGTGTTCCGGACGCCTTTACACCCAGCCGAGGTGGTGCAGCCTGTCCTCCGCTCCCCTGCTTCTCATACCCTATGTGCAACCGGGGCGACCAGCAGGTAGCCACGGTGGGACCACGCTGCACCTTCTCCCCCTGGGAGTGTCCAGCAGAGCGTGAGTGCTATTCCTTGGAAGGCAGCTGCAGCTCCATACTGTGTGTATTGCCTGAAGGTCTGCATTGCAGCGATTCTCTATCATG
>PMJO01000185.1:212-15487 GCA_003158455.1 Myxococcales bacterium | reverse complement strand
GGCGCCTTGGGGCAGGTCTTGCTGCAGCCGGCGTTGTCCTGCTGATTGCCGTCGTCGCACTCCTCGACGTCGCCGGCCAGGAGCATGCCGTCGCCACAGACCGAGGCGCATTCACCGTCGGTGCAGGTGGGTTCGCGCTCGCAGGTTGGCGAACAGCCGTCCCACGGGAGCTTGTTGCCGTCGTCGCAACCCTCGTCACCCTCGAGCACGCCGTTGCCGCAAACGGTCTTCTGGCAGGCGGCGCCGGGCGTGGGACAAAAATAGCCTGGTTCCACCCGACAGGTGTCGCTGCAGCCGTCGCCAGCTGCCGTGTTGCCGTCATCGCAGGCCTCGCTGCCCACCATCAAGCCGTCGCCGCAGGCGGCGGCCTGGCAGCGCGCGGCAGGCGTGGGACAGATCCAGCCTTTCTCAATCTCGCATTTGGCACTGCAACCGTCGCCGCTGGCAGTGTTGTTGTCGTCGCACTGCTCGGTACCCGAGATTCGGCCATCGCCGCAAACCGTAGTGTTCACGCACGGCTTGCCCGGCACAGGGCAGATCCAGCCTTGATCGAGCAGACAGGTCGAGCCACAGCCGTCGGCCGGCTCGGTATTGCCATCGTCGCATTGCTCGCCCTCGGGAGCATTCAAGATGCCGTCACCGCAGACCGCCACCGGGGCAGGAGGCGTGTCCGGCAACAGAGGCGGGCTGTCGAGCCCTTGCGCAGGCACGTCCGGCATGACCAAGTGGTACTGATCGACGGCCGTCGCGTCCGTGCTGCCCGCGTCCTCCGATGGCGTGGGCCCCGGGGTCGCGGCATCGACCGGTTGCACGGGCCCGCAACCGGTGAGCGAAACCGTTGCTGCCAGCACCGCGAGGAATCCGTTTTGCCATTGATACAGCTGCGACAGCCGCATGAGAAACCTCCGTAGCAAGTGTCGCGCAGGAAGCCCCGGGGCCACTACCAGCGCCTTGAAACCAACTGGATGCAGTCTACCAGTGAAAGCGGCGGGCGGGGACAGCGGAAGGTCATTTCGCCTTCGTTTTTTGCTATGTCGCGCCGCTTCCTAGCTTGAGTTTCGCTGCCCTGTCACTCCAAACCCTTGCCCAAGAGACGGCCGACCGGTCCGGCGATGCCGACCAGCAGTCCCCCTACCCCCATCCAGACAAGACTCACGCCGACGCTGGAAGGCCAAGAGGGGTCCGCGGTGAGGATGCCAGCGTGTTCACTCGCCGCGAAGATGACGCCCAGGACGCCAAGGGCAAGCGCCACCGACCCCAGCACGCGAACCAGAAAAACCCCGACGCGCTGGTACTTGTTCATGAGTCAGGATCTCGATGGTTTTTGGCGAGGTTGTCAAGCGCGGTTGGTCTATGTTCTCCCTGGTGAAGAAAGCCAGCCAGATCGCCGCACGCCGTCTTGCTGTCTTGCTCGCGACCCTGTGCCTGCCGGGCTTGCCGGTCGCGGCCCAGCCAGCGGAAACCGGAGACTTTCGCGCGCCCGATCTGGTCGAGCTTGTGCGTCTCGATCCCAGCATCCATCTCGACATTCGCTACGCCACGACCAAGAACTTCACTGGCCGCAAGCTGTACCCCGAGGCGCGGGCCTTTCTACAGCGACCGGCGGCCGAGGCGCTCCTGCGCGCCCACCGGGCGCTCAAGCCGCGCGGATACGGCTTGCTGATCTTCGATAGCTACCGTCCCTGGTCAGTGACCAAGCTGTTCTGGGAGGCGACTCCGCCCGACAAGCACAAATTCGTGGCCGACCCACAGAAGGGATCACGACATAACCGCGGCTGCGCGGTGGACGTGGGCCTGTACGACCTGCGCACGGGAAGAGAAGTAGCCATGCCCAGTGCCTTTGATGAGATGTCCGACAGCGCCGCGGCCGAATACAAGGGCGGCACGACTGAACAACGGCGCACGCGCGCGCTTCTGCGCGAGGCGCTGGAAAAGGAAGGCTTCAAGGTCAACCCCGACGAATGGTGGCATTTCGACTACCAGGATTGGCGCCTCTATCCAATTCTGGACATGCCGTTTGCCACAATCCACGCCAGCCCGCGCACGCCGGAGGCCGGGCCGCCCTAGGTCCCGTCCATCACAGCCAGGTGGCCCAGACTTCCGGCGCAAAGCCCACTGTGGCGCGGTCACCAGCACGCACGATTGGAGTACGGAGCAGCAGGGGATCATCCAGCAGCGCCTGCTCGATGCGCGGGCCAGTGGGCGCGGCGTATTTCAGGCCGCGACCGAGGTAACGCTTGCCGTCGCGATCGATCAAGTTCTCCACGCCGGCCACCGCATTCGCAATCTTGCGCAGCTCACCGGCCGAGGGGCCCTTCTGAGCGAGGTCAATCATCTGGAAGGGTACGCGACGCTCCTTGAAGAAGCGCTCGGCCTTGCGCGTGTCAGGGTGCTTGCGGGTGCCGAAGATCTGGACGTTGGCGAGGGGCATGCGCGGCCATCATAGCGGTTTGGCGGTCCGACCGCTCACGGTTGCAACAAGTCCAGCGTGTGCTGGATCAGCTGGGGATCCAGGCGATCGCCATGTCCAGGCACAACCACATCCGCCGGGAAGCTTGCCAGGGCGCGGATCGCGTCGGGCCACTTGGCCATGTCAGCGTCAGCTACGTTTCCAATTCTTTCTCCGCCCAGGATCATGCAGCCGCCAAACAGTAGGCGCCGTCCGGGAAAGTAGACCACGACCTTGTCCGGAGCCTGCGATGGTCCCGGCCAGAACACGACGACTTCTTCCTTGCCGAATCTCAGATGCAGCCCCTGACTGAGGGCGAACAACTTGGTCGGCGGCACCAGAACCAAGTGCGCGTGGGCTTGGTAGACGGGCGATGCCTGCTCGGCGATGAAACCCAGCGCCACATTGCGCGCACTTTCACCACGCTCACGCAAGAGGGCCACGCTTTCCTTCGACCCGTAGATCGGTATTCCGCGCTTCACGAGAGCAGCGTTGCCGCCCAGGTTGTCCACGTGGTAGCCGGTGTTGATGGCGGTGATTCTACGCTGCCCGAAGCGCGCAACGGCCCAGTCGAGCAACAACGACATCGCTTCCGGCGTGTAGGTGCTGCCGACTAGCACCAGGTCCGAACTGGCCATCTCGACCAACAGCGAGTTGGCCGGCCATGGGAACGAATGCGTGACCACGAATGCCCCCTTGCCGATTTCCCTGATTGTGAGGTTGGGAGCGACGTCTATGGCTGNNACCGGTCCTGTCGGCTATGGGCGGGACTTTCATCACATCCTCCGCACGGAACCCGAGTTGTAGCCTGGTTCACCGAGCGGACGCAGTTTCTCCAACCAGATCTGTTCCAACAGGGTCAATTCGTCTGCCAGGCAGAAGGCGGGATCGGCGCTGGGCTTCACCACTTCCAGAATCTCGAAAACAAAGGCTTCGGGGCCGAGCTGGTTCCAGTCGTTCTGCAGGGATGAATTCTCGTGGCTGCCAACGGAAAGCTCAAAGCGAAGCCGGTTCAAAGGGCCGTGGAGATTGGTGCTGCTGCCGAGAAAAACCTTCCCGGTCCTGCGGTTCTTGACCTGGAATATCCCAGCCTGGCGCGGGGTCTCCTTGTAGCTGCGTCTCAGCTCGGCGCGGGTCTTGCCTGGGACGGGCATGGGCAATCTTTCTCTTGACGCTCCTGTAGACTATTTCTATAAGTATCGAAATACTTCGGTGGAGTCAAGATGGAGCGCGACAAGAAGACGAGTGATTTGGTCGAGTTCTTCAAGGTGCTGGGCGAGCCCAACCGCCTGCGCATCGTGGGGCTCTTGGCCCAGCGAGCCTACACCGCAGAACAGCTTGGCGCCGCCCTGGGCGTGGGCGCGTCTACCGTGTCGCACCACCTGACCCGTCTGGCGCGGGCGGGCCTGGTCAGCGCGCGCAGCGAGAGCTACTACAATCTCTATTCTTTGCAGACGAACGCGCTCTCTGACATGGCAAAGACGCTGCTCGCCCAGGCACAGCCAGTGCGCCCGGAAAGCGAGCAGGAGCTGAGTGACTACGATCGCAAGGTGCTCGCCACCTTCACCACCACCGACGGCCGCATCAAGACATTCCCCATGCAGGAAAGGAAGTTTCGCGTGCTGCTTCGCCACATATTGCCCTCCTTCAGTCACGGCGTGCGCTACACGGAAAAGCGGGTCAATGAGATCCTGTCGAAGTACAACGACGACACCGCTCGCCTGCGCCGCTGGCTGGTGGACTTCGGCTATATGGCCCGCGAGGGCGGAGGCGGAAAGTACTGGAGAGTGGACGAGAAGTAGGGAGGCGTATACTTGACGAGCGATCTCGTTTCCGTCTAACAGAACGTGTCGAGGTGAACTGGCTTTGCCCTCGAACCGAGCCGATCCTTCATCGAGTTTCTCCAAAAATGTGAGAACCATGACGAAATACCTGCGCAATCAGGCTGTGACTGTTGTTTCGGTTCTGCTTGCCCCGCTGATGGCAAGAGCGGCGACGTACTACGTCGCCACGACGGGCAAAGACAGCGCCG
Source organism: Myxococcales bacterium (assembly GCA_003158455.1). Lineage (GTDB taxonomy): Bacteria > Myxococcota_A > Polyangia > Fen-1088 > Fen-1088 > Fen-1137. The sequence goes on along the minus strand of PMJO01000185.1, from coordinate 11,006 downwards.
CAGGAACGGAAGCCGCGCCCTGGGCAAGCATGGCGCATGCGCAGAGCGTGGCGGCCCCGGGCGACACGGTCTATTTCCGCGACGGAACCTATGCGTACACTTCTGGCCTGACTTCCTGTGGTTCCTCGACCTCGACGGTCAATGCAATCCTTTTCAACAAGAGCGGCACATCTGGGAACAGGATCAACTACTGGGCGTACGCTGGCGAAAAACCGGTCTTTGACTTTTCCGGTATCAAGGATAGCTGCAGAGTCACGGGCTTTCAGGTCCAGGCCAGCTGGCTCTACTTCAAGGGTCTCACCCTCACGGGCACTCCGCAGAACGTGAATACCAATCACGAATCCTGGGCGATCTACGTTAATGGCGGTAGCAACAACATCTTCGAGCTTCTCGACATCCATCACAACATGGGTCCCGGGATCTTCATCAAGCACGGGGCAAACAACCTGGTTCTGAATTGCGACTCTCACCACAACTACGATCCGAATTCCGGCAGTGCCTCTGCACCGGGAGGCGACGCCGGGGGCAACGCCGACGGGTTCGGCTGCCACATTGCCGCGGGAGACACCGGCAACGTGTTCCGGGGGTGCCGTGCCTGGTGGAACAGTGATGACGGTTGGGATTTCATCCAGGCCCAGGAGGTTGTGACGGTTGAGAACTCGTGGGCCTGGTACAACGGCTACATCGCTGACACCATGAACACGACCGCCAATGGCAATGGTAACGGGTTCAAAGCCGGTGGCTATGACTTGGTCGCGGCCGACGTGCCGGCAAATCCGCCAAAACACGTCGTCCAGAACTGCCTATCGGTTTCAAACAAGGCAGCGGGTTTCTATGAAAACCACCATGCAGCAGCCGACTGCTTCTACAACAACACTTCCTACAACAATCATTCCGATTTCAATCTTCTTGGCGTGGGCAGCGATGGGACCAGCAGCCTCAACCTCGGGTTCCTGCGGAACAACATTGCATTCGGCGGAACCTTGTTGAGTAACAACACCGGCTCCGGGGTCGATTCTGCCTACAACACTTGGGACACAAGCTTGGGGGTGACGGTAACCGCTGCGGACTTTCAGAGCGTCGTGATTACCGGCCTCGATGGACCACGCCAGGCGGATGGCACTTTGCCGGACATTCCCAATTTTCACCTTGCGGCCGGAAGCAAGCTGATCGACAAGGGCACGAACGTTGGCCTTCCCTATGCCGGCAGTGCCCCGGATCTCGGGTGTTTCGAAACCGGTTTGGCCGCTGGCGCGGGCGGCGGCGGCGGGACATCGGGAAGCGGCGGCACAACAGGAAGCGGCGGCGCACCGGGGACGGGAGGTGCGCCGATAACTGGGGGCGCATCAGGAAGCGGCGGTGCCGCTGCAACTGGCGGAAAGATCGGAACCGGTGGAGCGCTGGCAGGCGGCGGCAGCACGGCGACGGGAGGTAGGTCGGGAAGCGGCGGCGCGGGCGGAAGCGGCGGCTCCAGCGCCATCGGCGGCAATGGTGGAGAAGCTGGCGGCGCGGTCACGACTGGGGGCGCGACTGGCGGATTCGCCGGAAACGGCGGAGCCAGCACGACCGGCCCAGCAGGCGCCGGGGGCAGTGCCGCCACCGGCGGAAGTCAAGCGGGTGGCGCAACCAGTGGCACGACAACCACGACTGGTACGCCACCGGCAAATGGCGGCTGTTCCTGCCACATTGCCACCGGCCAAACGACCAGCTCTGCGGGCCTTGTGCTCTGCGGGCTCGTGATGGTCGCCCTTCGCCGGCGCAAACGGCGCTGACCCGCATTGGGCGGCATGTCGTTCAACTGCACGAACCCGCTGCCAAGAGCGGGAGTGATCTCGGGGTGACTGTGTTGTCGCACCTGACGATGTTGCCCGTGGTTGTCGATTGGATCCAAACTGCGGCGGTGGCAGGAGAGCCGGTCAGGTTGAAAGCATTGCCCGAGAAGACGTTGCCGTTTCCCGAATTGGGGATGGCGCCTGCATCGGTGCTGACCACATGGACCTGGAAACCCTGGTTCATCTTGCCACTCGCATTGACGCCCACATTGTTCACAATGGTATAGCCTTGGCCTTTGACGTCAATCCACGAATCAGCGTAGTTCTGTCCGCTGATCGACCCGCCATCCAACCGGTTGCCCGCTACCGTGCCGAAGCTGGAACCCTCTTTGATATCCACACACTCGGCCGCGGTGTCGGCGATGGTGTTGTTGTCGACGACATTGCGGTCGCTTCGGTCGGGCGCGCCGCCCGTGTACTTCCCCCAGTTGGAAACCGCGCTCCCGATGTACACGCCTTCGCCGAAGCCTGCCTGGTACTTGCCGGTGCTGCGAACCTCGGATTGCGTGAGCCGATTGTCCGAGGAATTGCTGCGAAAGTGGACCCCTTCGTCGCCAATCTCGGCGACCATGATTCCGGTGAGCAGGGTATGGGTTGCGCCGTCCAGCACCACGCCCTTCTGACCGTTCTGAATCGTGATGCCCGAGATGACCCAATAGCTCTGGGTGATATGGAGCACGATGCCCGACGCAGTCGAGCCACCATTCAAAATCGCCGCTCGGCTTCCGCAAATCGCAATCGGCTGTTGCGCCGAGCCGGAATGCGGACCGGTGGCGAAATTGCCCGAATAGGTGGCATCCGCCAGCCGAATCGTGGTGCCCGCCGTCGCGGATGCAAGCACAGCGACCAGGGCGCTCGTTGTGTTCACCGCGACCGTGGGGCCGGTTGCCGCCGAGCACGGATCGGCGAGAGCCGGCGCGTCGGCCGTTGACGACAGGGCGCGCACGGGGTCCGGTTCGCCGAACGAACCAGTCCTGCGCTCCGGGTTGGTCACCGTGGTGGAACTGCTGGCACATGCGCATGACAGAAGGACGAGCAACCAGACGAATCTCGCGCCACTATGCGTCACTGTCGATTCCTAAGTTAGGCTGCGTATCCGGTAACGGGCGACCTCGCCAAACACGCGCACAATCCGCCGCAACGCCACCTCGCGGCTCTGCCCCACCTCGCGCGCGAACGGACGGATGGTGACGGCGGCAAAGTGGCTGCCTGCCTGGCGCATCCGCTCCAGCAACTCGAAGCTGAACACGAAGGTCTCGCTTCGCACTGTGGCCAAATCGATCTTGTCAAGCCAGTGCCGATGGAAAAGGTAAGAACCGTTGAAATCAACCCGCATCCCGCCCAAGCCCCGCACCAAGAAATGAAACACGAGCGACATCAAGCGGCGCCCTTGCCCCGAAGGTGGGGCGAGATAGGTACTGACCACAATGGTTTCCGGGCTAGCCCAGGGCAGAAAGGTGAGCAGCGACTGCGGCCGGACCTGGCGATCGGCCGGGAGAAATGCGATGTAGTCGCAACCGGCGGCAGCGTATCCGCTACGCAAAGCCGCGCCCATGCCCAGGTTGCGCGCGTGGCGTACGACCCGCACGTCGCCCTCACTGGCTGCCTCCGCCCGCGCTGCAGTACCATCGCAGGAGCCGTCGTCAACCACCACGATCTCGTAGCCGGACAGCCACAGACGGCCGACGCGCCGGCAGTCGCGCACAGCGGCCGCGATGGACGCCTCCTCGTTCCAGGCCAACAGCACCATGGACAGGCTGAGCGAACTCTGCTGGGCCTGGATCAACTCCGCCGCCTCACTGAGCACGGTGACCACAAAATCCGCCCCGGCCGCCTCCAGGTTCGGCACCTCGGCCATGGAGTGCGCGTACCCGATGGTGATGACTTTGCCTGCGGGCGACGCCTGCCGGGCTAGCAAGGCCGCGCCCATGTCCGCCGGGTGATGGCCGAGCAGAAACACGCGCTCGGCGCCGGCCACTTCGGCCGCCGAGAGAATGCTTTGCATCGGCGCCGTGGCCAGCTTGATCGATGCAGCCCCCTGGCGCGCTTGGATGGAGAAGAAGCGCGCCGGATCGATCCCAACCGCGCGCAAAGCGGCCAGAGCACAGGACTGATTGCGGTTGGTGTAAAGCGCGATTGGCACACCCGACAGACGCTGCAACAGAGAACGAGCGCCGGGATGAATCGAGCAGGCCGGGCCACAGCGGGCTTCTTCTTCATCGATGACGGCCCAAAGCCGGACCGCAAGCCGGGCACCCGCCTCGGCATCGCGTGCGGCAAGTTTCGCGCAAACCGATTCGATGGCGGCGATCAGGCCCTCGCCATCGGCGCTCATGCCTTCGGGTGCAAGGATGGCATTCAGCTCGCGGCGCACGCGGGCAGTGTCCAAGTGCAGGTCCACCAGGACGCCGTCCAGGCCCACAATGGCAACGCTAGCCGGCCCAGTCATTGTCCAGGCCAGTCTTCCCAATGGGGCGACATGGGGAGAAGTCTACTCCAGATCCACAACAACGAGACGACCAAGGGCGCGACGACCTCACGGCGCAACTTCGGCAAGGTCGTGCGCCTCGGCGAATAACTTCGCGACGAACACCGCTGCGACCGGGTCGGCGTGTACGCAGCGCCAGTTGGGATCGTGGGCGAGCACGGCAATCACGCGCGACAGGATTCCGCGTTCAACCAGCAGCGCGGGGATCTCTTCGGGACGCGCCGGATCGATGGCAAGCGGGGCCTCCCAACCGGCGCCGCGCCACAGGCCGCGCAGGCCGGCCAGGTAGCGATCGAAGGTCTCGGCCGAGTTGACCTCCAGGCGCGGGTCCATGAACAGCTTGTGCTGCTCGCCCAGGTGGGCAATGCACACTCCCGCCTGCCCGAGGTTGAAGGCCACGATACGCTCCGGCATCCCAGGATGCGCCAGGAACGCACACGATTCGTGCGCATACCAGCGCGGGCGTTCACCCAATCCTACCCGGCGGCCCTCGTCGGCCCATGCATAGAGCCGGCCGGACCCGACCGCAAGGCCGACCAATGCGATGGCGGCACAGAAGGCCGGTTCTCTGCGACGCCGGGCGCGCGGGCGCGGGACGCGTCGCCCGCGCCGAGCCGCGGGGGCCGCGGGCTTGGCCAGCCCGAGCATCTCGTCGAGGTTTGCCACCGTCACGACTGCGGCGACCAGCGCGAACAAGGCGCTGTTGCGCGTCGCCTGCCACCCGAGGTAGGCCGAACCGGCGAAGAGCAGGGCGCGGAACGGGCTGAAACGACCCCGCGTCAGTGGCCAAACGAAGCTGGCAAAGCCGAGCGCGAGCATGCAGAGGAACGCCAGCAGATACGGGCTGCGCACCCCGGACAGGGCGATGAAGTCGCCGACGCTCCGCAACTCACCGATGTTCGCGCGATAAATTCCGTGGCCCCCCAGCTTGTGAAACTGCTCGATGGGCAGGCGCACGACGCCGAGACCGTATGGGTTGATCAAGCAGGTGACGATGGCCGCGCCGCCAGCCAGGGCAAACCTCCGCGCCAGGTGAGGCGGACCGGCGCTCCGGTAGCGCACACGCTGGTAGAGCAACTCGACCGCATAGGCAACGATCATGAGCGGACCGAGCAGGAAGAAACCGTGGCTGTTCACCCACAGAAGCTGCAGCACCGGCAGCAGCCACAGCCGACCCGGCCGCTCGGACGCGCGGCCCAAGACAGCAAGAAATCCCGCGAGAAACAGCAGCGAGAACAGCTCGGGCCGTTCGCAAAGACGGCCCGAAAGCGCAACTAGAGCCGGAAGCCAAGCGAGGACCGCCGGTCCGCTTGCAGCGCCCGGGCGCCGAGCCGCGAGGGCAAGCGCGACAATCGCCACCCCCGCAATTGCCTTGAGTAGCACCAAGGCCGAAACCCCGCCGAGCCGATAGAGCAACGCGATTACGACCTGAAACAGCCAGTAGATGTCGATCCAGGGACGGCCCGCGTTGGTATAGGTGTAGATGTCAAAGTGAGGGACCGCGCCGCGCTCGAGAATGAGTTGTCCGGTGCGCAGGTGCCACCAGACGTCGAAGTCCGCCATAGGAAAGCAGCCGAGCAGAAGGGCGAGCGCAAACAGCGCCGCCAAGACGACACGGCGCCACCTGCCGTCTCGACCGCCGGCCGCTTCGCTCGCACTTGCGTCTGCGGGCATGGTTCGCCTAGCCATCCACCACCGGCGACCCGGTGGCTGTGGTGGCGTCGACCGGTTGGAACGAGGCGGCCAGGGCCTGGTGCGCGGGCGTGCCCAGCCGAGCCAGCAGTTCGCTCCGCTCCGCCGGTAGGCGCGGGCTCAGCAGAGCCTTGAAATGCGCCGTGCGCGCCGCGCTCTCCTGCACGCGCGCACGCACCTCGGGCCGCGTCTCGGCCGCGCGCACCAACGCCGCCAAAGCTGCCTCCTGCCGCGCCTGCGGCTCGCGCACCAGGAAGTGGTCCACGCCCGCCAGCAGGCTTTGCACGACCAGTTTCTCGATGGGCCAGCGATCGGCTACCGCACGCATGCCCAGATCGTCGCTCACCAGCAGTCCAGCAAAGCCCAGTTCCCCGCGCAAGATATCGCGCGCGATCCGCGGCGACAGGGTGGCGGGCAGGCGCGCGTCCCAGGCGGGGTACAGCACATGCGCGGTCATGATCGCGGACACGCCCGCGACCGCCGCTGCGGCAAAGGGAGCCAACTCCACCGCGCGCAAGCGGGCGTCGTCGTGGACCACCACCGGCAGGTCCAGATGCGAATCGGTCTGCGTGTCGCCGTGGCCGGGAAAATGCTTGCCACAACCTAGCACCCCGGCGGCGCGCAGCCCGCGCCAGAAGGCCAGCGCGTGGGTTTCCACCGCCGCGGGCGTCACGCCAAAAGCGCGGTTGCCGATGACCGGGTTGGCGGGGTTGGTGTGCACGTCGAGCACTGGGGCGAAATTCCAGCCGATGCCCAGGGCGCAAAGCTCGTCCCCGAGTGCGCGGCCGACCGCCTCGCTACGCGCGGGATCGCCGGCCGCGGCAACCGAAAACATGTCGGGCCATACGGTGAGCGGCTGGCGCAACCGCTGCACCAATCCGCCTTCCTGGTCGACGGAAACCGCCAGCGGAAACCCCGCCGGGCTGGCCCTGCGCAAGGCCCGCACCAGCTCCGCCACCTGCACCGGCTCGACGATGTTGGGCCGGAACAACATGACTCCGCCCACCTCCGATCGTGCAATGCGATCCAGCAATTGGGCCGGCGGCTCGACCCCGTCGAAGCCAACCGAGAGAAGCTGGCCGCACCAGGTGCGAAGGCTGGCGGAACTCATGCGGCCATCATATCGAGAACCTTGGCCGAACGGGCAAGCTGTTGTTATAAGGTGCGCCTACCTAGGGACGTTGCGATGATCAAGCTCAACCGCCTCCGAATCCACGCGGCCAGGACCTACCTGGCGTCTTTTCTTGTCTTCGCAACCCTTCTGGGCGGCGCGGACATAGCCCGGGCGCAAATGGGCGCCATGCCCGGCGGCATGTCTCCCGGCGGTATGGGGGCACCACCACCACCCGGGCAAGAGCACGAGGAAGGCCCAGCCGAAGCCGCGCCCGAAGAAGAAGGCAAGGCGGCGGCCGAGGCCCGGCCCGAGTCCTACGCCAACCAGCACCGGCGCCGGACCCAGGTGATCGAGCTCGACGGCTACTTCCGCGTGCGCCCCGAGTACCTGCACAATTTCAACTTGGGCCTGGGCTACGTGAGTAACAGCAGTCCGCAAAGTGGTTACCCTCCTTTCCCCACACCGCTGGACTGCGGCACCAACACGACCCAGACCGGTTGCGGGGCAAAAAACCTGGGCGACACCAACATGCGGCTGCGGCTTGAGCCCACCATCAACGTCACGGACCAGGTCCGCGCGGTAGCTCAGATCGACGTGTTCGACAACCTCATCCTGGGCTCCACGCCGGACTCGTTGGTATCGGCCTCACAACCGGATGTGCGCACCAACCTGGCGCAGGCCGGAATCCTGTCGAACTCCCAGACAACTCCCGGACAGAACACCTTCACCTCGGCCATCAGTCCCAAGCGTGCCTGGGCCGAAGTGGACAGCCAGCTAGGCTCCCTGCGTTTCGGCCGCATGCCCTGGCACTTCGGCCGCGGGATGTACTTCAACAAGGGCGACTGCGCCGATTGCGACAGCGGCACCACGGTGGACCGGATAATGGCGCTCACCCAGATCTACGGCCACCAGCTTGCCCTGTCCTGGGATTTCGGCCCTTCCGGCTACGCCTGGGGCATGACCGATGCGGGCCGCGCCGATCCCACTGGCTCGCCGCTCGATCTGTCGCAAAGCGACGACGTCTTCCAGCTCACCGCCGCCCTGACCAAAGTGGACGACGACCGGACCTTCCGCGAGCGCGCGCAAAGCGGCGAGCTGGCCATCAACTACGGCGTCCAGCTCGTGTACCGGTCCCAGGACAGTGAAGTCTTCAAACTGTCGCCCTCGGCCCAGCAGAATCAGACTCAGAATGGCTCGAACTCTCGTACCGACCTGAACAACGCCACTGACGGCAGCACCGCCTCCTTCACCCAGAACATTGGCGCCTGGCTGCTCATCCCCAGCGTGTGGTTCAAGTTGGGCTGGAAGGCGCTCACCCTGGAGTTTGAAAGTACCGCGTTGGCGGGACACATGGCGAACGCCGGGCCGCTGCGCCTGCAGGAATCCGGCAGCAGTGACAACCATCTGACCATCCTGCAACTGGGCTGGGTCCTGGCCGCCGATCTGAAACTCTACAAGGATTCGCTCTTCGTCGGATTCGAAACTGGCGGCGCCACCGGTGACCAGGCCGAAAGCGCGTGCATCGACACCACCTGCGCCCCGAACAACCTCAACCCGAGCCCATACCTCAATTACCGCTGGAAGTTTGTGCCCCAGCCCATCGGTGACGCCTCGCTCAACAACTTCTATTTCTCGCCCAACTATCACGTCGACGAGATCTTCTTCCGTCGTATCATGGGCACCGTCAGCAACGCCATCTACTTCAAGCCTTCAGTCGCCTACTGGCTGGACGTGACCGAAGGACGGCAACTGGGGGCGTCCGGATCGGTGATCTACAGTTTGGCGCCGGTTCCCGTGTCCACACCCGGCAACGGGGTGAACTACGGCATCGAGATGGACCTGGGGCTTGGCTACCGCAACACCAGCGAGAAGTTCTATGCCGGCATGGTGTGGGGCGTGTTCTGGCCCTTCGGCGCCCTCAACCGCCCGGTCGAGATCTTTGCCAACGGCGGCGCGGGAACCGCCACCGCAGCCCAAATCCTGCGCGCCTACGCCGGGATCAAGTTCTAGAGCTTTGGCGTCGGCGGATAGGCAACACTACGCGCGCGCCTGGGCTTGGTGCGCACGCATCACCGACGCCGGTCCATCAGCTCCACGAACTGGCGTGGCGAGAGGATACGGATACCGTCGTGCTCGCCCGGGACGAGCAGATCGCGATCCCCGGTCAGGATGATGTCAGCCTGACCGGCGACCACAGTTTGCAAGACCTTGTCGTCGTCCCGGTCGCGGCAAACGGGGCGCGACATGGCTCTGGGCCGCACCAGCGTTGCCCGCTCGCGGTAGGCCTTCAGCAAAGGCACCTCGGCTGGGTCAGTGTCGAACTTGTTGCGTAGGGTTCGCGCCAGTTCGTCCAGCAAGGCGCGCGAGGTGATGATCTCTATCCGTAGCAACCGGCGCTTGACGATGTCGCGGCACAGGCCGTCGGCAACCATGCCGGCGACGAGCACATTGGTATCGCAGACGACCTTCACGACACGACTTTGAACACGTCTTCATCGGTATAGATGCCCTGGGCGCGCGCCTTGGCGACCAGCGCTCGCCGGGATTCTTCGAAAGCGTCGTCCCAGATCTGTTGCTGCACGGCCCGGCGGACAAACTCGCTTTCCGTCATGCCTCGGCCCCTGGCCGCCCGGCCCAGATCGCGCCGCAAGCTGGGGGACAGGCTGATGGTTACGGTTGCTCTCATGTAAGACAATCTATTACAGGCATGGCGCCACGGCAAGGCCTGCCGTGGCAGGCGCACCGGAGGTTGCTGCCGAAGTCCGCGGAGATGGGCGCCACCCCGCGAGGGTGGTGCCAGTCACATATTCAGAAGCGCGACAAATCGGACGAGTGAAGAGGTGAATGTAGGCCTGCTTCGCGAAGGGACCAGCGGTCAGTCGTGAAGAATTCGCAGGAATCCTGCAGCGGACACAATCTGAATGATGAGATGGAATCGGTCGTCCTGCAGCGCCCTGACCAGCCCACCGGTTGCACCCCGGGCGGTGTGGAAAGCTCGAATGAGTAGCTGGGTGTCGAGAACAGCGCGAAGCCGGCGGGGACGCATCAGGCGGATCTGCGTGAAACCGAACGCCGCACAGCGCGTACGGCCCGCTCGGCAGCGGAAGCGATCGCGCGCAAACTGACACCCTTGGCGCGCGACCGCGTGTGCGCCAAGGCAAGGGCAAGGCGTGCTTTCGGCGGAAGAACCTGTCTGATGATACGCACCTCATCCTCGAGGGCCTGGACACGATTGAGAACTTCCGTATTGCGTGGCATCNNTGCCATGCCTCCGGGTCCGGGTAGTCGGGACGGGGTTTGGGTTGGCGCGGCGGATTGCGGATAGGAAGAAGAGGTCACGCATCCTACGGATGGGATGGTTTGGGGCACAACGGACTTCGATACCCACTGCTCGGCTCCCACGTGCAGAACCGGGACCCATCGCAGACCCGGGGCACCGGCGCCGCATCCAGCAAGGCAACGTCGGTGCGGCGCTATCGGAGGCGCGCGGCCGGCCGGGCGGCTTAGAAGCCCGTGACTTCGATGGGGACGTAGCTGTTCGTGGTCGAGTTGTTCCCGAGCTGACCGTCGGCGTTGTCGCCCCAGCAGTCTATGCGGCCTGTCGCGCTCAGCGCGCAGGTGTGGTACCCGCGCCCGGCGATGCCCGCGATGCCGGACAGGAGCCCGCT
>PMJO01000185.1:0-120 GCA_003158455.1 Myxococcales bacterium | reverse complement strand
GCCGGACAGGAGCCCGCTGCCCCCTACCCCAACGACCTGAACTGGAACGTGGCTCTGATAGGCGGTCGAGTTGTTCCCGAGCCCACCGAAAAAGTTGTAGCCCCAGCAGTACACCGCGCC
>PMJO01000193.1 GCA_003158455.1 Myxococcales bacterium | reverse complement strand
GGCGCGGACCAGCGAGACGGCGGCCGCCCCTAGAACCATGATTCCCGGCGATGGTACCAGCGGCGGCGCGGCGGTCGGGAACCGGGGCAGCGCGCGCCAGGGAGGTGCGGGACTACTGGGCTTCGCGCGCAGCTGGCTGAACTCGCCGCGCGTAGTGCGGGCCGCGGTCCCCTTGGCCATCGTTGCTGCGGCCGTCATCGTGGCCAGCGTGTTCATGTCCAGTGCATCGGCCCCGTCGGTCACGCACGAAATCGTTGCCGAGCAGCCGCCGCCTCTGCCGACCCCCACCCATGCAGCGATCACTCTCGATTCCGAGCCCGCCGGCGCAGAAGTGACGCGTCTCAATGACGGGCGTTTGCTGGGTACGACCCCGGTGGTCGACATTCGCCCTGCCAACGGGCAGCAGATCAAATACAGTTTTCGCTTGGCCGGGTACACCGAAGTACAAATGCCTTTCCAGCTCGCCACCGGCGGCAGTTTCGAGGTCAAGGCCACCCTCGAACCCAAGACGCGCGAGCCGAGCCGAGCCGTTTCGTCCAGCTCGTCGCGAAAGAACTCCCGGGGCAAGGTCAAGCATGTCGAATTGGCGGCTCGTCCAGCGCCGGCTACGCCGACGCCAGCCGCGGTGCCGCAGCCACACTATGACTCGACGACTTCGTCCAGCCTGCCGCCGCTCAGCCCATCGGTCCGGGTACGCCGCATCGGCGGGCGCTGACCGTGAGCGGATCGGGAAGGTCGTAGCCACGCGCGCGGCCGGCGCTCAGCTCGGCCACAACCTGGCCGGGCACGATCACGCGGCCGAGCATTGCGGGCAACACGTGCAGAATGCCCGCACGGTGCCGGTAGCAGAGCTGCGAGGTGTTGGCGATGTGGTCAGCCAAGCGACCGGCGCAGTGTATCCTGGTCTAGGTCGAATTGCTCCGCCGTCGTGCGAAACGCCTCGACCCCGAAATCCGCCAGCTTGTGCAGAAACTCGACCTTGGGGATTCCCGCCAGGTCAGCCGCAGCGCCAGCCGACAAGTGTCCCAGTTCGTGGAGCTTCATAGCCGCCGCAAGACGCACCTTGCCCTCTCCCTCCGAAGGGGAAGGCCCCAGCGCCCGAAGGGTCGCCTCTGGAATCTCGATGGACAGGGTCACAGCGTAAGTGTACCAGGTTTCGTGGCGAAGGATGGCTGACCGTTGCCTGCCGTGCTCGCTACGAGGATGTTCTTCTTGTCATCACGGGGGACGCTAGCAGTCATCCGTGGTCGGGCCGGCTCTCGACGTGTCGCACCTAGGCGAGCGCGTGACCACCACGGAGCGCTACTCCCACCTACGGCCCGACCTGTTCACGGAGGCGACCTTCGCCGCCACGAACGTGGATCTTTCCCAACCCGCCGGGACCGTGGTATCACTGGCCGCCGTTTTGGGGGAACTTGTCGTCAAGGTGTCGCCAAGTGATTCTGGAACGGAGCATAAAGTTACCTAGCCGCCTGAAACGTAAAGCCTTTTGCCGGCCTAGCTCAGTGGTAGAGCATCGCTTTCGTAAAGCGAGGGTCCCCGGTTCAATCCCGGGGGCCGGCTCCAACAAGTTCACAACCTCGTGATCAATTGCATCACGGCCGCGGCGGTGACCCCGGCGATGCGCACTGTCTTGCGCTTGCCGGTTTCGCCGCGAAGGATGGTCACGGCCGAGCGGGGAACGCCAAATGCCTCAGCCAGGACACGTTGCACGGCTTGGTTGGCCTTGCCCTCTACCGGCGGGGCATTGACCGAGACCTTCAGACGATCGCGCAGCACCGGCCCCACGCCTTCGCGCGGACAGCGCGGCTGCACCACGATGTCGAGCGTGGCCGCGCCGTCTCTATCGTTGACTTTGAACTCACCCATTGTCGGTCAGGGGCTGTCAGGCCCCGCCGGTTCCCACAGATCCTGAAGCTCGATGGCCACCGCTTCGAACGGCGGAATGCGTGCGGGTTCGTCGCCCCCGAATGCGCCCGACAGGATCCATTCGCCGTGTTCCAGGCGCCAGGCTTCCAGCAGGCGGGCCAGGGGATCGACAAACCACAGCCACGACACGCCGTTGCGTCCGTAGATGCGCTGCTTGCGCGTTCGATCCAGAAGCGCCGTGGAAGGCGAAAGAACCTCACACCCCCAGTCGGGCGCCAATTCAAACCAAGCTGTAGTCGGCAAACGTGGCATCCGCTCGCGCCGCCAGCCGCCTGTATCAGGTACCAGCACGTCGGCTCCCAGGTGCAGCTCGGGCTCGTCCAGAATGAGCCAGCCGCCCGGGCCTCCCCGACCCTTGGAAAAGGGCCCGTAGAGATCGCCGGTCAAGCTGCTCGCGGCCAGCGAATGTCGCGGCGCCGGCCGCGGCGACACGAAGAGCTCGCCGTCTGCGATCTCGCCAATCTTGTTCTCGGGCAGAGCCAGGATGTCCTCGTACGAGGCTGGTTTTCCCGCTCGCCCCGGCTTGGCTGCCATGACTCACCTAGCTTACAACGATATTCACGATCTTGCCGGCAACCACGATGACCTTGCGCACGGTCTTGCCCGCAAGGTGCTTGGCCACATTGGGCACGGCCATCGCCTTTTCGCGCACCTCGGCCTCGGGCGCGTCGCGCGCGACCTGGACATCGCCGCGAAGCTTGCCGTTCACCTGCACGCCCAGGGTGACCACTGCGTCGCGGGTCAGCGCCTCGTCGAAACTCGGCCAGGGAACTTGCAGTAGGAAACCCGGTTGGCCCAGTTTCTCCCATGCCTCATCGCCCAGGTGAGGCGCAAACGGTCCCAGCAGCTTGATGAGGGTCAGCAGATCCTCGCGGGTGGCGCCGCTACTGGTCAGTTCGTTCAAGTATTCCATCATCGCGGCCACCGCGGTGTTGAAGGCCATGCGATCGAGATCGCCGGTCACCCGCTTGATGGTCTTGTGGCGCAAGCGCAGCAGCGGATCGCCCGCGGGCGCCTTCTTCTCGTCGAATTCCTCCACCAGCCGCCAGACCCGCTTGACAAAACGGGCGCACCCTTCGATGGCGCGCGCATCCCAGGGCTTGGGCAGCTCGAACTCGCCCATGAACATCTCGTACAGGCGCAACACGTCCGCGCCGTACTCGGCCACCACGTCGTCGGGGTTGACCCCGTTGAGCTTGGTCTTGGCCATCTTGTCCACGGCCACCTTGAGTTTCTCGCCCGTGGCCTTGAGGATGGCGTCGTCCCCGCGCAGCTCGATCTCGGACATCTCGTGATAGCGGCCCAAGGCATCCTGGTACGAGTAGGCGAGCACCGTGCCCTGGTGGCGCAGCTTCTTGAACGGCTCCTTGGTCGAGACATATCCCAGGTCGTAGAGCACCTTGTGCCAGAAGCGCGAATAAAGCAGGTGCAAGACAGCGTGCTCGGCACCGCCCACGTATAGATCGACCGGCTGCCACTGCTGTTCGACCTGCTTGGACCAGGGCTCGTGCGCGGCCTTGGGGTCGAGGTAGCGCAGATAATACCAACACGATCCCGCCCACTGGGGCATGGTGTTGGTTTCCCGTCGGGCCGGCCCGCCGCAAGTCGGGCAGGTGGTCTTGACCCAGGACTCGATCCCGGCAAGCGGCGATTCGCCCGTGCCGGTGGGCTGGTAGCGCTCGACCTCGGGCAGCGTGACGGGCAGCGCCGACTCGGGCACCGGCACCGTACCGTGGGTGGGACAATGAACGATGGGGATCGGCTCGCCCCAGTAGCGCTGCCGAGAAAACACCCAGTCGCGCAACCGAAAACTGACCATGGCGCGGCCCAGTCCGCGGGCTTCGAGTTGCCCGGTAACCTTGGCCTTGGCCTGTGGGGTGGACAGACCGTCGAGATCGCCCGAGTTGACCGCGATGCCGTCGTCGACGAACGCCTGGTCGGGCGCCGGGGTGTGGCCGTCCGCGGGCCGCACCACGGGACGAATGGGCAGATTGAACTTGCTGGCGAATTCGTAGTCGCGCTGGTCGTGCGCCGGGACTGCCATGATCGCGCCGGTGCCATAGCTGGACAAAACGTAGTCAGCAATCCAGACCGGGATCTTTTCGTGGTTGACCGGATTGATGGCGAAGGCTCCGGTGAACGCTCCCGTCTTTTCTTTGGCTAGATCGGTGCGTTCCAGGTCGCTCTTGCGGCGCGCGGCGACCTGGTAGGCGCGCACGGCGGCCTGCTGCGCCGGCGTGGTCAAGCTGTCGACCAGCGGGTGTTCCGGGGAAAGCACCATGTAGGTCGCACCGTACAAGGTATCGGGCCGCGTGGTGAAGACCTTGATCTCGTCAACAATATGGGAACCCTGAGAGGGTTCCCATTCCCTCCCGCGCTCTGGCTCCGGCGGGCGAAGCCCGCCTTCGCCCACGCGACTAGGTTCGACTACCTTGAAGATGGCCTCGGCCCCGTCGGAGCGGCCGATCCAGTTGCGCTGCATGGCCAGGGTGGACTCGGGCCAGTCCAATTCCGCCAAATCCTCCAGCAAGCGATCCGCGTAGCGGGTGATGCGCAGCAACCACTGACGCATGTCTTTGCGCTCGACCCCGCTGCCACAACGCTCGCAGCACCCCTGCGTGACTTCTTCGTTGGCCAGGCCTGTCTTGCACGACGGGCACCAGTTGATGGGCACGGTGCCCTCGTAGGCCAGGCCTTTGTTGTACAGCTGTAAGAAGATCCACTGCGTCCACTTGATGTACTGGGGATCGGTGGTGTTGACCTCGCGATCCCAGTCGTAGGCAAAGCCGATGGAGTCGATCTGGCGGCGGAAGTTGGCGATGGCCTTTTCCGTGGTCACCCGCGGATGGATGCCGGTCTTGATGGCGTAGTTTTCGGCCGGCAGGCCAAAGGCGTCCCAGCCCATCGGGTGAAGAACGTTGCAGCCCTGCATGCGCTTCCAGCGCGTGATGATGTCGGTGGCGGTGTATCCCTCGCAATGCCCCACGTGCAGCCCCGCGCCCGACGGATAGGGAAACATGTCCAGTGCGTAGAACTTGGGCCGCGCGGGATCGAAGGTGGTCTGATGCAGGCGGGCCGCGCGCCAGCGGGCCTGCCACTTGGGTTCAACGGAACGATGGTCGTACGGCATTGGGGTGCGGAGTTTACACCACCGCCGCTCGGATCAATCGGACGACATGCGATCCGCGGCGCCCGCGTCTGGCAGCGCCGAAAGGCGCGGCAAGCCGACCAATTCACGGCGCCGCTCAAAAAGCGCCTGCCCGAACAAAAAGGCGGTCAGGCAGGGGTGCGGCAGCAGGGTGTAGGTCTTTCCGGCGGCCCGCAACTCGACGTTCTCGTCGTTGCGACGCCGTCTTCGTTTCAGCCCCGTCCATATCGCCGAGCGCTAGAAGTCATTCCCCCGTCGGTGGATAGGAACGCGGCTCCGTCATTCAGTGTGAGGAATTCCGCTCCGGAGCCATGCTACACTGGTGTGGGGGCGTCTATGAGAACAGCTCGACTCGCTTCTCCCTCACTTCTCATGGGTCTGTTCGGTCTGTTTGCCTGCAGCGAACAAGTATCCCCTCATAGACAGAACTCAACTGGAGGCAGCGCTGGGGGCTCGCTGGCGCCTCCGGGCGGCGCGGGCGGCCAGGTTCTGTCGGGCGCTGGCGGCGCGGCAGACGCCGGCGGCGCGGGAACCGCGGGAACTTCTGCAGTCTGCCCCGTCAAGCAGAAAGTCGAAGCCCCGACCCTTTCCACGGACTGCCAAATCGTGGTTCGGTCTATCGATCCAGCTCTCACCTGTGGAAGTACGGATTGTGCCATCACCAAAGCTCTTGATCTCACCTGTGCGGCCCCCTCCGCTGCTCCATGATGCCTCAGTGGTACTGCAGTTGGACTGAGACGAGTGGCACAGGGACGGCAGATCTGGTGGTCGCCCGCCTCACCGGGTCGGAACCCACACTCACTCACTTCCGTTTTGTGATGGGCGGCGCGGTCAGGTATCTGACCAACGACGTCGCCATGGTGGCTCGCGGCGACACACTAGTCGTGGCAGCGTACCTCAGCGGCGACACAGTCCCCACTCTGTATCCGCTGCACGGACCGGGTC
>PMJO01000036.1 GCA_003158455.1 Myxococcales bacterium | reverse complement strand
CCCCCACGCCGGGCTGCCCAGCAGTGTCGCCGCCGCCCCCGCGCCCACCAACCCGAGGAACTCGCGACGGGTGAGTGGTTGCGGCCCGCAATGTCCCGAACAGTTGCATTTGCGCATGGTTTGGCTCCTTCAACTTCAGTTGTCCCTGCTGACGTTCATTGGTAACTCTGCTATCAGACCCCGTCCCCGATGCCAAGCGGGAAAGCGGCTGAACCAATTTGAATTCGCTTTGGCGCCCCGGGCGGCTTAAGGTCTTTGCCAAAATCATAATGCCTGCGCGCGATTTATTGCTAGACCCGCTCTGGCGGGGCAAGGAGCTTGGCCGCCCTATTCCCGCCTCGCCGCACGCGGTGTCGGTGGCGCTGCCGCGCTGGCAGGATGTCGTGGGCTACGAGGAGAAGAAGCCCGAGGTGGTCAACGCGCTCACCAGCGGCTATCCGCGCTTCTTCATTCATGCCGAGGTGCGAGAACTGGCGCGGCAGATCGGAGATGGGCAGCCGTGCTTGCCCTTTCCATCGCTCCGTGCCGCTCGGGTATGCGCGGAGTTCATTGAGCGCACCAGCGGCGAGCGGGCCAAAGTCCTGGCTTTTCGCGGCGTGCATGGCGTCGTGACCAGTGACGCTGGCACGCCCGCCTTGCGCGCGTTCTGGCAGCATACGGGGCTCATCGTTTCCACGCGGGAGGCGAATGCCCGCCTGGCCGGGCAGGCGCCGGCGGCCGATGATCTGGCCGTCCGCCAGTCCTTGCGCCGGCAGCTCGCTGGCTTTTACGACTGTGCGGAGGATGACGTCTTTCTGGCCCCTACCGGAATGGCCGCCCAGTTCGCCGCGCTCCAGGCAGCCATGCAGCGGACTCCCGGTCAGCCCACGGCCCAACTGGGGTTTCCGTACGTGGACACGTTGAAGCTTCAGCAAAAGCTCGGCTTCGGTGGGATACTGCTACATCACCTGGGCAGCATCGACGCTGAGTTGCAGGCCCTGCTGCGCCGGCAGCCGCTGGCGGCGTGCTTCTGCGAAATCCCCGGCAATCCCCTGCTCGGCTCAGCCGACGTGCGCCGGATAAGACCGATTCTCCGCGAGCATCGCGTGCCACTGGTGGCCGACGACGTGGTAGCCACCCCAGCCAATGTGGACCTGAGCAACCACGCCGACCTGATTGCGACCAGCCTCACCAAGTTCATCGCCGGGACCGGCAACGCAATGGGCGGCGCGCTCATCTGCAATCCCAGGTCACCGCTTTACGACGAGATCAAGCCCATCGTCAGCGCCCAGCACGAGGAGCTGCTGTGGGGTGAAGATGCCGTGGTGCTGGACGTGCAAGCCCGCAGCTTCCCCGACCGCATGAAGCGGCATAATCAGAGCGGCCTGCTGTTGGCCGAGCGTCTGCGCCGTCATCCGGCAGTCGAGCGCGTCTGGTATCCCAAGTGGGAGTTCAGCGAGGCATACGAAGCGGTGCGGCGCCCGGACGGCGGCTGGGGCGCCCTCATCACATTCCTTCCAAAAAACGGGGATACGAAGTCGCCCGGTATCTACGACCGCCTCGCGATCTGCAAAGGGCCGAGCCTGGGCACGGTGTTCACGCTCGCCTGCCCCTTCACCCTGTTGGCGCACTACACCGAGCTGGAGTGGGCGGAGTCGTGCGGCGTTTCCCGCTACCTGATTCGCATCTCCGTTGGATTAGAGGACTCGGAAGACCTTTGGCAGCGCCTGGAGCGCGCATTGGCAGGAGCCTGAGCCGCGCTCAGGATTGGGTTAAGCTCCGCCATGGACAATCGCTCTGAGAAAGACCCCGGCTCCGGTGGGCAGCGCGAGATCCTGCTGCCCGAACAGGTGATCCGGCCCGCGCTCCGCCAACAACCGCTCTTGCGCGGGCTACTGGCCGTGGGCGCGGGATATTTTCCAAAAGCCGCCGGCCATCTTCGCCGGTGCCCGCAAGGTGTTGACCAAGCGCTGCTGATCTATTGCGTCAAGGGCGGCGGCTGGTGCGAGCTGGCCGGGCACCTGCACACTGTGCGGGCGGGCGATCTGCTCGTGGTGCCGCCGGACGTGCCCCACACCTGCGGCGCCCATGTTGCCAACCCGTGGACCATCCACTGGGCCTGCGCCCTCGGCGAGAATCTCCGCGAATACCTTCACCAATTGGGCGTCTCCGTGCAGGCCCCGCTCGTCTGGATGGGGGAAGACCTGCAACTGGCCCGGCTGTTCAACGAGGTGCTGCAAACGCTGGAAAACGGATCCTCGCTCCTAAACCTGCTGCAAGCTTCGCACGCCCTTGCGCACCTCCTGGCTGTGAGCATCCGGCAGCGCCACGAACGCATCCGCGACACCTCGGATACCGTGGAAAAGGTGGCTCAAGGCATCATCTACATGAGCGAGCACCTTGACCAGCCCCTGCGGGTCAGCGCGCTGGCGGCGTTGGCCAACCTCTCCCAGGCCCATTTCTCAGTCCTCTTCAAACAGCAGACCGGCTGTTCCCCGCGGGACTATCTCCACCTGCTGCGCATCCACCGCGCCTGCCAATTGCTGCGCGGCTCAACCTTGAACGTGAAGGAAATCGCCACCCGGCTCGGCTACCAGGACC
>PMJO01000295.1 GCA_003158455.1 Myxococcales bacterium | reverse complement strand
GGAATCATCGTCGTATCGAGCATGCTCGCCGCCTTTTGTGGACCGGATCCGGTCGCGCGCTTGCTCGAGAGCTACCGGCCAGCCAGCGTGTGCAGCATTGGCCTGGCATTGCCGGGCGTTCCCAGCCTGGTGCTCGACAATCGAGGCGGCATGGAGGCCGCGGTCGAGCACTTGGTGCTCGAACACGGGGTCCGCCGGCCGGTGTTTCTCGCTGGAACGCCCAAAAACCCAGAGGCGCAGGTGCGATTCGATGCCTACCAGGCCGTTCTCGCCAGACATGGCATCCCCTTCGATCCGGCGCTCGTGGCTTGCGGCTATTTCATGCCCAATCAGGGCCGCGCTGCCATGGACGATCTTCTTGTTTCAGGCGTCGCTTTCGACGGTGTGGTGGCCGCCAACGACAACATGGCCATCGGGGCCATCGAGGCCTTGCGTAAGTGGGGCCGGCGCGTGCCGCGCGACATTCCTGTAACGGGTTTCGACGACCTGCCGGTCGCCGGATTGGGAAGCCCGCCGCTGACGACCGTGGCACAGCCCTTCGATCGCATGGCGAGCCTGGCCATCGAGACCGTGGTGGCCCAACTCGCTGGCCAGCAAGTTCCTGCTTGTGTCGTGCTGCCTTCCCTGTTCGTTTGCCGCCGCTCCTGCGGCTGCGAATTCGAGCAACATCCGAGAACGGTCGCCGCCGCAAAAAGCAAGGAGCAGCCCGCGCGCTCCGATCGGCACCGCGATCGCATCGAAGCGCTGAGGCCGAAACTCGTACGCGCACTCGGGGCCCACCCTGAAGACGTGGCGCTGGTCAGTCAGCGGCTGATCGAATCCCTCCGCAGCGCGACCGGGGGACAGTACCAAGCGTTCCAGAAGGCCGTGGGCGACTTGCTCGAGGACATGGGAGACGATAGCGAACATCACCAGATGCTCCGGGACGCCATCGAATGGCTGCACGACGAGCTGGGCGACCTGTCTGACATCGAGCTCGAGCGCGCCTTCTACGAAGGGATGAACCTGGTCGCGACTTCCAGCGCCACCGCGCAGACACGACAACGCCTGACCCTGGAGGACAGCTACGCGAGCTTGCTGACCGTCGGCGAGCAAGCCTCGGTCGCTTTCGATCTCTCGTCGCTTGAGGCGACGCTGCTCAAGGAACTGCCCGCGGCGGGGGTTCGCACCGCATTCTTATCTTGCGCGGAGGGCGCGAATGTTACCGATCTCGTGCCGGTGGTCTGTCTCGTGGACGGGCACGCCGTCAAGATGCCCGAGCCCAATTTCCCGGCAAGTCGATTGCTCCCTCCCAGCGCGCTGGTTCTCGAACGACGGCGCACCTTCCTGGTGTTCCCCATGGCGATCGACTTCCAGCTGCTTGGCGTGGCTGCCTTCGACTACGCCGACGGGATCCGAAGTCATGCCGTCTTCCGCAACGAGATCACGGCAGTCTTGAAGAGCATTCGTCTTCACCAGGAGCTGGTGCACAAGACCATGCTGCACGAACGTAGTGTGCAAGAGCGCGTGGCCACCACGAAGCGGATGGAGGCGCTCAGCGTCCTTGCCGGCGGCGTTGCGCACGATCTCAACAATGCATTGGGCCCGCTCGTGGCGCTGCCCGATCTCATCCTCGACGATCTCGGCAGGTTGAAAGTGGACGAGAACGCCATCGGGAACTTGCGCGCCGACATCAAGACTATCAAGACCGCGTCCCTGCGTGCCGCCCAGACCATCAAGGATCTTTTGACGCTCGGCCGCCAGGGCAGGACCGTGAGGGACAACATGGATTTCAACCGTGTGGTCAGATCTTGCTTGGCGGAAGGCTCTGTGCGCTTCGCCAACGACAGGAGCAGCCACGTCAACATGATGGTGGACTGCTTTGCCGAGCCGCTTGCCGTGTGCGGTTCGGAGTCGCAGCTAGCGCGTGCAGTTGGCAATCTGGTACGCAACGCCATTGAAGCCATCGATGGCCGCGGCAAGATCGTGGTCAAGACCCGGCGGGAGCGCCTGGCCACGCCCACGGGCCACTACGAGACCATTCCCCCGGGGAGCTACGCGGTACTGACTGTCTCGGACGACGGCTGCGGCATCGAAAAGCAGGAGCTGGTGCGCATCTTCGAGCCGTTCTTCACCAAGAAACGCGTAGGCGAAAACTCTGGCTCAGGGCTCGGTCTCGCCATTGTGCACGGGGTGGTCAAGGAGCACGATGGCTTCATCGACGTCACCAGCGTTCCAGGAACAGGAACGACTTTCTCCCTCTACTTTCCCCTGGTGAATGTGGTCCTGGAGACAAGCGAGACGCCTGCGGTGGAGCTGCGCCGCCAGGCGAAGATTCTCGTCGTCGATGACGAAACCATCCAATTGCAAACTTGCCGGAGGGTTCTCGTCCACCTGGGCTACGAGGTAGACACCATCCAAAGCGGCCAGCGCGCCCTAGAGGTCTTTAGCCAGGCAGCGCCGACGGGCAAGAGTCCGTACGATCTCATCATCATGGACGTCGTGCTGGGCGAAGCGCTCGATGGTTTGCAGATCTTCGAGCAGATCCAGCGGCTGTTTCCGGCCCAGAAGGCCATCGTGGCCAGCGGTCATGCCCCGAACGAGCGTGCCGAACGCGCCGTCAACAAAGGCCTGATTTGGCTTGCCAAGCCCTACTCGATCAAAGCGCTCACCCGAGCCGTGGAGCGAGTTCTCGAAGGCAGCGGCGGTTCGTAGAAAGTGCCACACGCAAGACGCCGCATCTGCCAAGGTCATGGAGAAGCTTGGCTCCCCCACTAAGTAGCCAGCAAGCAAGCGCGTGGCGGATGACAAGCACCTGAAGTGACCTGCTGACAATCCCTCCAAGATTCTTCACCCGCCGACACACCCCATGGTGCACGGACGACTGTGGGTACTTGAAAGCAAAGGGAACCCCGAGCTGTACGGAAAGTCGTCGCGGGAATTCTGGCACGAATTCACCGCGATACACAGCTTGAAAGCGGCATGCGTGAGCCGGCATGGTCATGCCCACGACACGCGGCTGCGTTGCGTTTTGCCGTTGCTTCGTGTAGAAGGACGCCGCTTTCGAGGCTGAGCCCTGTGCAGCGCGAAACGGCTTCAGTGCAAGTGTTGTCCGCAAAGGCGGCAAAAGACTCGAAAGAAGAATCCACGACCATGACTAGTCTTCTAATGCAGAGAAATCGGGCGTTCGTCCTGTTTGCCGCGGCGACGTTGACGGCCTGCTCGAGTTCGCCGGCCAAGAATGATGGTGCGCAGACCAGAGACGGCAGCGCAGACGCGGCTTCGGCCAGGTCAGACGGAAGCACCGCTGGTATTGACTCCGCGGTCTCCAGCACCGGGGGCTCCAGGGGCAACAGCGACGGCTCAGCGCTTGTCTCGGACGGCCCTACCAGCTCGGACGGAAGCGTGGCTATTGTCGACACTGCGGTCACCAGCTCGGGGGGCTCTGCCGGCAGCAACGATGGTTCGGCCACCGTTTCGGACGGTTTCACCAGTTCGGACAGAAGCGCGACTATTGTCGACACTGCGGTCACTAGCACTGGGGGCTCTACCGGCAGCAACGACGGTTCGGCCGCCACCTCGGACGGCCTGACTGGCTCCGGCGGAAGCGACGGTGGTATTGACTCGGCTGTCACGGGTTCTGGTGGCTCTGCCCCCAGCGGCGACGGTTCGACAGTCCGCTCGGACGGTGTGGCCGGTTCGGGTGGAAGCGACGCAGGCGTCGATGCCGACGTCGCGGGTTCTGGTGGCTCTGTGGCGGACATCAGTTGCGACTTCACCACTCAGGGTATGCATCTGTGCACTGGGTTTTCCGGTTTGACCGCCGATGCGGCGGACCACGAGCAAACTGTATGTGTACAGCAGAACCAGGGCACTTTTTCGCAGGCCGCATGTCTTACAGCGAATGTTTCCGCTACTTGTACATTCACCTCCACGGGCAACGGACAATTCGCTGGGATTCCCGCTGGTATTGTAGTGACGTACGTTTGGTATTCGCTTTCAGCAGGCCAGATCGCGCCTGCCCAGCAAGTTTGCGCCACCACTCTCGGCGGGACCTGGAGCGGCGGCTAGCGCCACGATGTGGTTGGCCGTCCCGCGTTGCCCACAGGAGTTCTGAGTGGGACTTTTCCAAGCCTTCTCAGAGACGCACTCATCAGCCACACACAGCAAGTTCGCATGGCCAGTTGACGGCGCAAGACCTGTGCCCACTGCAACTCCGCAATTCACCTCACGCCCAATTATGCAAGGGCTCAAGTACTGACATTCGAGTCGCAATCCCGTCGGGTTGGTCGGAAGGCATGGGTGCGCATGGCGCGTTGAGGCTGGGAGGGAGGCTAGCTCCGCTTGGCTGGCACAATCTCGTCGCACCAGCTTGGACGGCGTCTATACTACGCCGCTATGGCGCTGTCTTTCCGCTCCCTGCTCTGTGCTTCGATAGCGATCCTGCCTTCGGGATGCGCCGGCCTCGATGTGCGGATGGTGGACCGCTCGGTGCAGAAGCCGTCGAACATCGCGGTGTACTTCACCGTGGACACCACGCGCGGCGACCCGGTACCGAATCTGCTCCCGGCGGACTTCCACATCTATGAGGACGGCCGCCCGGTGTCGATCTACGAGAGCCGGCAAACTATCCTTCAACCTGAGGTGGCGGCCTCGTACTATGGCCTGCTGCTGGTCGACATGAGCGGCTCGGTGGTCGGCTCGCCCGAAGTTAACCGGCTGGTGGAGGCAGCCGTCAACTTCTCGAAACGGGTCGGCTCGCACCAGAAACTTGCGGTGTACGCCTTCGACGGCAGCCCGCACATCACACCCATCGCTGGATTCGGCGCACCCAGCGCCGAGGCCGCCATCAACGGCCTAGCCTGGTACAGGCCCAAAGACCCTTCGACAAACCTGAATGGCGCAGTGGTTGACGCCATCAACGTCCTGGATCGTCAGATGGACCACGCCAGCACGCCCCTGCGCTTTGGCACTCTTGTCGTCTTCACTGACGGCACCGACCACGCCGGCCGGGTCAAGGCGCAGACCTTGCGTGAGGCGGTGGCCGAGGCACGGGTCGACGTATACGCTATCGCGGTAGGGGGTGAGATCGATGACGCCGAGGTCCGGACCATCGGCCGGTCCGGAACCTTCACTTCGAGGAACCCGCAGGACATCACGCGGGGCTTCGAGGAAATCGCCCAGCGCATCGAGGGTTTCTCCCGTCGCTACTACCTCTTGTCGTACTGCTCACCCGCCCGCGCTGGCCACCACCAGGTTGAGATCGAAGCGGTCAGGGGCGTTTTGCACGGCCACTTGACCTACGACTTCAACGCCGATGGCTTCGGTCCCAATTGCGACCCCAACCAGAAGCCCGCATTCAACGTGCATAGGCCGCGCATGCAGCAGACGGCGAGGGACAAGTAGCTGGCGGCGTGCTGGCCGAGACGAGGGCAACATCGCTGGCACACCATTGATTTCGCCACCACCCATGCACCATCAAAGGGGGATACGTGCGGTCGCGGTGTGCGAGGCGACAAAGGGAATTCTCGTGCTGGTAGTGGGGCTTGGTCTGCTTGGGCTAATTCACCGCGACCTGCAGCAGATTGCCGAGGAGGTTGTACAGCACCTGCATCTGAATCCTTCAGCGTACTACCCGAGAATCTTCGTCGGGGTAGCGTCCAAGCTCGATGATGCTCGCCTGTGGGCTTTGGCCGGTGGCGCTGCGGCCTATGCGGGGCTGCGTCTGCTTGAGGCCGTGGGTCTGTGGAGGGGACGGGGTTGGGCCAAGTGGCTGGGTGCGCTCAGCGGCGGATTCTATATTCCCGTGAAGACTTACGAGGCCGCGCGCAAGGTCACGGCCACGCGAGTGATTCTACTGATGTTGAACGTCGCGGTGGTCGCCTATCTGGTTTGGGATCTGGGGAAGCAGCGCAGGCTACCCTCCGGGCGGGGTCAGACGGGTGGGCGGGTGGCACAATCGGTGTGACTGGGCCGTGCACAATCCCTTCACGGTAGCGGTCATTCTCGTGGTCGACGACGCGACTCACCCGACCCTGATGGTACCAGGGTCGAGGCGCGCAAATACGGACTCCTCAGTAGCGCTTGTCCTCCATGACCTTGAGCAGAGTGACGTCTGGCGGCCCCTGTACTCCGCCCTTCTGCATGGCTTCCTTGAGCGAGGCGGACTTGCCAAAATCCTTGGCCTGAGCCGCGCTTCGGATTCGGCCGATGATGGTGACATGGTTGGCATCCCCAAGTTCAGTCAACACCTGGTAGGAAGTCCAGCCGAACTGCTTGCGCACATCCTCGTGAGCATCGAAGATGGTCTTCCATTTGGCAAGATCCGCTACCTTGTGCCGAACGACCAGAGTGACCCCCTCGTCGGCCTCGATGCTGGCCCGCCCGGCCCCAAATGCGACGATTCCGACGACGGCGGCAATGAACAACGTACCCAGGATCCTCAGGGATCCCTTGCGTGAATTGGCGCTGATTTCAATCTTCGAAGTTTTCATGATGGGCACCTTCCTCCGTTCCCCTTACAAAAGATTCCTATGCGTTTGTATGTGATGCCGACCAACTCGCGATGGTTCGGGAATTGGTCGTTGCGTGCCTGAGAGGCAATACCCCTGTATGGATGCGGGAACTGGCCGCACAACAACAGGCTGATCGCCGCCAGCGGCCAAGAAACCAGCCGCACGATTTGCGCACTCAGGACCAGAGCCCGACCGAAGTCATCTGCGCGCGGCGTGTACGGCTGCTGCCGGCATGGCGCCGGCAGAAACTGGCGCCGGTCACCACAGATTATCTCCCTGAGATCGTGTGATGCACACCCGAAGAAACGGCACTGGTAGGGGAGCAGCTACGTCAGGTCGGAACCTGCCTATAGTCTCTGTCGTAGTTGGAACAGGCCCTCGGTCATCGCGCCAAAGCGAACGGGGTCGCATGAGTCGAACCGCAAATCGCGCGCCTCACTCATACCTCGCCAGAGCAGCGCGTGCCCCTTGGTAAACCGCAGCCGGTGGACCTTGCGCAGCCATCGCTCTTGCTCTTCGAGCGTGGCCGCCCGTCGAGCACCGGCGAAGCCGCGCAAGCGCAGGGCAGGCAGTACGCTGAAGCGGCCCTTCACCAGTGCCTTGAGCCATGTTCCCGTGCGGCGGTCGAGTGCGATGACTTCGACTCTGTCGCATTGATCCAAGTTCTTTCTAAGCGCTTGCGGGAAGCGCTCAAGGTAGTAACCGGTGCAGTCGTCGCGTAGCTGCAGACTGCCGATCGGGGTCATGTGCGGAAAACCGTCTGGCGAGATTGAGGCAATCAAGCAAACATTCGCGGCTTCAAAGATCGCCTGGATCTCTTTCCAGTTGTGTTCGAGGCTCATGACTCAGGCTAACACGGCGACCCTCGCGAAGGCATGTGCGAAGGCACGGCCCGGCCGGACTTGTCGGCGCTGTGCCGGGTGCAATCCATCGTACCCCCGTCAAGGCTTCGCCGACGCCCTTGCGAACGCCTGCGCGGGGACGATGGAGGCCGCCAGCCTCCGGGTTCAAGCTGCACAGGCGGCTTGAATTTTCGCCCCAACATTTTTCACCCGCCGACATTTTCGGCCCCCCGATGCGTGGACGACCGTGGGTGCGCTTCAGCAAAGGGGACCCACTTCCCAGAGCTAGCTGGACACGGAGTGAGGTCCGAGTCGGCGCGTATAGACCGTCCTATGCTGACTTCC